>PLUH01000353.1:0-189 GCA_003164825.1 Hyphomicrobiales bacterium
AGGCGACCAAGGCCTACGACACTGGCCGCTGCGACGCCTACACCACCGACGCCTCCGGTCTTTATTCCGAACGGCTCAAGATGTCGGTTCCCGACGACCACATCGTGCTGCCGGAGATCATCTCCAAGGAGCCGCTGGGCCCGTCGGTGCGCAAGGATGACATCCAATGGTTCCAGATCGTGCAATGGA
>PLUH01000353.1:244-2733 GCA_003164825.1 Hyphomicrobiales bacterium
TACGGCGAATCGTTCGAGCGCAACGTCGGCCAGGGCTCGCCGATCAAGATCCGCCGCGGCCTGAACGCGCTCTGGAACCAGGGCGGCCTGCAATACGCCCCGCCGATAAGGTGAGCGGGACGGGCAACGGAGTTTCTGCGCCGGCCAGGAGGTGGTATTGGTCTTCGGGCTTGAAACGTAAGTCTGTCGATGAGGACCGCATGGCGAGGCCAATGATTTTCACCGTATCCGCGACTTGGGACGCTGACGCGAGTGCATGGAGCGGCTACTGCGACGAGATTCCCGCTGCCGCGGACGCGCCCACCCTCGACGAACTGCTCGAAAAAGTGTCNNGAAGCGGTCCCGGTTGCGGCCTGAATGGCGCCGCAGTTCGATCGGCCTTTGCGCGATATGCTTGCGAAGTCCGGCTGCGTCCTAATTAGGCAAGGACGCGGCAGTCATGAAATCTGGCGCAGCCCAATCACGGAACGCAGCTTCCCAGTCCCAATCGGCATCGCGAGCCGACACACCGCGAACGCCATTCTTCGCCAGGCCGGCCTGCCCAAGGCTTTCTGAGGTGGAGGGCGACGAAGCCCGTCTCCACGGCCCGTCACTCCGCCGTCACCCGCCGCCGCCCAAATCCAGCGCGAAGATCTCCTTCGGCTCCCTGATTCCTCGCAATGCATGCCGCCCGAGCGATTCGAGGCGGTCGTCGGCGCCCGTGATGCCGGCGACGAATTCGGCCGAGACGAGAACCGGGCGGTCGAGCGGCTCGCACAAAGCCTCGATGCGCGCGACTTCGTTGACGGCCGGGCCGATGACGGTGAAGTCGAGCCGGTCGGTCGCGCCGACATTGCCGTAGAGCACCTCGCCGAGATGAAGAGCGAGATCGACCGAGGCGACCGGGAGCCCGGCCGTCGCGCGCGCCTTGTTCATCTCATCGATGTTGCGCATCGCCTCGATCGCGGCGTCGAGCGCGTGCCGGCAGGTCTCGGCGCGGTCGCGCTCCTCGAACGAGAAAATGGCGAGCATCCCGTCGCCGATGAACTTGAGCACCTGGCCGCCGTGCACGCGAAGCGAGGCGGTCAGGATCTCGAACACCTCGTTAAGCAGCTCGACGACGACTGGACCCGGCGCCGAATCGCTTACGGTCGTGAAGCCGCGGATGTCCGCGTACCATATGACCGCGCGCAGGGTATCGACCGAACCCCTCAGGATCGAGCCGGCATGGACCCGCCGTCCGGCGTCCTCGCCGAGATAGGTCCCCAGCAGTCCGGAGGCGATGACGTAGCCGGCGTGCGCCTTCATCGCCAGCGAAAGCCCAGGCAGCGTCGCTTGCAGGAGGGTCGTGTCGTCGTCGCTGAAACCGCCCCTGCGGTCGGTCACGAACGAATAGACGATGCCGGTTCCCTGCGAGCGGTCGCCGCCCTTTCCGAATTCGAAGAGGTAGGCGAGATAGTCCGTCGCGCCCGCGGCGAAGAATTCCACCAGAATAGGGAAGTCGCGCTGGTCGTCCTGTTCGACGCGCCGGCGTAATGACGGATTCTCCTCTCCGCCTTGGGCTCTGACGATGAGCTCATTGAAAGGGCTGCCGAGAAAATCCGCGTCTTCAGTGCTCCCGTGCACGTATTGCTGGGGTTCGATGGCGTTGAGGTCGCGACGCCAGGTGTAGCCATAGCCGCTCCATTGCGGATGCAGCGTCTCCATCGCCAGATGCGCCCGCCACAGCTCAATTCCGTCGATGACCAGTCGTTGGCAATAGCCGTCGAACAATTCATAGGCGCCGGCGCTGCGCAGTCCTTCGCGCACCGCCCACATGTGGGTTCCGATGATGCGATGGCCGAGCGCATCGTCAAATGTCCTGATCTGGAGCCGGGAGATTGCCGCGGCGCGGTCGTCGGGGGGCATGGGGAGACTTTTGTTCCTGACGTTTGGGCGACCGAGCCGGTACGACGGCCGGCCGTCGAAGATGCTGTTGGATGAGGACCGGCGGCTCCGCCCCGCTCAAGGCTTCGGCTCGAACTTCGGCACGACGAAGACCTGGCCGGGAAAGATGAGATTCGGGTTGTGGATTTGCGACTTGTTGGCTTCGTAGATCACCGGGTAGCGGGTCGGGTCGCCGTAATAGTTCTGGCTGAGCGCCCATAACGTGTGGCCGTGAACGACCTGTGCGGTTTGTACCGTTTCGACGACTGCATCGGCGGACGACGGAGCGTTCGGTTGCCCCGCGCTTGCTTCGGCAGGCGCAGGGGCGGTCGCCGGNNCGCCGGGGCGGGCGTTCCCGCAGCCGGATAGTCGAACGGCGTATCGGCGCTCGCAACCACGGACGGGTCGCCCGGCTTGATCTCGTCGGCGCGCATCACGTAGCCGCCCGGGGTCATGCCGTGCTTGATCGTCAGCGACCAGCGGCCGTCCGATTGGGTCTTGGCGTCGGCGACGTCGGCGCCGTTGAGATAAAGGCGGACGGTCGCGTTCGGCTCGGCCGAGCCTCTGGCGACGAGCCCGCCGGC
>PLUH01000248.1 GCA_003164825.1 Hyphomicrobiales bacterium
CGAGCACATTTTTCAATCCGACGGTGTCGGCATAGAACATCGGGCCGCCGCGATAGACCGGCCAGCCGTAGCCATAGATCCAGACGATGTCGATGTCGGAGGCGCGCTGCGCCTTACCCTCTTCGAGGATTTTCGCCCCTTCGTTGATCATCGGATAGATGCAGCGCTCGAGGATTTCGGCGTCGCCGATCGTGCGCTGCGCGACCCCCTTCGACTTGGCGAAGTCGCGGATGATCGCCTCCACATGCGCCGACGGCTTGGGCGTCCGCGCTTCGTCATAGTCGTAGAAGCCGGCGCCGGTCTTCTGGCCGCGCCGGCCCTCTTCGCACAGGATGTCCCGGATCGACGCGCGCTTCGACGTCTCGGCCGACCAGCCGATGTCGAGACCGGCAAGATCGCTCATCGCGAACGGCCCCATCGGCATGCCGAAGTCGGTCAGCACGCGGTCGACCGCCCACGGCGTCGCGCCTTCAAGAATGAGCTTCATCGCCTCACGCTGGCGCTGGGCCAGCATCCGGTTGCCGACGAAGCCGTGGCAGACGCCGACGACCACCCCGACCTTGCCGATCTTGGGCGCGAGCGCTGCGATCGTCGCCAGGACCGATTTCGAGGTCTTGGCGCCGCGCACGATCTCGAGGAGCCGCATCACGTTCGCCGGCGAGAAGAAGTGCATGCCGAGCACGTCCTCCGGCCGCTTGGTCATCGACGCGATGTCGTCGATGTCGAGATAGGAGGTGTTCGAGGCGAGGATCGCGCCGGGTTTGGCGATCGAATCGAGCCGCTCGAACACTTTCTTTTTTATGTCCATATTCTCGAACACCGCTTCGATCACGAGGTCGGCCTCGGCCAGCGCGCCGAAGTCGAGCGTGGGCTTGAGCCTCCCCATCCGCTCGTCGACCTCCTTCATCGTCAATCGGCCCTTCTTGGCGGTCGCCTCGTAGTTGCGGCGCATGACCGAGACCCCGCGGTCGAGCGCCTCCTTCGAGGTCTCCACGATGGTGACGGGGATGCCGGCTGAGAGGAAGTTCATGGCGATGCCGCCGCCCATGGTGCCGGCGCCGATCACGCCGACGTTCCGGATCGGCTTTGTGGGCACGTCGGGGTCGATGTCGGCGACCTTCGCCGCCTGCCGTTCGGCGAAGAACACGTGCCGTTGCGCCCTGGACTGCGTCGTCTGCAGGAGCGCCATGAACATCTGCCGCTCCTTGACGACGCCCTCATCGAACGGCAGGTCGACGGCGTTCTTCACCGACTCGATCGCCTTCTCCCACGCCTCGAAGCCGCGGAATTTTCTCGCGTTCGCCTTGCGGATGGCCTCGAAGATCTCGGGATGACCGCGCGCGGGCGCAAGCCTGTCGGAGCGGTCGCGCACTTTGCGCAAGGGCGCCTTCTCGGCGATCAGCCGGCGGGCGAAGGCGAGCGCCGATTCGCGTAAGTTTCCCTCCTCGGCGAGCTCGTCGACGACGCCCCATTCCTTGGCCTCGCGCGCGCCGAACGGCGTGCCGGAAAGGATGACGTCGAGCGCCTTCTCGACGCCGACGAGGCGGGGCAAGCGTTGCGTGCCGCCCGCGCCGGGGATGAGGCCGAGCTTGATTTCCGGCAGGCCGCATTTGGCCGACGGGACGGCGATGCGGTAGTGCGCGGTCAGCGCGACCTCGAATCCGCCTCCCAGCGCCGTGCCATGCACCGCGGCGACGATCGGCTTCGATGCGTTCTCGATTCGGTCGAGCACGTCGGGAAGGTGGGGGGCGGCGGGCGGCTTGCCGAATTCGGAAATGTCGGCGCCGGCGATGAAGGTCCGGCCGCCGCAGATGATGACGACCGCCTTGACCGCGGCATTCGCCTCCGCCGCCTCGACGCCGCGCTTGAGGCCGTCGCGAACGGCCTGCGACAGCGCGTTCACCGGCGGGGAATCGATCGTAACCACGGCGACCTCGCCGTCGATCGCAAGGTCGGCAACCGAATTGATAGCGGCCATTGGGTGTTTCCTCAGGCATTGGCTAGACGGACGTCGACGACAAGCGCGGGGCGCGCGCGACGGCTTGCAGGCTCTGACGCCGGGTCTATGTTTGAAACATGCGGCGTCTCCGGGTCAACTCCCTGGCAGCGGCGCGCCGCGATCGGCTCCCGTCGGGTTGGCGGCGGAATCGAAAAAGTTTGCCTGTTTTTGTAACCCTGCCTTTTTTCGTACGTATAGGCGTTGCGGAGGGCGCGAAGGGTCTCCGAGATCGACAGACCGGCGAGGTTGAGAATGCTGACACGTCGAATGGCTCTGAGCGGCGGCCTGGCCGCGATCGCGAGCGCAAATCTCCTGCAAGGTCCGGGGGCCTGGTCCGCCGAGGAGGACCACATAGTCCGCACCGACGCGGAGTGGCGCTCAAACCTGACGGCCGACCAATATGCGGTGCTGCGCAAGGAAGGGACCGAGGCGCCTTTCACCAGCCCGCTTCTGCATGAGGAACGGAAGGGGACTTTTGCCTGCGCCGGATGCGGCCTCGATCTCTTCTCCTCTGCGACGAAATTCGACAGCGGCACCGGTTGGCCGAGCTTCTGGGCCCCCCTCGACAATGCGGTGAAAACCCACGACGACCGGTCCTACGGAATGCTACGCTCGGCGGTCACTTGTCGGCGATGCGACGGCCATCTCGGCCACGTCTTCGACGACGGACCCAAGCCGACCGGACTCCGCTATTGCATGAACGGCCTCGCGCTGACCTTCAAGCCGGCGACCGCCTGAGGGGCGAGAGACGCCGCGATGTTCCTGTTTCTTCTTGCGTATATCGGCGGCGTGCTGACAATTCTCAGCCCCTGCATCCTGCCCGTGCTGCCGTTCGTGTTCGCCCGCGCCGACCAGCCGTTTCTGCGCCGGGGTCTGCCGCTGCTCCTCGGCATGGCCGCGACTTTCGCGGTGATTGCGACGCTGGCGGCAGTCGGCGGCGGCTGGGCGGTGCAGGCCAATGAATACGGCCGCTATGCGGCGATCGCGCTTCTCGCGCTGTTCGGCGTGACGCTCCTCTTTCCCGAGTTGTCCGATCGGTTGACGCGGCCGCTGGTCGCGCTCGGCGGGCGATTGTCCGAATCCGCCGACCGCAATGAACATGCGGGAAGCGTCTGGCCGTCGCTATTGCTGGGCGTCGCGACCGGCCTGCTCTGGGCCCCGTGCGCCGGGCCTGTCCTCGGCCTCATCCTCACCGGAGCGGCGCTGCAGGGCGCGAACGTCCAAACGACCCTGCTGTTGCTTGCCTATGCCGCCGGCGCCGCGACATCGCTGGCGTTGGCGCTGCTCGTCGGCGGCAGGGTCTTCGCCGCGATGAAGCGTTCGCTCGGCGCCGGCGAATGGATCCGGCGCGGCCTCGGCGCCGCGGTGCTGGTCGCGGTGGTGGCGATCGCTTTGGGCCTCGACACCGGATTCCTGACCCAGATCTCGCTCGCCAACACCGCTTCGCTCGAGCAGAGCCTCGTCGACCGCTTCCATCCGGCGGGAGGAAGAGTAGACGCCACGCCGTCGTCCTCGGTCGTGATGGCGGGCGGCGGCGCGATGATGATGAGCGGCAACGCTCCCACGATGGCGATGAACG
>PLUH01000330.1 GCA_003164825.1 Hyphomicrobiales bacterium
GCCGACAATCTCGGCTCGCACAAAGGCAAGGCCGTGCGGAACGCGATCCGATCCGCCGGCGCCCGCCTCCTCTTCCTCCCCAAATATTCGCCCGACCTCAATCCGATCGAGCAGGTCTTCGCCAAACTGAAGACGCTCGTCCGAAAGGCCGAGCCAAGGACCTTCGACGCGGTTTCGGACGCCCTCAAAAACGCCCTCGCTCAAGTCGCCCCGAGCGAGTGCGCAAACTATCTCAGGCACGCCGGTTACGCGTACACTTAAACGCCGAAGGCTCTAGGGCTGTCCCAGCGGGCGCAATCAGTCGCGCCTCACCTTTGCAGCGCTTGGGCACGCTGTGCTACTGTGGTTTGGAATATAATCCCGCTGCTGCAGGCAGGCGCGCGAATCTGCGCAATGCTCTCGCGACGGCGCTGTGCGCCTCGCCTGGCTGCGGCTCGCCGAAAACTGCTTAGCATCCGATTAAGTGCAGGTCGTTCAGTTCCATGGTCAGCCTTGCTTCGGTCTGTACGCCAGCAATTCCATCCGCGACGATTCCGGCGTGCATCTGGAAACTCGTGACGGCTTGGCGCGTTTCGGGGCCGTAATCACCGTCGACGGTAACGCGGAAGCCGAGCATCTTGAGCGCCTGCTGAAGGCCGCCGATCGTGTGAACGTTCGGCGCGGTTTGTGCTGCTGAGGTGACGGGGGGTAATTTCGAACCATCGGGCGAAAGCAGACAGGTTTTTTGCTGCTTGCGCGGCTCCCACACATCCGGGAAATGGCCCTTGCGATACTTGTCATCGACCATCCGAGCGAATGCCTCCATGAACGCCGGGTCGTCCGAGGGATCGTGATGGCCGCCTCCCGCAGGACCGAGATCGTGATGCGAGGCGATGCCCGGTCCGACGCCAGCGCGCGCATGACGAACAGGGATCTTCAGGTGATGGCAGAAATAAGCGGAGATGCGCGCCGCGGTCGCAAGCAAAGGCGTGCCAAAGCCGCGGCTCGCAAGTCCGCCGATCTCGACACCGACGGAGCGCTGGTTGAAAGCGCAGGCATGCCAGGGCCTTGTCTGCAAGGTCAACCATTTGCGTCGCTTCGTTCCCATCCTCGCGAACGACCAAGTGCGCCGTGACATTTGATCGGCTCATCGCGAACCATTCGATGGAACCTTCATAGCCGCCCTCGCAATCGTGCAACACTATGGGGTCAACGCGCGTGCCGCGACGGTTCGAGAAATTGGGGGAAGGGTTCCAGGGAAGCGTGGGAAGAAAGTCCGTCATGAGAAAGTCCGAGTTGAGAATTGGAATTCCGCCCTTCGGCCGTGCGCCCAAATCTCTGCCCCACGAGCGCACCTGCGCGCTCGAATTTGAAGAGGCGGCTCATATCCGGTCTCGCCTGTTGCGGATCACTTCCAGGGCGATCCCTGGCGCGTCTCTCAGGTTAGCGTGTTGACGTCCTCCTCGCGCGAGCGGAGGTAGCGGTCGAACGCGCGTTCAAGGTCGGGCTTGGCGCCCGAGAATTCGAGCACGCCGTAGGTGTTGCGCTTGAGGTCGGTGGCTGGATCAAAACCGCTGTCGAGGAACATCGCCCAGCGCGACTGGTAGCCGCGGTCGCTCTTTCGCCCATGGAACGGGTGCTCGATCGTACCGTGGACAAAGCCGAGCTTGCCGTTGATCTCAGCCGCGGCGCGCCAGGACCACGCGGCGACAGAATTGTGATAGCCTGCCGTGACGCTTGGCGGCAGGGACGCTTCATGAGCGCCGACCATGCCAAGAGCCATGTGGTGATCTCCCGACCCCATGCCGCCGAGCTCGAACAGCCCTCCGATCCGGTCCAACGCCCGGCGCTGAAAACCCCAGGCGAAGCCTGGATGGGGATAGTCGTACGGACCACCGTCCGACGCCCAGAAATTCGATCCGCCGGCGACGACTGGCTTGCCTGAATGCCAGACCGACGCGAAGCTGCGATGCACGCCGATATGTTCATCGTTGGGGCCGAGGTCATAGGCAACCGACCATGGCTGGACAACGGGATAGAGATCAAGGGCGGCGAGCGCGGCGAGCGCCCATCCGGGCCGGCGGAAGATGACGTCGGCATCAAGGATGGCGATCTTTTCGGCGGCCGGAGGCAGGTGAGCAATCGCGATGTTGAGCAGGTTTTCCTTCGCCCAGGCCATCGTCGCTGCGCGCAAAGGCAAATGTGTGACCCGTGCGCCCACAAGATCCGCGAGATCGTAGCCGCGGCTGCCGTAGGCGCATTCGGCGAGCGTTATACGGACGCTCGGCTCTTTCAGCCACTCGCCGACCGCCGCGCGCGCCAACGCAACTCGGCTTCTCCACTGCAACGGATTCGCCACGCAGGCGACGACGTAGAGCGTTTCCATAGAGTCTCCAGCGTGGTTTCAGGCGTCAGAGTACTGACAATCAGCAACCGTCTGTTGCCGATGACGTCATGTGCAGTAATATTCCGTAACGTTCGCGTCTCCGGGAAGGGGAAGCCGGCGAGCCAAATAGGGCGAATCGCGTCGCCTCTCGAAGAAGCCCGGCGTGGGACATCCTGAGGACAAGCCATGAATCTGGCGGGTTGCATCTTTTCGCAGCGATCGTTTCTTCGGACCCATACGCCGGCCGATCGCCCAAGTAGAAGTCTTCGCTCCTCAGCCGCCAGCGCCGCTCAATGCGTTCGTGCATCTGTCCCGCAGTCACAGTTCGTTGCCGTCGCCGTCCAGCGCGCCGGTCTTGATGCCGACTATGAGTTTGATCAGCCGCTCGTTGACCGGGATCGGCGCACAGGCGAGCCCGCCACGAGTCCAGACGATGATGCCGTCCTTGTCGCCCTCGTGGCTGAACAGGAGCGCGCCGTCACCTGGCGGCAGGCCGTCCGGAGTGCTCGGGCTACCGACATAGACGCCTTCGACGAAATGAAACTGCCCAACGGTAAGCTGGACGACATGCGTCTTCGCGTCGAACTCCGCCTTCAGCTTCGCCAAGGCCTTGCACTGGGCATGCGCGCCCTGTCCTTCCGCCGCAGGCGCGGCTCCTCCAAACGCAAGGGACGCGGCGAGAGCAATGGCGAGCGTGCGCAGCATGGGAACCTCCTTGAGACTGTGGGCCAGTTGGCCGCTTACTCACCGTCGCCCTTGTTCGGCAACGCGAAGGCGCTGTCATCGATCGCGTAGACAGGATCGGCGGATCGCTGCTTGGTCACACCTTGATGCCCAGTTTCTTTGGCCGCATGTTCGGCGCGCTTGACCAGCATCACCCGACCGCCATGTTCCTTGCGATCGCGCGCGTCCCGCAGCAATTTCTTCATCGCCTCGTCGATGGCGATCTCATAGGCGCGGGGCGGAGCATCCTCGACACGGAGCCATAGGTCAGCGCGCTTATCCTCATCATGAGCGACGAAGGCGATGAGCTCAGCCCGGTCAGGCAGCGCGGCGAGCGCGGCCATTCTCGGCAGACCGAGCATCGAATTGACTTCATATGGCGTGAGGCAACCGAGAGCGACCAAAAGCGCCGGCAGGGCGAGCTTTGCCGCCAAGGGCGCCGCAGCGGTGCGGAAGATCCATGCTGCAATGAGCACCAAACCGGCCAGCAAAAGTCCGAAGGAAAGTGCGAATGCGTTGAAAAAGGTCACTGCTTCGGCCCCCTGTAAGCGTCCGTGATCGCCTGAAGCGGCGGATCGGCGAGCGTGATCTTGCCGTCGCGGTCCATGTCAAAAGAAACGACGTTGACAGTCTCGCCGACGCGATCGAGAAACACGTCCTTGGCGAACATCATGCGAACCTCCGGGTTCAAACCGACGATTTCGACGTGAACTTGGATGTCCTTCCTGCCTTTGGCGAGTTCACGATCCGAATAGAGGTTTACCCCAACGTCCCAATGACCCGGCTCGAAGCAGCGAACCGATGTCACTTCCTTGTTTGAGACCGCGCGAACGGTCGAGCCGTTAGCCAGCGTGATCAGCGAGGTTTGGAACCCGAGGCTGTCGTGATCGAGATCGGCGCAACCAACTTGTCGAGAGCCGTAGAAAATTGGCTTGCGTGACGGATTGACAAGCCAAAGGTCAACGTCCGAGTCGAGCATGACATCCCAATCGGCGCTAATCAGATATTCCGCCTTCGGCCTGATCCCGTCCGTCTTGGCATGGGTCGGCGCGACCGCCACGATGACGACCGAGACGATGCAGAGCAGAAGATCGGCGAGGCCAATCCAGATCGAGCTGCGGTCGCGCATCATCCCGTCTCCCGATAGTCTGTCTCGAGACGGGCATTCTTCCGGAGGTTGCCTTGTGACGGGGGGCAGGGTGCGCGGACTTCGTCGCTCACCGCTGCGCCCTTCGGATCCCCGCCTCAAGGTTGAACGTCATTATGGCGATAAGGGCCGCTGCCGTCCCGCCGCTGGCCGTAGTGAAGAGCGACGTTGCGAGCGCGGTGAAACTGGTCGCGCCTCCGGCGAGCGACTGGGCCTGCAGCGAGAGCCCTATCGCCGTGCCCACAAAGCCCGCCATGACGCAGAGGCGCTCGCTCAGATGGCCGAAGTCGGCTGGCGGCCATCGGCGATCAATAATCGGATCATTGCAGCGGTCACCAGTCTCTGATTTCTGATCGCCGACTTGCCACGCCTGCCATCCGAGCCATCCCGCCGTCCCCACGAACAGGGCGCCGATGACGCTGGTCATCATACTCATGTCGTTCGCCCAGATTGTCTGCGGCACGCCGTCGACCCAGGCGAAGAACGTCAAGCCCAGGCAGGCAAGGCAAATGACGAAATGCGACAGAAAGGTCAGGCGGATAATGGTCATGACGCTGC
Source organism: Hyphomicrobiales bacterium (assembly GCA_003164825.1). Classification (GTDB taxonomy): domain Bacteria; phylum Pseudomonadota; class Alphaproteobacteria; order Rhizobiales; family Beijerinckiaceae; genus Roseiarcus. Next base: position 4,794 of record PLUH01000330.1, read on the forward strand.
GTCCGGTTCGAGCGAAAACACTTTCAGCGTTGCAAACGATTTCCGAGTAGGGCGGATCGGCTGGCGGAAGCCAAAGCGCGACATTGGCGAGCAATCGGACTTGCCACTGGAGCCGACACCGGCCTACCCGCTCACCTTTGCGCCGATGGCGTGGCCCCAGGGGATCACCGGCAGGCCAGGCTCGAAAGTGTCGCCGGCGCCGCCCTACCCGCTCACCCTTGCGCCGATGCTCTGGCCCCAGCTTTGCACTGGCAGGCCGGGCTCGAAGTAGCTGGTGTTGCTGTTGGCCGGGTTGGCGAACACGCTGAAGAGCGGGTTCCCCGGCTCGCCCGAATTGTCGTACAGGAACACGCCCGTCGAATTGGTATCGGAAATCATGCTGGCGATCCCGCCGGCGCCCTGGTTCGGTCCATAGGTCAGGGTCGAAACCGCAGCCCCCGAGCCGCCGGGCGAGCCGGCCGTGTAGGTCGCCGAGGTTAGCGCGCTGCCCGAGTAGGAGGTATTGTAAGTTCCGGCGCCGCCGGTTCCGGTCCCGAGCGAAGTGATGGTGATCGGCGATCCGAGACTGCCGCCGCTGATTTTTGATCCGATCCCAAGCGCGCCGCCCGGCGTCCCGGTCACGGTCAAAAGCCCGGCCGCGCTGAGCGAAGACCCGGTGAAGGTGAAATCGATCGGGAACGTGCAGGCGTTGGTGGTTATGCCGACGCCGACGTTTGTGGTCGTCGTCGCCTGGGCGGATGGATAGACATCGACCACCGCGCCGCCGGAAATCGTGACATCGATCTTCGGGGCGGTGAAGGAGGTCGCCTGGCCGCAAGACCCGCCGGTCAGGACGTAAGTCCCGTTGGTATAGCCGGAGCCGGCGGTGAAGCCGAGCGACTGCC
>PLUH01000393.1 GCA_003164825.1 Hyphomicrobiales bacterium
GCGATCATTTCGCCCGGCTCGACCGGCAGATCGTTCTGGTCGACCCCCTTTCGGCGCTCAACTCCGGGCCGGCCGCGGTCGCCGATCTCGAGAATGCGCTCTCCGACGTCATGCGCGCCTTCCGCGCCGGGCGCGCCTCGCGGCTCTCCTCGATCTTCCGCCCCCGCATCGACCGCATCCTGTTCGCGGCGACCAAGGCCGACCATCTGCACCATACGAGCCATGACCGGCTGGAGGCGATCCTGCGCGCGCTCACCGGAAAAGCGATCGCGCGCGCCGAAGGGGTCGGGGCGGAGATCGACGTCATTGCGCTCGCCGCGGTCCGCGCCACCCGCGAGGCTGAGATCCGGACCGGCGGCGAGACGCTCGGCGCCATCATCGGCGTGCCCGAAAAAGGCGAGACGATCGGCGGCCAGGTTTTCGACGGCGTCGCCGAAGCGGCGGTGTTTCCCGGCGAATTGCCGGCCGACCCGGACGCAATCTTCAACGGCGACGGGATCGCCCTCCCCGAGGCCGACAACGACTGGCGGTTCGTCCGCTTCCGCCCGCCGCTCACCCANNCTGAGGAGCGGCGCCGCAGGCGACGCGTCTCGAAGGACAATTCAGAGCGCGCGACCGGCCGCGGTGACTGGAACATCCTTCGAGACGCGAAGCCATAGGGCGTTCGGAAGAACGCCCGTCTCTCGACGGGCTATGGCTTCGCTCCTCAGGATGAGGGCCTGCGAGGTGGCTGCGCCAGGCTTTCCAAACGAGAGCCGCCGATGAGCCAGCGCCCGCCCCGCCCGCGCGCCTTCCGCCTCGACGACCGCCGCATCGCGGTCGACGATCAGCCCGCCCCTTACGCTCCCGAAGCGGTCATTCGCTCGCAGCACGAGCCGATTCCCGCCGCCGCGCCCGCGCCGATCGACGAAGCGGAGCTTAAGATCGAGGCGGCGCAGAAATCGGGCCTCATCGCCCGCTCGCGCTTTTCACTCGCGCGCCTCGCCTGGACGGGCCTCGGCGGTCTCGTCTCGCTCGCGCTCGGATTGTGGGCGACGAACCTCATCGAAGGCCTGTTCGCCAAGGCGGAGTCGCTCGGAATCATCGGGGTCGTGTTCGGCCTGGTGTTCCTGGTCGGCCTCATCGGCGTCGCGGCGCGCGAGATCATCGCGGTTGCGCGCCAGACGCGGATTGCCGAGATGCACGTCGCCTTCGCTCACGCCCGCACGGCCGACGATCGCGCCGCCGCGCGCCGCCTTGTGGGCCAGCTCATCGCCCTCTATCGCGACCGGCCCGAGACGGCGCATGCGCGCGCTGAGGTCGAGGATGCGACGCGGGCGATCATCGACGGACGCGATCTCATCGACGTCGCCGAGCGCACGCTGCTGCGGCCACTCGACGACAAGGCGCAAGGCGAAATCGCCGCCGCCGCCAAGCGCGTGTCGCTGGTGACCGCGATCAGCCCGCGCGCGGTGCTCGACGTCGTGTTCGTCGTCGCCCAGATCGTGCGCCTGGTGAGGCGGATCGCCGAAATCTACGGCGGCCGGCCCGGCCTCCTCGGCCTCATCAAGCTCGCGCGCTCGATCGGCGCTCATATCGCCATCACCGGCGGCATGGCGGTCGGCGACAGCCTGCTGCAGCAGCTGGTCGGCCACGGGATCGCCTCGCGCATCTCGGCCCGGATGGGCGAAGGCGTGCTCAACGGCCTGCTCACGGCGAGGGTCGGACTGTCCGCCCTCGCCGTCTGCCGTCCGGCGCCCTTTTCGGTCGACAAAGCCCCCGGTGTCTCCGACGTCGCGCCGTTCCTGTTCAGCAAGGGGGAGTGAGCCCGACGCAATAGACGCCCTCGTCGCGGACATGGTCCAGGACCTCGCAACTATCCTCGAGGATGCCAGAGCTCAACACGCCCAATCGCTGCGCCACGCAGCACATCGGTAACCGCGGGTCGATAGACTTTGGCGATGAAAGGGGGCTCGCGTTCCGCGAGGAAGTGTTCAATGCGTGGAAGAGTCGCCACGAGAGAGCGCGCAAGGTCTGAAAATGGCGCCTTTCCGACAACAACCAGCAACGCCACCCGATGTCGCATGACCGCATCGCGTTCGTTCGGCTTGTATCGAATGCGCTGATCGTGAGTTAAAGCGATTCAGCCACGCTTACCGACCTCCTCCAGCCACACCTCGTCTGGCGTCTCTGGAGGGAAGTGATCGGCGTGCCTTTCGACATTTAGCCCGCTTGCTCGAAGGATCTCGGGAAAGCGCTTACCGAGATCGCGGTCGGTGAAGTACACAAGGCTCAAGCTGCCCGCTCATAGAGCGCGGCCTGTTCAACTTCGGAAGAGGTAAGGTCATAGTCCGAAGCAATATCCGCGATACTCTCTCTGGCGTCGATCCGGTCGGCAATTGCAGAGGTCGAGACACCCTTCCGTTTCACTATTGGTCGCCCGAAGGAGATGCGGGGGTCGATAACGATCGAACGGTCAACGCTCGGCGTGCTCCCGAGGATGAAAGGATAGAAACGCACAGGAAGTTTCGCGAAGTCCCACTCGACTCGCTTCAAATGTTCCTCGAAAAGCCGCCGCATCGCGAGTTGGCCCGAGGCGGAGAGTTCGATCAATTCGCCATATCGATCGAGAAAGATCCTGCCGGCGTCGGTGCACAGCTCGGAACGTAGAAGGAGCCGTTGAATGCGTAACGCCTTCTCCGCATACGTCAACGCGTTGCGGAGGGCCTTGACGGAAACTCCGTGCTCAGTCCGCAGCGACCGCAGCACATGCGCTTCGATCAAGTTCGAGAAGGAGAGCAAGGGCGGACGCAGTGAAGCGGGTCGGATGAGCGGCGGAAATTGGGCCACACCCTCGGTCGTCGGGTATTCGCGACCAAGCATCCACGACCGCAGGGTTGCCGGAGGCAACCGCGTATAGCGAGCCGCTTCGGCTAGCGTATAGGCGGAAACGTCTCGATCGCTTAGGGCTGTATTCTTCTGCTTCACGCTCACGACCATATCATGCGAGAGGGCGGGACGATTCGCAACGTCTACCAAGCCTTGGCCTTCACTCCACCGGCTCGAGCCCGTCCGGCCCGACGGCCGCGAGCANNCACGCCGGTGTGGACGTCGAACCAATAGCCCTGCAGGGCAAGCCGATTGGCGGCGACCGCTTGGGCGATCCACGGAAAGGTCATGAGGTTGGCGAGCGACAGGCGCACGACCTCGGCCTCGATCCGCTCGAGCCTCCCCTCCGGCTTGTCGCCCGCCGCCAGAACCGCCGGTTTGCCGATCTCGACCCACGAGGCGATGAAGTCGTGCGCTTGCGGCGGCGCGCCGTAAGCCATCGCCTTGACCCCGCCGCACTGCCCGTGCCCGAGCACAACCAGGCGCGCGACCTTCAGCACCTTGACGCCGAATTCGAGCGCCGCGCTGGTGCCGTGATGGCCCGGGTCGGGGCTATAAGGCGGAACGAGCGCCGCGACGTTGCGCACGACGAACAATTCGCCCGGAACGGCGCCAAACACCGTTTGCGGATCGACGCGCGAATCCGAGCAGGCGATGACCATCGCCTCCGGGCTCTGCCCCCAGTTCGCCAGCGCCTCGTAGCGCGCCCGCTCGGCCGGCCAGATGTCGGCGCGAAAGCGGCGATAGCCTTCGATGAGCGGGTCCATGGGGCCTCGTGGAAATGCTGCATTGCGATAGGGCGCCCGCGCGCGGGACGCAAGGACGCGCGGCGCCGGACTTGGGCCGCCGGTGACTCCCTTTGGAGGGCGCCAAGAGCCTTGGCGCCCAGCCTCGGGCCGCGGGAACCTTTGCGTCAGCGAAGGCGCGCTGGTTGTCCTGATATTTCAATATCTTGAGAGTCTATCCGCGTAAAGTCTTTCTGTTTCTCATGATTTATGATAGGCTCTTCGATTATCCACCAAATATCGCCCCGAAGGAGACGACCATGAACGACGACCCCGCTCCCCATTCCAAGCGCGCCGACTTGCGCGCCGGGCGCAAGACCCGGCGGAAACAGCAGCTTGCGCTGCGCGAAGCCGTATTCGATATGATCGCGTCCGGATATGACTACCAAGTGATCGCTGCGACGCTCGAGATCAGCGTCGCGACCGTGCGACGCGAATTCGACCGGGCGATCGCCGAGCGGCGGCTCGGCGCGCCCGAGCGCTACGCCAGGGTGCAGGTGGCGCGGCTCCATAAGGCGCTGAGGGTTGTCGACGAGCTCGTTGACAAGGGCGATCCGAAGGCCGTCACGCCGCTCATCCGGCTCGTCGCCGCCCTCGACCGCTATCACGGGCTGGCTCCGGCACGCCCGGCGCCCGAAACCCCGTCACCGCCGCTCGCCCTGCCCGCTCCGCCGCTCGCGCTCCCCCATGCCGCGCCGCCTATTGACGGGGAGCTGGCGGACGCCGGCCAAACTGCAGATCTGGCGGACGATCCCGCTCAGAATTCGCATGAACCCGTTTGACGGCGGTTCGCAACGCTGCGGTTTCAGGCGCGGGCGTTTTCGCTGGCGAAAGCGGATCGGGCGGGGTTATCTTGACGTAGCCGCCCCGGGCGTCTGGCAAAAGCAGCGAGAAGTGACAATGATCCGTGTAGTCGCCGTGATAACCGCCAACCCGGGGCGCCGCGACGAGATCCTGGCCGCGTTTCGCGCCAACGTCCCGGCGGTTCGAGCGGAGAAAGGATGCATCGAGTATGAGGCGCATGTCGACGCGACGGGTATCGGGCCGTTCCAGGCGAAGTTCGGGCCCGACATCTTCGCAGTGATCGAAACGTGGGAAAGCCCGGAAGCGTTGGCGGCGCACATCGCCGCTCCGCACATGGCGGCCTACGGAAAGAAAACCAGGGATCTGATCGCCAACCGCGCCGTCCATGTCCTGTCGGCGATCGACTAGGGTCCAATGGC
>PLUH01000179.1:0-9057 GCA_003164825.1 Hyphomicrobiales bacterium
GGGACGTCTATCGCTGCCGGCGACGGCGCCTGGCCCTGATCCTGCGGAGGTTCGTTGCTCGGTGGAGGCGGGGTATTCGACGCCTGCGCGGGCGGCGCCGCGCCATCGTCGGCCGGGGTTGCGGCGCCGGGCGCGGGCGGTGTGTTCGACGCCTGGTCCGCCGGCGCTGCTTCAGCAAATGTGAAGACCGGTTTGCCGTAGATGGAAGGGTCCGGGCTTTGCGGCTCGACCTGAATCAGTTGCCGATCCTGCGTCGCCCCCCGGACGTTGTGCTTCAGATATTCGTACAGCGCCTGGCGCGTGGTCACCCCGTCCTTGGCCGATTTTCCGCCAAGGGCGCGAGCAAAAAAATAGCTGAGGGCCCCCCGCGGTCCGCTGGCGGCCAGGCCGGGGGTTTCCGGAACGACGGATCTGCTCGTCGCGCCGGCGAGAAAAGTGACATGGGACATCAACTCCACGTCCGCCCGCGCTTCCTTGTCGGTCATGGGAATGCCGGCAAATTTCCCGCGCTCGTCTTCCCCGGCTCGGATCTGCGCGGCGCTGGCGCGCAAAACCCGTGTCCGCATCATGCCTGTGCGCGGATCGACCTCCCGCATGCCCCCGCCGAAACATGAATCCATGATGACGACCGCATCGACGCCCTTTGCGTCCAGACGCGACAGCCACGCCCGAATTTCTGGATTCACGATGATTTCGTCGACGCCTTCGCCGCTAAAACTGAATCCGGAGAGCGCGATCTGCTCGTTGACGCCGTCGGGATCGATGCCCTGCCAGCGGGCATATTCCGGCGTCTGCATGCCGTGCCCGGCGTATGCGAACAGAACGAAGTCACCCGGCTTCGACTCGGCGACCAAGGAATCCATGCGCGCCACGATGTTCGCGCGCGTAACGTCGGCGTCGAACAGAACGACGGGCTTGACCCCGTCCCGGCTGAGCGCTTCGGCAATGTCCTCGGCGTCCGCCCGAGCGCCCTGCAACTGCACGGATGCAGGCAATCTCGAATAGACGTCGACGCCGACGACAAGCGCGCGGATCGTCCCGCCGCCCGGCGCTCGCAAATCATCGGCCAAAGCCTCGCCGGGCTGCGCAAGCGCGCCGGCGGCCGCCGCGCCAGCGGCGGTCAGGAACAGCATCAATTTGCGCATGGTCCGTTCCCGTCCAATGTCGAAGGTCCTCAATCCGGCGCTCCCTGGCGAATCCATTCCACGCGGCGATCGAGCGCCCAGGCTTCCTCCTGTGTGACCGGCCGCCCCAGCAATGATATGTCGAACGGCTCATCCGGTCCCTTGCCGTCCACAAGGATACGCGCCTTCACGCCGTGGGAGAGCAGATAGTCGCGCGCTGCGGCCGCTCGCCGCTTGGACAATTCGACATTGTACTGACGATCGCCGCGCGGATCGGTGTGGCCGACAAGAGTGAGGGTTTCGACATTCTGCTGCTTGACGGCCTCAGCGAGTTCCTCGACCGCCTTCTCGCCGGCCGGCGTGAAGCGCGCTTGCCCGAAATAGAAATTGACCGGCACCGGCACGGCGAGCACCTCGAAGCCGCGCAACAGTTCCCGCGAATAGATCCCGGCGAGGCGCCCGCTGAGATCCCGGGAGGAAGCCACAAATCTCGAAGAACTTCGGCCCTCCTGATCGTCGCTCGCCTGGCTCTTCGCCGCCTCGGCGCGGGCGAGCAGCTCCTCGCGGTCCTTCGGGGTCGCTGGCGGCGCAGCCCGTGAGAGGAAGGAGATGGCGGTCTCGTATCCGCCGAGCGCCTCCGCGTATTCGCCGCGATGCGCGTGGTAGTCGCCCAGATGCTCGGCCGACCGCCAGTCTCCGCCGATCTCCATGATCCCTTCGACGAACTCGATCATCTGCTTTCGCGCGTCGTCCGTCGGCGCTGCGCCGGCCATGTCGATGATGGAATTGATTTCCTGGATGCGATACGCGTCGATATCGAAGTTGCATGCGCTGTCGTCCGCGATCGCCCCCATCGCGTCCTTCACCTTCTCGAACGCCTGGTCGGCAATCGCGCTTTTGAAGCTTGCGATGAGGGCGTCGCAATCGGCGGCCGCGGCCGCGCCCGCCAAGGCGAGCGAAGCGGAGAGCGAGATCAAAAATCGGCGCCAAATCGAGGACATCCGGTGATCATCCCTAAATTGAACGTCTATTAGACCAATTTGTGCGGCGTCCGGGCGTGAGGGGAAGTCCGGTGGCAGTCGCGCCTTAACCAACCTTCTGGAGCCATTTCTTTCCTCCGTCCGGGCCCGACATGCATGTGGCATAATGAAAGCGGACTATAAGAGTCAAAACACAGCAAGACGCCTCACACAAGCTATCGGTAGCCGCACGGCGTGCGTGGCCTTGCGGTAACGGGGGCCCGCCGGTTCCCTGGTTTGCGGACACGGCATCCGTCGCGTGGGACGCTGGCGTCCCCCTATATCGGAAATCATGAGGAGAATTGGCGTCCCGGAGAGGACTTGAACCTCTGACCCCAGGTTTAGGAAGCGCGAGTTCAGGGTGTTGTACGGCTGCACCCCCGTTCAGGGGCGTTTGCTCTGGTTCACGGGAATGCACGAAATGGGGTCGGGAGGGATTCGTGAATTGGAGTGCACGCGCTTGCACGCACGTTCACGGGAGTGAATTTGCGAAACTGTAACCGGGAAGTAACCGCGAGCAGGCCCACGCCCATTTGGGCTTCGATTGAACCCGAGCGAGCCTATGAACGAGCGGCAAGCGAAAAGCGGACTTCAGCTGAAGCCGGAGGTTGCGGCAGCGGGCGCACTCCCAAAGCAGCCCTCGCAAACTCTGGCTGGGAGGCTGCATACGTGAGCAGCGGCGCCGAGCCGATAGTCTATCATTGCTCGCACTCGGGGCATCTTCCGGATCAGGACTATCTGACCTCGACCGGCGAGACGGTCCCGCGACCCGGCGTTCCGTAGGTAGGCATGCTGAGCTCACGGGCGACGTAACCGCCGTCGTTTTGGGCATAAGCGGTAACGCCGGCCATCAGCGCGGCAAGGATGACGGCGTGAATTTCAATTTTGCCATTGTAGAAGCTCCTCGAATGTGACGGGGAGCGTAACAGACGGCCGGTAAGACAATTGAGGGCATTGTCACATCAAGCGTTTTTTAGTGCCCTCCTTTTACCTCCGAGGCGAAGTCGGACTCGATAAATTCAAAGGGTCAGCGAATCGGCCGGGGCGTCGAAACAGCCTTTTCTTGCTAGACGTGACAATGCCCTCGCGCAGACTTCGCCTCGCCGGCGCCTCCAACTGGCGAATTCCCGCCTTTAATCAAAGGAAGACCGGAGATGGAAAACACCACTCAGATCAAACTTCCAGCTTGCAGCTCCGGACAGAGCCTCGGGCAGTGCATCGATGCAACGGTTAGTTCGTTCATGACACAGACCAGCGCGCCGCCGAACTCCGCGTGCGTTATCGTGTCCGCTCAGTATAGAGGCGCGACGATCTACGCTCAGGGTTATGGAAAAACCTCAAACAACGGCCCGGCTCCCACGACCGCGAATTCATTTCAGATCGATTCCCTGACTAAGGTTTTCACAGCGTTCGCCGTCATCCGACTCTTCGAGCAAGGCACGATCGTCAGCCTCACCGATCAGCTCGGTGCCTATATGACGTCCCTTTCCAATGGGAGCTGGAATCAGGCTTGGAGTTCGATCCAGATCAATCAGCTCCTGGCAATGGTCAGCGGCATTCCGGACAGCAGCAGCGAAAAGCTAACATACATGGAGCAATTGGAGAACCTGGTCGAGACACCGCTCAAGTTTCCCGCAGGAACCCAGTATCAATATAGCAACTCTAACTATTTCTTGCTCAGCGCGCTGGTCGATACGCTAGTTGGAGTTTCTAGCAGCTATATAGACTATATGCGGCAACAGGTGCTAAAAGTATTTAATTTACCCAATACAGGCCTCTTCACACATGCCGAGGCGCCCGATCCGGTTACGCCCAACTTCGGCGATGGTTCGTGGCGCAATCCCCTTTGCGGCTACGGCTCCGGTGGATTTGCGTCGACAATGGCCGATCTTGAGAATTTCGCCATCGGGCTCTCACAGGGGCTCGTATTGAGCCCGGCCGACTACCAGACGATGTGGACGCCCTATTCGCTTCCCGGCGGGACGCCCGGCACGTTTGGACTGGGCTGGGCCGTCCACCAGAGCTCCACCGGAGCATTGGAACAGGTCGAGAAAAATGGCGGCGGCTCGGGTTGGAACTCGGCCGTCGCTTACGCGCCTCCCAACGGAGGGTTCGGCAACGCGCAAGCCGCAAGCGTCTGCGTCTTGATGAACTATGACGTCTCTGCGACCACGAACGTCGACGTGCTGGCCAACAATCTCTTGACGAAGGTTGTTGCCGCCAATGAGTGAATTGTTCAAGCGGCTGGGAATGGAGCGGCCCTCGCCACGCAGCGGACAAAAAACTCGGCCGAGCACGCGGCTAAGGGCGAGTCTCAGATCCCTCGGCTGACCACAGATCAGCGAGGCCCCGCGGCCCGTGTCGGTCGTACTCAACCCACAACGCCCGGAGGCCCCTATGTTCAACTGCTGCTTTACGCATCGGCTCCGGCCGTCTGCCGCGCAGATAGCGGCCCTTCGATCTTCCGACCCGTAGCCGCCTTTCGCCCGAGCAGAATTCGGACGTCGTAGGATTTGCTAGCTAAAACCATCGCGGCCGCGCCTGCGGCTCCCTATATCCAGTGATGGAGGAGAGCCCTATGAGTGTAGCGTTCGTCCGGGAAGAAAGCGCGGAATCCGCGCAGGAAGTAACTCTGCCAGCGCGGCCGATATCGGCGCATCCGAATCTGGTGACGCAGTCGGGGCTTCACGCGCTGGAGCAAGCCGTCGCCAAGGGCCGAGCCGCGGTGAAAGCCGCGCAGCTAATAGAGGATATGAACGAGCGTCGTCGCGCGATCGAACTCGCCGCGCGCGACTTGCAATATTTCTCCGAACGTGTCGCGAGCGCGGAACTACGGCCGGCGCCGACGAGCGTCGAAGTCGTCGCGTTTGGCCATCGCGTTGCCATTGTTCGCGACGACGCCCGTCGTCAGACCTACCGAATTGTCGGCGAGGATGAGGCTGACCCGCGCCTAGGCATGATATCCTATGTTTCGCCACTTGCGCGTCGCCTGATCGGAAAACGCGTGGGCGATTTCGTCGACATGGATGGCCACGAGATACAGCTGGTTGCAATCGATTAAAGTATGATTTGCTCAGGCTGAAGCGTATCCTGAGTGTCAGGAGTGGTTTGCGCATTCAGTGGGGATGAAGCAGTCGAGGAGGGCGCCGATGCGCCGCCAGGCGTCTTCTATGGTTCGAGCGTCGGCCTTGCGCAGCAGGGCTTCATCTGGCGAACGCCCGCTCGATCGGCCGGAATTGACGGAATGGGTCATCTTTTCGTTGGAGGAAACCGATGAAAACCTCCGGTCTAGCGCGCGACGTTGTCGCGATAATCCTTGGGATCACAGTCGCCGCAATTCTATCGCCCTCGCTGGCGACCGCCCAGACCGGGGCGCCAGCTTCGAAGGAGTCGGCTCCAGCAGCTGCTGGCGCGACGGCACAACCCCCGACAGAGCAGAGCCGGGAGGCTTGGCGAAAGTCTATGGCGCGTGCTCGCTTGCCGAAGAAGGGCTGCTTCAAGGCCTCCTACCCGAATACCGAATGGCAGGAGGTTCCCTGCATGAAGGCGCCGTCGATTCCGTTTCAACCCGTGCGGAGAGGGGGGGCGCCCGATAGTGTGGGCGATGGCGACGGCAACGACTTCTCGGCCCGCGCTGGGTCCATATCAACCGCGACAGGATCGTTCATGAGCGTGACTGGAGTCACCGGCTTCACGAGCGAAACCGACACCAACTCCGGGACGAGCAGCTCGTTTTCACTCCAGCTCAACACGAATCCGTTTTCAACCCCAACGACCTGCAGCGGCGCCAAGGACCCCTCGAAGTGCTCGGGGTTTCAGCAGTTCATTTTCGCCAACAACCTCCCGCTTGGGGAAAGTGGGGACTGTGTAGCAGGCGGAAATTCCTGTATATACATTCAGTACTGGCTGACCAATTGGGGGAACACGTGCGCAACGATAGGCTGGACACAGTCCGGAAACGATTGTTACACGCAATTCGACTCCATGATGGTCCAGACCGTGTCGATTGCGAACCTGCAATCCCTGGTCTTGGAAGGCTTGGCGACAGGCGGCATGGATGAGGTCATTTTGTCGTGCGCCTCGTCTGTCTCTTCGGCGGTCTGCACTTCCCTACTCGGCTCGGACATGGTCGCGCAGGGGCAGGAAAGCGTGCTCAATCTCCAAGGTCTCTGGACCGACGCCGAGTTCAACGTGTTCGGTAACGGTAACAATTCCCAGGCCCGCTTCAGCAGCCCCACAACGATCATAGTCAAAACGGAGGTCGACGACGGGACCTCGAATCCCCCAATGTGCCCGATGGAAAGCTTCACCGGGGAGACAAATAGCCTTTCGCTTGTCGCACCCTGCTGTCGCTATGGCGCCTCGGGTGGCCAATCCCCGGCGATCGAGTTTATGGAGACCAGCGCCGGCCAGACAGCGGCGTGCGGCGCCACGGCGATTCATGGCGACACCCACATCACTACCGTTAACGGCGTACACTATAATTTCCAGAGCGCAGGAGAGTTTGTATCCCTGCGCGATTCCGGTGGAGACGAGATTCAGACGCGGCAAACCGCCGTCTCGACGACATTCATTGGCGAAGATCCCTACGACGGGCTGACCACGTGCGTAAGCCTGAATACAGCTGTGGCCGCGCGCGTGGGCGAACACCGCGTTACCTACGAGCCCGACCTTAACGGAACGCCCGATCCGAGCGGCCTGCAACTGCGCATCGATGGCGTTCTTACCACGCTCGGCCTGTTCGGCAGGGATCTTGGAAACGGCGGAGGCCGCGTTTTCAAATCTCCGTTTGGCGGCGATCTGGAAATTGATTTCCCCGACGGAAAAATCTTGTTCGTGACGCCGGAGTGGTGGGCTTCGCAGGGCTATTGGTACCTGAATGTTGACGTCACCCACCTTGAGTTGGTGAGCGGGGAAGGCGGGGGGTCTCTGGGTGGAATTGGCGGGCCGATTGCGAATGGCAGCTGGTTGCCGGCGCTCCCAAACGGCGCATCGCCAGGGCCGATGCCGGGGCCGTTGCAGGACCGTTACGATGCGCTGTACGGCAAATTCGCCGATGCCTGGCGTGTCACTGACAAGGACAGCCTGTTCGACTATGCGCCGGGCACGTCGACGGGCACATTCACGTTGAAGGGTTGGCCGAAGCAGAACCCACCTTGCGTTGTTCCCAACACGAAACCCGTAGAGCCCGCCAGTGAAGCCGTCGCCGAGCAAGCTTGCCGACGCGTTTGGGGCAAGAACACGCACGCCGACTGCGTTTTCGATGTGAGGGCTACCGGCAATACCGGGTTCGCCACGATCTACCTGGACACCCAACGCGCCCTCGCCGCCTCAACGACTGTAAGCTTGACGGACGACGCAGATCCTTCGCAAGTTGGCGAATGGGTGGCGTTTACCGCCTACGTCGCTGCAAACTCTATAACGCTTACGGGTTTCCCTAGCGGGACCGTCCAGTTCAGCGTCGACGGCTCGCACGTGGGAGAGCCGGTCAAGGTCGACGCCAAGGGCCAGGCGATGTGGCAGACGTCGCAGCTTAAGGTCGGCGCGCATCGGGTAGCGGCCAGTTACGTTCCCGGCGCAGACACCGAGTTTCTGCCCAGCGCGAGCGTCGAAAAGCTGCACGTGGTCAGACGCTGCCTTTGCGACGCCGGGCGCGACCAATCGAAAAATGCCCTTGATGCCCGATAGACGTGGGCATCACCGCCGTTGATGAGCCAATCGCCGCGAAGACAGCGGCGGCAGCGACTGTTCCGCACGGCGGGCGCGAGCCTCGCGAGGCGGCCAGTCCGCTTGGCCGTGAGATTGCTGACTGTTCGATATTCCGTATCGAACGTCGAGCCGTTGACTGGCGCGCCGAAAGGGATCGACGCGTTGCGGATCAGACCGAACATTGCCGGCGACCCCTGCCCGCTCGGACGTCGGCTTCGTGAGCACGGAAAGGAAATAGGTCGCCCGCTGGAACCGATCGCGAGGGTTCACGTTGCCGGGAACCTGAGTTTCCATGGTCGGGTTCGCAAAGTCTTTACTGCCCAAGAGTTCAAGTTGCTTGTCGTATTCGGGCGCGTTGGTCATGACGCGGAATTCCCGCCCCTGATGCACGACGAGCTTGCCGCCGAGATATTCGAGAATGGCCGAGTCGCCCGAGGCGTCCTCAAGCGCGACATGGACCGTCCCTGCCTGTTTCTGGGCATGGACCCCGATCTCAACCTTAACGATCTGGACCGTCGCAAGTTTCGCCAGCGCTTCCTCGACGGTCGCGGCGTTATCGAGAGCGTATTGCGCCCAGAGGACACCGGCAACGGCCCAAAGAGCGTCGGCGTAGCCCCCTGGCGCAGAAAGACAGGGAAACGGCGATCCCGTCTCCGGCTGTGCGCCCGAGAACGTCGGCGTTCCGCCCGCGAACGCCGCGATGCTCGAAGCGCTCGCCGACCCCGGCCACAAGCGCCCGTGCCGAAATGCCCAGGCGGCTCGGCGAGGAAGTCGGGACACCCGCTTTCCCCCGTTAAACACGCCACCAAGCGCCGGATTCGATTTACCAGAAAAGATTGAGCGCAGTATACTTATGCAGAACCAAGAAGCGGATATTGCTTCTCCGCAAGTAGCGGCAACCGTTTAATCAAACCACCAATATCACCCGAACTCAGAAATAGTACAGCATCGTCCTTGCGTAACTCAGCGCCAATTTTGGCAAGGGCCTCGTCGCAGGAATGTACGGGCATCGCATCCACGCCGGCGGCGTACACTCGCTCCATAATCTCGTTAAGACTTGCTTGCTCGTGGGTGCCGGCCCCTTGGCTCGCCGGCTCAAATATGAAAACGCGATCACAGCCGCTAAACACGTCATCATACCATTCAAGCTTGTTGCGATTGCGCCACGAAAACGTGTGAGGCTCGAACACGACAAGCAGGCGTCG
>PLUH01000179.1:9076-10509 GCA_003164825.1 Hyphomicrobiales bacterium
CGGGTCAGCACAAACGCCCCAATCCCAACCATGTTTTCGATGTTGTGCGCGCCGAGCTGGCTGGTCTTCACTCGGGCGATCTCGCGGCCTCGCTCGGTCAATGTGAATTGGGAGACTGCGCCATACTCGACATTTTCCGCGCGCCAGTCGCCCCTTGTGAGCCCGAAGGTCACGACATCGCGTTTCGCTTCGGCCAGAAATCGCTCGCTAAGGCCGCCTGAGGTCGCCGCAACGATGAGCCCGTCGCGCGGGACCAAATCAAAGAGTTGATGGAAGGGCGCGAGATAGGACTCGATCGTTGGAAAGACGTTGACGTGGTCGTGCGCCAGGGGCGTCAGAAACACGTGCGCAGGACGATAATGCAAAAATTTCGACTGATTGTCGGTGTTGGAAGACGGATATTCGTCGCCTTCAAGCAAGAATAATCGTCCCGTGCCGGCATTGGACGCCCGAGCAGGCGACAAAGGCACGGCGCCGATCATCCACGAGGGATCGAGCCCTGCGCTCGCGAGGCAATGCGCCATCATCGAAACACTCGTCGTCTTGCCGAAAGATCCCGCGACCACAATGTTCTCGTGTCCACGCGAAAGANNGAAAGAAGCGCGAGCACTTGGGCGAAGGACAGAATTTTCGGGCCCCCGGGTCTCGCGGCGCGCCTGAAAGCCTCCGCCACCTCATCATTCTCGTTCGGAACCAACCGCGCGTTTTTGCCGATGACGATAAGATCGGCGTCGTCAGGAATATTCTGCGCCGCATAAGGCGCTCGGCACGCAAATTCTTCACGAGCCAGCACCTGCGAAATCGGCGGATAGATGGCTTCGTCGGAGCCTGTTACGGCAACGCCGCTGTCGCGCAGCAGGATAGCTGTGGCGCTCATGCCCACGCCGGCAAGGCCGATAAAGTGAGCTTTTCGAAATGGAAATGCGGCCATTGTCGCTTTGTCTGGAAGCTCCCGGATCATGCGCCGCCCAATTCATCGAATCAGAGCGGCACACGGCTGCGAACACCTGCTCTATGCCAGCGACCCCAGCAAAAAGGAACGTGTGCTCCGTCGCCTCCCGCGGCCAAGGGCCTTTGGCGGCATCCGATGAGACGCACGACAAAGGCCGGAAAGCTCATGCTCCTCGTCGCACCCGATCGGGAGCGATGGGCGGATCATGACAGCCCCGTGATGTCCATCGGACTTTCGTCCGATTGCCGGCCCACGGCCGCAGTGCGCAAATAGCAGTCACTCGCCGGGTGGCTTGGCGAACGGGCCCAATCCTCCTAAAGCGGACATTCAGGGACCGCCTCACAATACCGCAGCAATGGGCCAAGAGTGGCTATTCACGCTGGCGCAGGCGCTTCAGCTGCCCGGCACAGCGCGCTAAAATGTCGCTCCTTGGCCAGCGAGGAAATGTTCGGCGATCGGGCCTAGCACTACTTTGGCAGAT
>PLUH01000315.1 GCA_003164825.1 Hyphomicrobiales bacterium
TACGATCTGGCGATCTGCCTCAGCGCCTGGTGTTTCGAACCCGACAATGAGTTCAACGTCTCCAAGGGGCGGGCGATGATCGCCGGCTATGAGCGCTTGCGGCCGCTCGGCGAGGCCGAGATTGCCGCCCTGCCGCTGCTCGCGCGGGGCGCGGCGCTGCGATTCATGCTGACGCGACTCGTCGACTGGCTGAACGTGCCGGCGGGGGCGAAGGTGGCGCCGAAAAATCCGCTCGAATATCGCGACAAATTGCGCTTCCACCAGCGAGTGAGATCGGCCGCCGACTATGGGCTCATGCGGTGAGCCAACGCGTCTCGATCTGGACCGACGGGGCCTGTTCCGGCAACCCGGGCCCGGGCGGCTGGGGCGCCGTTCTGCGCTACGGCGGCCATGAAAAGGAACTCAAGGGCGGTGAGGCTTTCACCACCAACAACCGTATGGAGCTCACCGCGGCGATCGAAGCGCTCCAGTCGCTGAACCGGGCATGCAAAGTGAGCCTCCATACCGATTCGCAATATTTGCGCGGCGGCGTCATGGGCTGGATCGACGCCTGGAACGCCAACGGCTGGCGGACGGCGTCCAGAAAACCNNNNGCGTACCAGGAGCGGCGGATCGGCGTCGTCGTCGATCACCTCATCGGCCGAAGTTCGCGCCATCATGCATCCGCCGGCTGCACGTCAGCCCGCGCCGGGACTGTCCCTTGCGTGGCCGCACATCGCCCGAGCGACAACAAGAACTCACCGAAAAGTGCTTCGCGTTCGGCCGGAGTTGAGCGGAAGCACGGGTACCGGGACTCGACGCGCTCCATCTCCGCGGCGAAATCCAAGCCCATGCACACCACCTTGGCGGTCACCATGGGATAGCTACGCAGGCCAGACCAAGTGTGGAACCGATACACTCTGCGGTAATACGCCTCATGTCCGCTCGCACTGCACAAAACGATGTAATCGGCGTTGAAATAATGCGCCGCCATCCACGGCGGGCGGAGGGCGAAGTAAGGCAGTTCCGGAAATCTCCTTGCCATGTCCGCGCGCGCAGCAAGGCGCGATGGGTCGATAATGACCCGCTGGGCTCGCAGATATGGCGTCACCACGTCCGGAAACACATCGCGCGCCGGCGAAACTCCTTCCTTGTCCGTGATGACGTGCACTCGGACCGTGCTCGCTAGTTCGCCATCGACGTAGGTCACGGTGGTGAGCGAGTTTGGACTTGCGTCATAAACCTCGTCATAAAGCATCGCATCGAGGCGCTGATTCAGGAGATTTTCCCTCAAATATGCCTCATACCGGAGCCGGTACGCCGCCTTGCGGTCGGCCTGACACATAGCCGGCCGGTGCTCGACGCGTTCGAGCATCTTCGCGACTCGGTCCGCGAAGCGCGGCGAGTGACCCAACGCGTGAACATACATGACCCTTACTCCCGCAACCCGGGTCATGCTTAATCAATTATTGAGAGAATGTAAACACATATACAACTTCCACGTGCGGCCGCGCGGCGCGTCTTTTTTCAAGGTCCGAACGGATTTTCGCATGACAAGTCAAAAAGCCGTCCGCGTCAACGAGGCGAAAAAAGCTCTCCAAATCTGTTAGTCCGGCATATTGCGGCGCCGACTCGGCGGTTGCGGCGAGGCGAGCGACTCAGCCTCCCGACAGGCCGTTTTGGCCATGAAGAACCCAACGCGCCAGGATTAGAAATGACCACTTTTTCGTTTTGCCGGACGTCAGATAGGCTATCGAAAGACGCCTTCTCCGTATTACTCGTGGGCTGCGCGCAGATCGCGAAAGCGGGCAAATCGATCAAGAGCCGATATACTTGAAATGATCGACGTCGTCTCGCGCCAGATCGCAAACTCGCTCAGGTCAACCGGGACAAGGTTCACCGTAAATCCGGCCATTTCGAGACCCCAAAACACTCCCGTCCGAAAGTCGAGCCAGTCCTCATAGTCCTCAAAAGTGCTCATCTCGGGCACTATCATTCTTGCTAACCGATAGTCGCCCTCGGTCAGATAAGCGGCGACGACACGGTTCGAATCAGGCGTCGAGAATGCATCGATGAACTCAGCTGCGGCGGCGCTACTCTCCCCAGGGATTGCTGACGGATCCTGGGATCCTACCTGCTCCTGTTCGGGGTCTACCGATTGCAAAAACTTAATGATCATGAGCCTATATCTGTCGTTGCGAACTTGGAGATGATATCGATTATCTCGTAAAAGACCGCCTAACGCGATCCAATTGTTGCGCATAGATTAATGTTCAGTTGGTCGTTCGGCCGGTAGGACGTTGGGTAACCTTAATGCGGCTGACACTTCCAACCCGCGATCAAAGCGCCCGGGAAGAATTGCCCGGCCAGTTGTACATTGGGTTCGTCGATAGTCTCCTGGTTGAGGTCCGTAGCCTTTTCTTTGCCTGCACGGCAAGCGTCACCGCCGCGCTCGTCGCCGCCATCGCCTCGAGAAGTGTCAGCCTCTGGGCGTGCGCCGGGTTGATGCTCGGCCTGTCATTCGTCCGCATGCATTTCCAGCTGGTTCATGCAAACAACAGGCCGAGCCCGAATATCGAGGTAGCCCGAAAGCGGGAATGGATATTTGTCGCCGGGGCAACCGCGCACATCGCCCTCCTCTCGGCCTGGACGCTCGTCGCCTTTGCGGTGACGGACGAGGGGTTTGTGCGTTTTCTCGCTACGACCGTCACCGTGACGTACGCCTTAAGCATGTTTACGCGCAGCTTCGCACTCGACCGAGGCATGAACGCTCAACTCGCCGCGGCGTTCGTCCCGCTGAGCGCGGCATTTCTTATCGGGGGCGGCTGGTATCCGTCAATGATTGTTATTTCTTTGCTGCCGGTCTTTCTGTTCATCAAATCGTCGTCGAACCGCCTGAAGGGAATCTTCCGGGCCGAGATCGCGGAGCGTAATCGAAGCGCCATGCTGGCCGGGCGACTCGACACCGCGCTCAACAATATGTCGCACGGCTTGTGCATGATCGACCGCCACGGTCGCCTCATTCTCGCCAACGACAAGTTCCACCGCATATTCCGCATGCCTCCGGAGGCTGAGCTCGCCGGAATGCACGCGCGCGCTGTATTCCGGAGGCTCGTCAGGAACCGATCGATCGATGAGGCGAGCTTCGTTCCCCTGTCGTACGCGGTTTTCGGCAAGACGAGCGACAGTTCGGACATTGTCGTGCCGATCGAGACTCCCGACGGAAGGGCGATCGAAATCACAATTCACAAGACGAGGGACGACGGCGCCGTCATGGTGATTCAGGACGTCACCGAGCGGCGCAACGCCCAGCGCGAAATCAACCGCATGGCGCTGTTCGACCCCGTCACCGAGTTGCCCAATCGCCGATGTTTCGAGGAAGAGCTAGCGCTGGCTCTTCCTCACGGTCATGCCCTGACAGACGGCCTGACCGTGATGTTTCTCGACCTCGACGACTTCAAGCAGGTCAACGACAGCCTCGGCCACCGGACTGGCGACAAACTTTTGGTCGNNTTGGTCGAGATCGCACGCCGGCTCAGCGCGATCATCGACCCGCACGATCTGGTGGCCCGCTGGGGCGGCGATGAATTTGTCATCCTTCACCGTCATGCGCCCGGCCAATCGGAGACGCCCGCCGTCGCCAAGCGCATCATCGGGGAAATCAACCGCGCGGTGGTGATCGACGGCAGCGAGGTGATCGTCGGCGCGAGCATCGGCAGCGCTTCGGCGCCCGACGACGGAATCAGTCCCGACGCCCTGCTCTCGAAGGCGGATATCGCGCTTTATGCGGCGAAGGCGGACGGCCGGCGGGTATGGAGGGCGTTCGAACCAGCGATGGACGCCAAAATCCAAATCCGCCGCCTGATCGAGCTCGAATTGCGCGCGGCGGTCGCGAGCGACGGCATCGATGTCCACTTCCAGCCCATCGTCGCCGTCGGGACGGGCAGGATTGTCGGATTCGAAGCGCTCGCGCGCTGGCAGAGCGCCGTGCTCGGCAGCATCTCTCCGACCGAATTCATCCCGATCGTCGAGGAGATCGGCCTGATGGAGGAGATGGGCGCGGCCGTGCTGAGGCGAGCCTGCGCGGCCTGCGCGGCGTGGCCGGACGGCGTCAGCGTATCGGTCAATCTGTCCCCGACGCAGTTCCGCAACGGCAACCTCGAGAAGACGATCCTCGGCGCGCTGGCTGCCGTCAACCTTGCGCCCGAGCGCCTCGATCTCGAGATCACGGAATCGACCCTGCTCGAGGATCGGGGCGACACGCGCCGCGCGCTCCAGGCCTTGCGCGC
The DNA here is from genome assembly GCA_003164825.1 of Hyphomicrobiales bacterium. Taxonomy (GTDB): domain Bacteria; phylum Pseudomonadota; class Alphaproteobacteria; order Rhizobiales; family Beijerinckiaceae; genus Roseiarcus. The sequence goes on from PLUH01000315.1 coordinate 4,269, forward strand.
CCGGGGCTTGCGCATTTCGCTCGACGATTTCGGCACCGGATATTCGAGCCTCAGCTATCTCCTGAGCTTCCCGCTCGACCGGATCAAGATCGATCGCACGTTCACGATGGGGCTTGGCGTTCAGGAGCGCGCGTCGGTGCTGGTCGAAAGCGTCGCCGCGATGAGCCGCCGGCTCGGCATGTGCGTGTTGATCGAAGGCGTCGAAACAGCCAAGCAGCTCAGAATGATCGAAACGCTGGGCACGATCGCCGAGGCGCAAGGCTTCCTTTTCAGTCCGCCGGTCCCCGAGTCGAGCGTCTGCGGCCTGCTTCGGCGCGACTTTCGCGATCGGGCGGCATAGCGCCGCTCGCTGCTCCTACCCGCCCTTGAGCGCCCCGACCAGCGCCTGCGCCTCGGCCGAATCCCACTTGATACCGCCCTCGACCGCTCCGACCTCGCATCCGTCCTTGTCGATGATCAGAGTCACCGGCAATCCGAGCGCCTTGCCGTCCCGGCGCAGGGTCTCGAACGCGTCGCCGCTCGGATCGGCGTAGCGCGCCAGCGCCTTGACGCCGACGCTGTCGAGAAAGGCGGCCCGCCGTTCGAGCCGCGCGGTGTCAACATTAACGGCCACCACTTCGAAGCCCTGATCGCCCTTCGCGGCTTGAAGCCGGTCGAGCGCCGGCATCTCCGCCCGGCAGGGGATGCACCAAGTCGCCCATAGGTTGAGCAACACCGCCCGGCCGCGGAAGTCCGCGAGCGTCAGCTTGCCGCCGTCTTCGCGCTCAAAGGCGAATTGCTCGGCCCGACGCGGCTCGCTCGCGACTGCCAGCGCCGCCAGATCGTCCCTCGCCAGGGGTGCAAGCTTGGCGGCGAGCCTCGCCGAATCGGCGGGGCAATCGGACGCAGCCTTGCCGGCCGGCCGCGCCGTCTCGTATAGGACGGCCCCGACAATAATGGCTACGAGCGCGCCGATAACAGGGACAAGAACAAATCGCCGGCGCGGCGGGCTATCGATCTTCGTCATATCCAAGCATCCGGGACCAGTTCAATGATCAACACGATGTGGGGCGGCCGGTTCGCTGGATCCCCGGCCGAAGCGATGGAGGAGATCAACGCCTCGATCGAATTCGACCGCCAGCTCGCCGCCCAGGACATCGCCGGCTCCGAAGCCCACCTCGCCATGCTCGCCCGCCAGGGCATCGTCGAAGCCGCCGACGCCGAAGCGATCGCCAGGGGTCTCGCTCAAGTCAAAGGCGAAATCGAGGCGGGGACGTTTTCGTTCTCGCGCGCGCTCGAAGACATCCATATGAACATCGAAAGCCGCTTAAGCGAAATTGTCGGCCCCGCGGCGGGACGTCTCCACACCGCGCGCTCGCGCAACGACCAGGTCGCCGTCGACTTCCGGCTCTGGGTGCGCGACGCCATCGACGCGATCCTCTTGCAGATCGAAGCATTGCAGCGCGCGCTCGCCGCCCGCGCGCTCGAGACTGCCGCCATGGTCATGCCGGGCTTCACCCATCTGCAATCGGCGCAGCCGGTCACCTTCGGCCATCATCTTCTGGCCCATGTCGAGATGCTGGCGCGCGACGCCGGGCGCTTCAAGGACGCGCGCAAGCGCCTCAACGAATGTCCGCTCGGCGCTGCGGCGCTTGCCGGCACGTCGTTCCCGATCGACCGCGACATGACCGCCAAGGCCCTCGGCTTCGACCGGCCGACGGCCAATTCGCTCGACAGCGTCGCCGACCGCGACTTCGCCCTCGAGGCGCTCGCCGCCGCAGCGATCGCGGCGACGCATCTGTCGCGCTTCGCAGAGGAGATCGTGCTGTGGACGACGCCGCAATTCGGCTTCGTCAGGCTCTCCGACGCCTTCACAACCGGCTCGTCGATCATGCCGCAGAAGCGCAATCCCGACGCGGCCGAGCTCGTGCGCGGCAAGACGGGCCGGATCGTCGGCGCGCTGATCGGGCTCTTGACGGTGATGAAGGGCCTGCCGCTCGCCTATGCGAAGGACATGCAGGAGGACAAGGAAGGCGTCTTCGACGCGTTCCGGACGCTCGCGCTCTCACTCGCCGCCATGACCGGTATGGTCGAGGATCTGACGCCCGACCCCAAGCGGATGAAGGCCGCGGCCGGGGCCGGCTACGCGACGGCCACCGATCTCGCCGACTGGCTCACGCGCGCGCTCAAGCTGCCGTTCCGCGAAGCTCACCACGTCACCGGCCGCATTGTCGCGCTCGCGGCCTCGCGCGGCGTCGCGCTCGAGAAGCTCACGCTCGAGGAGATGAAAAGCGTCGAGCCGCGCATCACCGAAGAAGCGTTCAGCGTGCTTGGGGTCGAACGCTCGGTCGGGAGCCGCGCCTCCTACGGCGGAACCGCGCCCGCCAACGTGCGCCGGCAGGCCAAGGCATGGCTCAAGCGGCTCGGACCAGGGTAAGCGTTCGCCGGCCCCGCGCATGGCCGGGCGCCGCCAAATGGTTCCAAATCAGGTGGTCGGAAATCCAAATCCACGCGGGCGGAAATCAAAGGAAAACGAAACGAAATCCAAATCAGGCGAAACGAAATCCAAGGCCATTTTCCTTCCGCCGATCCAGCCTTTTCAACGACTTAAGGCCAGAATCCATGGCTCACACCCCTCTTATCTCCGCCAACAAATCAACGAGGCGGCCAAGTCAAACAGGGTATGGCCCCGCCTTGTCAGCGAGATGGCGTTCCCAGCCCCGACGACAGCAGGAAGCATAGCGCGCCTTTCTGATTATCGCAAGCTATTTTCGCTTTTTCTCGTTCTTGCAAGAACCCTCGCCGCGCTAGGCCGCGCAATCCCGGCACAGCCCCACGAGCTCGACCATTTGCCGGTGCGGGGCAAAGCCGGCGCGCGCTGCGGTCGCCTGCAATAAGCGATCGAGGCCCATGTCTTCGATTTCATCGCTTCGTCCGCACTTGTCGCACAGCAGCAACACGCCATGATGGGCGTGACCAAGGTGCTCGCAGGGCGCATAGGCGTTGCGGCTCTCGATCTTATAGACGAATCCATGGTCGAGAAAAAAATCGAGCGTGCGGTAGACCGTCGGCGGCGCGATCGGTTTGCCTTCGAGCCGCGAGAGCTGGTCGATGATCGCATAGGCGCCCAACGGGGCGGAGCTTTCGGACAGGATCGTCAGAACGCGCCGACGAAGCGGGGTCAAATGCAAGCCCTGCCCCGCGCAAACGCTCTCCACCTGCTCTTGCCAGCGGACGGGGTCCCGCTCGGCATGACCGCTCTTCATCGATGTCGTCCTGCTCCTTGTTGCGCCCGCGGTCATAACACAGTCGGGCCTTCGAAAAGATGCCGGGCGACCGCTTTGCGCTTGCCTCCCGTAAGGATATAACATAACAGCTGCTGCCGTCGCGCACAAGCTGGCGCTTGACGCCGAAAGGGAGGTCTATTCCCATGTTCAACAGGCATAATATCCTCACTGCGATCGTGGTCTGCGGGCTGAGCGCCCCCGCATTCGCGGATCCGGTGAACGTGGTCGCGGCGGAGAATTTCTATGGCGACCTCGCGACCCAGATCGGCGGCCCGAACGTCGTCGTGACCAGCATCCTCTCGAACCCGGACGACGATCCGCACCTGTTCGAGGCGAGCCCGGACACCGCCAAGGCGCTGACCGACGCCAAAGTCGTCATCGTCAACGGCGTCGATTACGATCCCTGGATGGAAAAACTGCTGTCCGCCCACAAGGCGCCCGGCCGCAAGGAGATCATCGTCGGCCAGCTGGTCGGCCACAAGCCCGGCGACAATCCCCATCTCTGGTACGATCCGGCCTATATGAAGGCCGCCGCGAAGGCCCTGGTCGCCGATCTCACCGCCGTCGACCCGGCGCACAAAGCGGATTACGAGCAGGGCCAGGCGAAATTCCTTGATTCGCTGAAACCCCTCGACGACAAGATCGCCGCGATGCGCAAGTCCTACGCCGGCCAGCCGGTCACCGCCTCCGAGCCGGTCTTCGGCTATCAGGCCGGACTGATCGGCCTCAAGGTCCATAACGAGAAATACGCGCTCGCGATCATGAACAACGCCGAGCCGACGCCTTCGGAAGTGGCGGCGTTTGAGAACGACCTCAAGGGCAAGAAGGTCAAGGCGATGCTTTACAACGCCCAAGCGAGCGAGCCTGCGGTCGGCAAGCTCGTGCAACTCGCCAAGGACAACGGCATCCCGGTCGTCGGCGTCTCCGAGACCGAGCCCCCCAACTCGACCTATCAAGATTGGATGATGGGCCAGCTCAACGCGCTCGACAAGGCGCTCGCCGGCGGGGCCTGAAGTATGCTGCGATTGGGCGTGCCCGCCTCGCTCCGCCTCGACCTCGTCCTGAGCCGGCGNNCCGCCTCCTGGAACGTCCTTCGAGACGCGCCTTCGGCGCTCCTCACGACGAGGTGGTGGTGCGATTCCATCAAACTGTAACATGCTCAAGTGAGCGCGCTGAGCTTCGACAATGTTACGATTAGGCTCGGCGGCCGGGACATCCTTTCGGCCGCCAGTTTCAACATTAAGGACAGCGAATTCGTCGGCATGCTGGGCCCGAACGGGGCCGGCAAGACGACGCTGATGCGCGCTGCGCTCGGCCTCATTCCCGTCGCTTCAGGGGCGATCGCGGTGCTCGGTCGCCCGGCGACGCGCGGCAACGCCCTTATCGGCTACATGCCGCAGACCCGCTTGGCCGTGGCGGGCCTCAGGATCAGGGGCTGGGACGTGGTCGCCTCGGCAGCGATCGGCGGCCGGTTCGGCTTCGTCAGTCTCGACAGGGCGACGCGGCGCGAGATCGACTGGGCGCTCGACGAAGTGGGGGCCCGCGACCTCGCCCGCCGCTCAATCGGCGAATTGTCCGGCGGCGAGCGCCAGCTCGTGCTGTTGAGCCAGGCCCTCATCGGCAAGCCGCGCCTCATGATGCTCGACGAGCCGCTGATCTCGCTCGATCCGGCGCATCAGAAGAACGTGGTCGAAATCGCCAGACGCATCTGCGACGACCTCAAGATCGCGATCCTGTTCAGTGCTCACGAGCTCAATCCCCTGGTCAACGCCATCGACCGGGTGCTCTATCTCGGCGGGGGAGCGGCGGTGATCGGCGCGGTCGAAGACGTCGTCACTGGGCCGGTGCTGTCGCGCCTCTATCGGGCGGATATCGAGGTCGTCCACATCAAGGATCGCTATTTCGTCATGGCCGGCGACGTCGACGTCGAGCGCGACGCGCACCGCCACGATGACCACGGGCACGGCCATTCGCACGATCACGACGACGCCCATGCTTGAATACGATTTCATGCGCACCGCCTTCGCGGCGTCGGGCCTGGCGGCGATCCTCGCCGGAACCGTCGGGTTCTTTCTCGTGCTGCGCGGCCAGACCTTCGCCGGCCATGCGCTCTCTCATGTCGGCTTCACCGGCGCGACGGGCGCAGTGCTGTTCGGCCTGTCGCCGCTTGCCGGCCTGGTCGGCTTCACCTTCATCAGCGGGATCGGCATGGGACTGTTCGGCGAGAAGCTCGCCGAGCGCGATGTGGCGATCGGCATGATGCTGTCGCTGGCGCTGGGGCTGGGGCTATTGTTCCTGCATTTCTACACCACCGGGGCGACGCAGGCGGCGGCGCTCTTGTTTGGAAACGTGCTTGGCGTCGACGATTCCGCCCTCATGACGCTGGCCTTGTTGTCGATCGGCAGCCTGGTGGCGCTCGCCGCCGTCGTCCGGCCGCTGATCTTCGCTTCGCTGCAGCCGGAGTTGGCCGAGGCGCGCGGCGTGCCGGTTCGCTTCGTCTCGACGGCGTTTCTGGCGATCGTCGGCATTGCGGTCGCCGAATGCGCGCAGATTGTCGGCGTATTGCTGGTGTTCACGCTGATGGTCGGACCGGCGGCGGCGGCGCAGAATCTTTCCCGCCGGCTCGCGGCCGGCGCGTTGCTGGCGGCGGCTCTCGCGCTCGCCGAGGCGTGGGGCGGTCTGACGCTCGCCTTCTACACCGACTGGCCGACCAGCTTCTGGATCACCGCCCTCTCCGGTCTCGTCTATCTCGCGAGCCTCGCCGCGCGGTTCAGGTCGCGGTGAGGTAAACGCGCACGGCTAATGACTCAGGAACTTGAACGGCTCTGCCGGGACGAACTTCTCAGAGACTTCGCCCGACAAGATGGGCCGCCCGCTCAGGTCGAGCCTGGCGGGCGCGGAACCCGGCGCAAGCTTGAGCTTCGCGAGATCGACCCAGAAAATCGACGGGCTATAGGCGGACTCGAAAAAGTAACGGCCGGCGCCGGTGTCGGAGACCGTTCGCCAGATCGTCGCGGCGATGTTCGGCTTGTTCGGGTCGGCGAGGCCAAGCGGAACCGAGATCGAGCGGATCAACGAAAAGGCGGTCGCAACCGCAAGCCTTGGATCCTTCTCCTTCGGCGCCGCGCCCAGACTCCAGCTCATCCGGACGAAGCGGTCGGCGGAGCCGATCGTCCCGGGCTGGAAGCTGAGACCGTTGACGCCTTTCCAATAGGTGTTGATCGCCAGTTGCTGGTCGAAGGTCGGCGAGTTGGTCATCACCGTGTATCTGCGGTCGTGGTGGATGACGAGCTTGCCGCCGATATACTCGAAGATCGCGCTGTCGCCGGAGGCGTCGGCGAGAGCGAGGTGGCCGCCGGCCTTCTTTCCACCGGGAAGATCAGGCGCGACAACGGCGAACGGGTCCTTGCTTAGCGCATCGACCGCCTCCGCGACTGTGCTGAAATTGTTGAGCGCATACTGGGTCCAGGCGCCGACCGAGATCAGCGGCTTCCCCGAAGCCTTGGCGTCTCCGTAGTCGCTTTCGACAAGGTAGAGCGCATTGGCGACCAGGCCAGCGTCGTTCATTCCGTCGACGGTGGCGATATTATAGAACGAGGCGATGACCGAGCCGTATTTCGACGTCCATTCGATCGAGCCGGGACCCGCGCCGCCATCTCGCTTTAGGCCTTTCGGGAACGACCAGAGGTCCGTCCCCGGATCCTCCGCCCAATCCATCGAGCGGCCGACGATGTAGGTATTCGCGCCGGTCTCATAAATGAAACGGGTGCACGCCAGCGCACCGAAGCTCACGAGCGCGATCGCCGCCGAAGCGACCAAGGTGATCAGGCGTCTGTTCTTCAATGTTCTGTCTCCCCAGCTGTGTTCAAACCCGGCCGCTCTCTACCCACGCTCGACCGGGGTAGACTGCGCCCTCGAACAGCGTGCCTCAGACGGCGATGCCCTTAAGCTTGATCGGCTCGACTGCATAGGGGTCGTCTTCGAGCACGGGCGCCACCTATAGAACGGCGTCGGGGCCCGCAACGTCCTCGCGCGGATGCGGGTCTTGCGCGCAATCGTTGAAATCCTATCCTGATCGGCAATCGACGTTGGCTCCAGTCTTCCGGGTTTCCTTGCCCCCTTGACGCGGCGCAAAAACGCCAAGACGCTTACTCGGCGATCCTTCCTTGGTGGGGCGCCGATTGCCCTAAGCGCTTGAGGAGGAAGCGCTTCATGAGTGTAGACGAACCGTCCAATTCGAGGTTCGGCGCAAACCGTTCGGCGACGGACGGCGTCGCTGCGCCGCGCCCGGTTGCGGACAGCGCGGCCTTGTCTGTCGATCAGATCATGGACGGGCTGGCGGAAGGGTTCTTCGCCCTCGACTCCAATTGGCGGTTCGTCGCCTTCAATCGCGCGGCCGAAGAGATGTTCGAGATCGCGCGGGAGCAGGTGCTCGGCAAGCTGCTTTGGGAGGTTTCGCCGGCGATTCTCGGGACGGAATTCGATCGCCGTTATCGGCTGGCGATGTCGAACCGCGAAGAACAGCAATTCGAAAGCTATTCGATCCGGCGGCCGGATCGCTATCACGAGGTCCGCGCTTTTCCGCTGGGTGAAGGGATCGGAGTCGCATTCAAGGACGCGACCGATCGGCAGAATATCCTCCAGACGCTCCGTCGTCGCGAACTCGAGCTCGCGCGAGTTCAGGAGATCGGCGGCCTCGGCGGCATGAGAGTCGACCTCGCCGGCGCCTTCACCGGTTACCGGTCGCCCGAATATTTGCGCCTGCACGGCCTGCCGCCGGATGCGGGCGTCGAAACCCACGAGGATTGGGCGCGCCGCATCCATCCTGACGACCGGTCGCGGGCGGTTGAGCACTTTCTGCGCGTCGTCGCCGGCGATGATACCCAGTACAAGTCGGAATACCGCATCATTCGCCCGAGCGACGGCGCAGTGCGCTGGATCCGGGCCGTCGGAGAAATTGAACGCGATGAAAACGTCGCGCCGATCGCCCTGGTCGGCGCGCATATGGACATCACCGACCGGAAACTCGCCGAGCAGGAAGCGCTGGAGAGCGAAGAGAAGCTCCGCGCGATCGCCGACGCCCTTCCAGTGCTCATCTCCTACGTCGATAAGGACCAGATTTTTCGCTTCGCCAACAAGGCGTACGAAACTTGGTTCGAACGCCCGTTGAGCGCCGTTCTTGGCCGGCCGGTGCACGAAGTCATGAGCCCGGCGATGTACGAGGCGCGGCGCCCCTATCTGGAGCGCGCGCTGGCCGGCGAGAGCGTGTCCTACGAAGTCGATTTTGTCCGTTCGACCGGCGCGCTGGCGACACAGGTCGTTCACGTCCCGCATCGCGACGCTTCGGGCCGCACCCTCGGCGTGTATGTCGTGGTCAGCGACATCTCGGAGCGAAAGATCGCCGAGCAAAAGATCGCCGAAAGCGAGGCGAGGTTCCGCGCCATAGCAAACAGCGCTCCGGTGCTGATCTG
>PLUH01000146.1:0-463 GCA_003164825.1 Hyphomicrobiales bacterium
CGATCTCGGCCAGCGGCACGAGGACGAAAGCTCGGTTGAAGAGTTCCGGATGGGGCAGCGTCAGCTTTTCGCTCCTCAGTGAAATGTCGTCATAGGCGACGAGGTCGATGTCGATGACGCGGGGTCCCCACCGCTCGGTGGATACGCGTCCGAGGTCGACTTCGAGCGCCTTCATGCGCTCGAGCAGCGCCTCGGGAGCGAGGCGGGTCAGGCCGAGGGCGCAGGCGTTGACGAACCAGTCCTGATCTTTCTTGCCCCACGGGGCGGTGCGGTAGAGGCGGGAGACCGCGGNNAGGCGCAGGCTTAAGGTCTTGTCGCCGACATTGCCGCCGAGCGCGAGCACGATCCGCGCCCGGCCGTCGTCCTCGAGCTTGGCCGACGGCTTGGCGGCGGCGCTCAGCGTCTTGAAGATGTCCAGCGCGGCGCGGTTCTCGGCCACGTCATGCACCCGGAGCACCGAAGC
>PLUH01000146.1:528-9819 GCA_003164825.1 Hyphomicrobiales bacterium
TCCGGCGTCTTGCCGAAGCCGACGCCAGGATCGAGCAGTATGCGGCTGAACGCCACGCCGGCGCCCGCCGCGAGATTGAGCGAGCGTTCGAAGAAGCGCTCGACGTCGTCGAGAATGTCGATCGTCCCGTCTGCCCGCTCGCGATTATGCATGATGACGAGGGCCGAGCCGGTGTCGGCGACTGCATCCGCCATGCCGGGATCGCGCTGCAAGCCCCAGACGTCGTTGATGACCGAGGCGCCGAGCCGCGCCGCCTCGCGCGCCACCGCCGCCTTGCCGGTGTCGATCGAGACAGCTACGTCAAAGTCGGCGACCAACGCCTCCAGCACGGGCTTGACCCGCCAAAGCTCCTCCTCAGCGGATACGGGAGCATGGCCGGGCCGGGTCGATTCGCCGCCAATGTCGACAATCGCCGCGCCCTCGGCGACCATCCCCTTGGCGCGCGCGACGGCGGAGCCCGGGTCAAAATGGCGTCCGCCGTCGGAAAACGAATCCGGCGTCACGTTGAGAATGCCCATCAACACCGGCGATTGTCTCAAGGCTGCGAGGAACTGGTCGCGCGCGACCGCGCGGCGGTCGATGGTCATGCCGCACTGCTCCGTCGGCGGCGGCGCGCCGTCATCGCGAGCGCAGCGAAGCGATCCATGGGAACGTCGGGCGCCCTATGTTCCCTGGATTGCTTCGTCGCTCCGCTCCTCGCAATGACGGCGGAGCGCCCAGCGCGCGCAGCTTCGTTCACGCGGCGAGGGCCGCCAGGATGCGCGCCCAGGAGCGGGCGCCCTTGTGAAACGACGTGCGCTCGTATTTTTCGTTGGGCGAGTGGATCCGGTCGTCCTCGAGGGCGAAGCCGACCAAGAGGCTGTCCATGTTGAGCTCGCGCTTGAACGAGCCGACGATCGGGATCGACCCGCCGCTGCCGACTAGCGCCGCCGGCTTCCCCCATTCGGTTTCGAGCGCACGGCGGGCGAGGCGCAAGGCCTGGTTCTTGACCGGCAGCGAAATGGCGGGGCTGCCGGCGTGGCTGATGAATTCGGCCTTGACGTCCGGAGGCAGGCGCGCCGTGACGAATGCGCGGAAGGACTGGACGACGCGCTCCGGGCTTTGCTTGCCGACCAAGCGGAACGACACCTTGGCGCTGGCCTTGGCCGGCAACACGGTCTTGAACCCCTCGCCCACATAGCCGCCGACGATTCCGTTGACGTCGCAGGTGGGGCGCGACCAGGCCTGTTCGAGCGGCGTGCGTTCGCGCTCCCCGGCAGGCGTCGTCAGCCCGATGTCGCGCAGGAACGCCACGGCGTCGAAGTTGAGCGCGTTCCATTGATCGAGGATTTCTTGCGGGACCTCTTCGACCCCGTCATAGAAGCCAGGCAAGGCGACCGCGCCTGAATCGTCGTGCAGGGCACCGAGGATGCGCGAAAGGACATGAATCGGGTTGACGGCCAAGCCGCCGTAGATGCCCGAATGCAGATCCCGATTGGCGCCGGTCAGCACCACTTCCTCGCCCACGATCCCGCGCAGCGACATGGTGATCGCCGGGGTCGAGCGGTCCCACATGCCGGTGTCGCAGACGAGCGCGACATCCGCCTTGAGCTCCTTGGCGTTGTCGGCGAGGAAGGCCGCCAGCGAGGGCGAGCCGGTCTCTTCCTCGCCTTCGAACAGCGCGGTTACATGGCATGGCGGCCCGCCAAATTGCCTGAAGGCGCGGCAGGCCTCGAGAAAGGTCATGAGCTGGCCTTTGTCGTCGGAGGCCCCCCGCGCGAGGATCTGCTCGCCCTGCGGCCCGGCCTCGAGTTTCGGCTCGAACGGCGGGTTGCGCCACAGATTCAACGGATCGACCGGCTGTACGTCGTAATGGCCGTAGAACAGCACATGGGGCGCCTCGCGGCGACCGGCCTTGATATGGCCGACCACCATTGGCCGGCCGGGCGTCGGGCGCTTGGCGGCCTCGAATCCAAGCACGCCGAGCTCGGCCGCCAGCCAGTCCGCCGCCCGCTCGCAATCAGAGAAATGCGCCGGAACGGCGGAAATCGACGGGATCGACAGAAAGGCGAACAGCCGCTCGAGCGCCGCCGTCTGGCCGGCGTCGATCGCACCAAGAACGTCGTCAATCGTAGCCATGTGCGCTCCGCCCCCTGCCGACCCTTCTCGGCTTTGACTGGCGCGCTTCTTCTAGCACAATGTCCGAATTTCGTCGTCGGGCGGGCGCCGGCGAGCAGGCTCTTCGCCCATTTTTCGGCGGATGAGCGCCTCATCCTTGCGAGTAACAAAGGCCGCGCCAAAGGCGCGGCCCCTCAAGGCGAAAGGCCGGTTCGAAGCCGTCAGAAGATTTGACGGAAGATGAGAAACAGGACGCCGGACATGATCATCGCCGCCGGCAGCGTCAGCACCCAGGCCATCGCGATGCTGCGCACCGTCGACCACTGCATCCCAGAGCCGTTGGCGACCATCGTGCCGGCGACGCCGGACGAGAGGACGTGGGTCGTCGACACCGGCAGGCCGAAGCCGTCGGCCGCGCCGATCGTCGCCGCCGCGATAAGCTCCGCCGCCGCGCCCTGGCCGTAGGTCAGGTGAGTCTTGCCGATCTTCTCGCCGACGGTGACGACGATGCGCTTCCAGCCGACCATGGTGCCGAGACCGAGCGCGATCGCCACGCAGATCTTGACCCATAGCGGAATGAACTTGGTTGCCGAATCGAGCTGCTTTTTGAAGTCTGCAATCTGCCCCTTCTCCTCAGCGGTCAACTCGTTCTCCTTGTCTTTGGCCAGAACGCGGAAAGCCTCCGACGCGAGATACATGTCGTTGCGCAGGTTCTGCACCTTTTCGAGCGGGGTCTTGGCGACGGAGCCATATTGCTCGACCGAGTCGCTGATGTCTTTCACCAGCACCGCGAGCGACGGATAGGTGCTTTCCGCGATGTGGTGGGCGTGGACGTAATCGGTCACCGCCGGTCGGGGATCGCCGATCACGTTGTATCCCGCGCCGTGGGCCTCGACGATTTTTGAGGCGGCGTGCGCCGAGGCGATGAACTGGGCGGCGTGGCCTTCGGGCGGCGCGCGGTTCAGCGCATAGGCCGTCGGCGCGACGCCGATCAGGATCAGCATGATCAGTCCCATCCCCTTCTGACCGTCATTGGAGCCGTGAAAGAACGAGACCAGGGTGCAGGTGAGGATCAACAGGCCGCGAATCCATGGCGACGGCGGCTTGTTGGTGGTTGGGGCGGTGTAAAGCTCCGGCACGCGGATCACCGCCTTCATGATCAAAAGCAGGATCGCAGAGAGGGCAAAGCCGAACAGCGGCGAGAACAAAAGGGCCTCGCCGACCTTCGTCACTTGGTCCCAGTCGACCCCAGAGGTGCCATCTTTACCGTTTACGAGCGCATTGGCGACGCCGACGCCGACGATCGAGCCGATCAGGGTATGCGAGCTTGATGCGGGAATGCCGAGCCACCATGTGCCGAGGTTCCAGATGATTGCGGCGATGAGCAGCGCGAACACCATCGCGTAACCGGCAGCGGAGCCGACTTGCAGAATGAGCTCGACCGGCAGCAGCGAAACGATGCCGAAAGCGACTGCGCCGGTCGACGCCAGCACGCCAAGGAGATTCCAGCAGCCCGACCACACGACCGCGATCTGGGCCGGCAGGGCGTGGGTATAGATGACGGTCGCCACGGCATTCGCGGTATCGTGGAAGCCGTTGACGAATTCGAAGCCGAGCGCAATCAGCAGCGCGACGCCAAGCAGGAGGAACGGCAAAATCGTCGTCGGTCCGCCGCCGGACGCCGAAAGGTCCGAGCGGATCGAATAGGCCATATAAAACAGGCCAAGCGCGAGCACCGCGAGCAGGATCAGCGCCAGCCGGATATCGAGCGGACGATCGAGATGCGGCTTCACCGGCGCTACGGCGGCTGGCCCGAGTCGAGCGTCGAATGCGGCGGACATGAGATCTCCTTGGCGCGTTTACGCCATTCTATTGCGACCCTGCATGACAGGAATGTGAAGGTGGCGCCTGAGGACGTTGGACAGCTCGCCGGAACCTATGCGAATGCCCTGGCGGATCGTAAGAAATACCTACGGGGAAAAAGTCTGCGGGGGCATTGCCAATTCCTCTTGGATAGGCGATTCTCGCGCGTAAAAATAAGGGGGTGAGGCGACAAATGGGTGTCTTATCGATTCTTGATCGTAGCCACTCAGTGGCTAAACCGGGCTTCAGCCGCTGGATGGTTCCGCCCGCCGCGCTATGCATCCATCTGTGCATCGGCCAGGCCTATGCGTTCAGCGTCTTCAACCTGCCGATGTCGAAACTGATCGGCATCACAAAACCGGCGCCTGACGACTGGAAGCTCACCGATCTCGGCTGGATCTTCTCGATCGCGATTTTCGTCCTTGGCTTTTCCGCCGCGGTGCTCGGCCGGTGGGTCGAGGAGGGCGGGCCGCGCCGCACGATGTTCACTTCCGCCCTCTTCTTCGGCGGCGGGTTTCTCATCAGCGCCTTCGGGGTGTCGGTCCATCAGCTTTGGATCGTCTATCTCGGCTACGGCGTGCTCGGCGGCATCGGCCTGGGGCTCGGCTACATTTCGCCGGTGTCGACATTGATCAAGTGGTTCCCTGACCGGCCCGGCATGTCGACCGGCATGGCGATCATGGGCTTCGGCGGCGCGGCCATGATCGCAGCGCCGCTTTCGGTGTGGCTGATCAGCGTCTTCTCGACGCCGACGCATGTCGGGGTCGCCGAGACATTTGTCGTTCTCGGGCTCGTCTACGCCTGCTTCATGATGGTCGGCGCCGCCATTGTCCGGTTGCCGCCGCCGGGATGGAAGCCTGAGGGGTACGTTCCGCCGACGCAGCCCAAGAAGCTTGTCACCACCAAGGATGTTTACGTCTATCAGGCGCTGAAGACGCCGCAATTCTGGCTGATCTGGATCGTGCTGTGCATGAATGTGACGGCGGGAATCGGCGTGCTCAGCCAGGCTTCGGCGATGAGCCAGGAAATGTTCCCCGGCCGCGTCACCGCCGCGACCGCTGGCGGCTTCGTCGGGCTGCTCAGCATCTTCAACATGGCCGGACGCTTTTTCTGGGCCTCGACCTCCGACTACATCGGCCGCAAGAACACCTATTTCATCTTTTTCGTGCTCGGGTTCGTGCTCTATGCCCTGGTTCCGTATTTCGGCGGCGCCGGCAACCTGGCGCTGTTCGTTCTCGGCTTCTGCGTCATCCTGAGCATGTATGGCGGCGGCTTCGCCACCGTGCCGGCCTACCTCAAGGATATGTTCGGCACGCGCTACGTCGGCGCGATCCACGGAATGCTCATCACCGCGTGGTCGGTCGCAGGGGTGCTCGGGCCGGTGCTCGTCAACTACATCCGGCAGTATCAGCTCGATAGTGGCGTCCCGAAGGCCCAGGCCTATAACGTCACCATGTACATCATGGCCGGGCTTCTGGTTGTCGGCTTCATCGCCAACGCCCTGATCAAGGCGGTCGACGACCGGCACCACATGGAGCCCGAGACGGTTGACGACGTCGTCGGCGTGGCCTGAGGGAAGAGGACATGGATAACGACAGCAATGGCGGCGGCACGACCCCTCTCGAGCTGGTGCTGGCTTGGGGCTTCGTCGGCATCCCGCTTTTGTGGGGCGTCTACGGCACCCTAGTCAACGCGCTGAAGCTCTTCCAATAGCGGGAAGGCTGCGCTGACCACAGGGAGCCGAGCGGCTTTAGCTCGCTTCCGCCAGAAGCGACAATTGCTGGCGGCCCGGCTCGCCGAGCTGATCGACGAGGCGGGTCGGATAGTCGCCAGTGAAGCAATGGTCGGTGAATTGCGGCTGCCTCGCGTCGCGGCCGGGATAGCCCATGGCGCGATAGATGCCGTCGACCGAGAGGAAAGCGAGAGAGTCGGCGCCGACGAACCGCCGCATCTCCTCGAGGTCCATGCGCGCCGCGAGCAGCATGTCGCGCTCGGGGGTGTCGATGCCGTAAAAGTCCGGGTAGGCGATCGGCGGCGAAGAGATGCGAAAGTGGACTTCGCGCGCGCCTGCCTCCCGCATCATCTGCATGATCTTGACGCTGGTCGTGCCGCGCACGATCGAATCGTCGATCAGCACGATCCGCTTGCCCTCGACCACCGCGCGATTGGCGTTGTGCTTCATCCTGACGCCAAGCTCGCGAATCGACTGGGTCGGCTGAATGAACGTGCGTCCGACATAGTGGTTGCGGATGATGCCGAGCTCGAACGGCAGGCCGCAGGCGCGGGCGTATCCGATCGCCGCCGGAACGCCGGAATCGGGGACCGGCACGACGACGTCGGCTTCGGCCGGCGCTTCCCGCGCCAGCTCCGCTCCCATCGCCTTGCGGGCATCGTAGACGGATCGGCCGCCGACGATCGAGTCCGGCCGGGCGAAATAGATATATTCGAAGATGCAGGGCCGCGCCGGCAGCCTTGGCAGGGGGAAGAAGCTCTTCACGCCCTCGCTGTCGATGACCACGACTTCGCCGTTCTCGATGTCGCGGACGTATTTCGCCCCGATGATGTCGAGGGCGCAGGTCTCCGAACACAGGATCGGGCTGCCGTCGAGCTCGCCGAGCACGAGCGGGCGGATGCCGAGCGGATCGCGGGCGCCGATCAGCTTCTTGTTGGTCAGGGCCACCAGCGCGTAGGCGCCCTCGATCTCCGCCAGCGCCTCGACGAAACGGTCGACGATCCTGGACCGGCGCGATCGCGCAGCAAGCAGCAGCACAACTTCGGTGTCGCTCGTCGACTGGCAGATTGCGCCGCCGCGAATGAGCTCCCGCCTCAGGGTCAGTCCGTTGGTCAGATTGCCGTTGTGGGCGACCGCGAGGCCGCCGGCCTCGAGTTCGGCAAACAGCGGCTGGACGTTGCGCAGGATGGTCTCGCCGGTGGTCGAATAGCGCACATGGCCGATCGCGGCGCGCCCCGGAAGGCGGTCGATGGTCGCGGCGTTGGAGAAATGATCGCCGACCAGCCCCTGGCGGCGCTCGGAGTGGAACCGCACGCCATCGTAGGCGACGATGCCGGCCGCTTCCTGGCCGCGATGCTGCAGCGCGTGCAGCCCGAGTGCGACAATCGCGGCCGCGTCGGGATGATTGAAGATGCCGAACACACCGCAATGCTCGCGCAAGCGGTCCTCGGCGAGGTCGAGGCCGGCCTCGTTCGGCGCGTTCGAGGCGATGGCCGAAGCCTCGCCCATCACTGCTTCGGAGCCGGCGCGAACGGCGCCGGAGGCGGAACGTTCTTGTTGATCAAGGCGTCGAGCTTCTGCTTGTCCATCGCCGAACCGTTCGGCCCCGCGGTCGAATCGGTCTTCTTGGGCGCCTCCGGGGCTGGAGTCGCGACCGGTTGATCGCCAGCCGCCTTCGGGTTCGAATCGTCCACGGGGGGCGGCGCCAGCTCGTTCGTCGCCGCGCTCGCGCGCGACTTGATCCACCCGTCGATGGTCGTCGCCGCGTCCTCCGGCAGCAGGGCGACGATCCGATCGGCCGTCTCGGTGAGGATCGGCCGTGTCCTGGCGTTTTTGACCCATTCCGGTTGCTGCTTCTCCGAAACCAGCCAGTTGAAGATGGCGAAGGCGACGACGGCGAGAAGGAACCCTCTCGCAACGCCGAACACGAACCCGAGCGTCCGATCCAGGGCGCCGATCTTGCTGTCGAGGATCGCGTCCGAGAGACGAACCGTAAACAGCGAAACGATGATCAACGTTACGAAGAACACGATCGCCGCCGCAGCCGCCTGGGCGATGACTTCCTTATGGATATAGGGAGTGAGATAGGGCACGACGAGAGGGTAGAAGTAATAAGCGGCGGCGGCGGCCGCCGCCCATGACGCGATGGCCAGAACCTCGCGGCTGAACCCGCGCATCATCGACAAAAGCGCCGAGACGAGAACGATGCCGAGAACCGCGAGATCGAGATAAGAGGGCATTTTTCGAGCGAACCTCGTCGGGACGGTTCAACGTCGTCTGCGCCGTCCAGCGGCCGGCGCGAGCGCCTTATAGCCAAGCCGCCTCAGTTCGTCACCCCACTGCGAGCCGGGGCGCCGGCGCGCGCCGCCCTCGTCTCGACGGCGCTCGAAGCGATCAGAGCAACCAGCGTCGCCACCGTACCGATCGGCTGGACGGCGATATTGGCGCCTTCGCCGTCGGCGCGCGGTAAGGGCGGCGCGAACGCCTTCGCAAATCCGAGCTTGGCGGCCTCCTTGAGGCGCAAGCCGGGATGCGCCACCGCGCGCACCGAGCCCGACAGCGCAATCTCGCCGAAATAGACCGCATCCCGGGGCAAGCTCGCTCCGGTAAGCGAGGATATCAGCGCCGCCGCCGCGGCAAGGTCAGCCGCAGGCTCCATGATCCGCAAGCCCCCGGCGACATTGAGATAGACGTCATATTGCCCGAGCTTCATCCCTCCGTGGGCCTCGAGGACCGCGAGCACCATCGCCAGCCGGCTCGGCTCCCAGCCGACCACCGCGCGGCGCGGCGTGCCGAGCAGCGACGGCGCCACCAGCGCCTGGATCTCGACCAGCACCGGCCGCGTACCTTCGATTCCGGCGAACACCGCCGCGCCCGCCGCCCGCTCGCCGCCCTCGCCCAGGAACAGCACGTCCTGCGCAATTTCCTCGGCGAGGCCGCGATCGCCCATCTCGAAGACGCCGATCTCGTCGGTCGCGCCGAAGCGGTTCTTGACCGCGCGGACCGTGCGGTACGTCCGCTCCCGCTCGCCCTCGAACTGCAGCACGCAGTCCACCAGGTGCTCCAGCACGCGTGGGCCCGCCAGCGCCCCGTCCTTGGTGACGTGTCCAACGAGGATCACCGCCATCGCGCGGGCCTTGGCCAGCTCCATGATCCGCGCCGCCACCTCACGGACCTGTCCGACCGAGCCGGGCGCGCCGGACAGGTCCGCCGCGCGCAGCGTCTGCACAGAGTCGATCACGCATACCTGCGGCGCCTGCGCGGCCAGCACGTCCAGGACCGCGTCCAGGTCGGTCTCGGCAAGGATGGGGACCTGCAGCGCCGAGTCCGACAGCCGCTCAGCGCGCAGCCTCACCTGCTCGGCGGACTCCTCGCCACTTACGTACAGCGTCCTTGCCCCGGCGTGCTGGAGGTGTCCGAGCACCATGTTGGTCAGCGTCGACTTGCCGATCCCCGGCGAGCCGCCCAGCAGCACCAGCGCCCCAGGCACCAGGCCGCCGCCGAGCACGCGGTCGAGCTCGCCGCCCGTGCCGCAATCGCCGTAGAGGCAGAGGATCTCATCATAAGACGAGCGATTGGCGCGGATCTTCGCCCGCATC
>PLUH01000362.1 GCA_003164825.1 Hyphomicrobiales bacterium
TTGTGCAAGCTGGCGGCGGGCCGCGTCGCTCGTCAGTCCACGGTTCGAAAAAACAGTGTCGGGGGCATTGGGGGTTGCCGCCATCGTTGGCGAAGCGGCGTCAGCGCTTCGGTTTTCTTTGAGTCATCCCCTCTCGGTCCCAATCCGATCGCTGGCCCCCGACTTGGATTTGGTGCTGAGAGTCTCGGTCATAACGGTTTCCGCTGCCGGGCCAGAATCCAGAGCCCTCTTGGCTCGCATAGCCGAGTCCCTTCCATGGTGGCCCGCCGGAGCATCCGGACCGAGGGGTGGTTCGANNTTCGAACAGGCGCCACCCTCCGTAGCCACGGACGCAAACGACGACCCGTGCAGCCGAAACACGGAAAAGAACATGTGCGTGTCGTCGCGCCTAGACTCGGAATGTACTCAAGCGATGGTGGGCGTCGGCACCGCCATTTGCCAGCGCGAGGCCGCGGATGCGAGGCCTTGCCAATATCGGCTGCCCACAGGTAACACCTTTGATGAGGCAGTTCCGAACTGAATGCCCGGCGCTGGACCGGACGAATGCGTTCGGAGATTCCAGAGGGCGCACCGCGCCAGCAAAAGGGAATTGCATCCCGCGAAAAGCGCCACCTTCTCACGGCGCGCACGTGACGCGGTCATTGCGAGTCGCGAAGGCGCACGTCGCATTTATCCTCCCAAAGCGCGATCATTTCATGAGTAGAATCCGAGGCTGCCTCCGGATCGAACATTGTGGCTAACTTCGTCTTCCGCGCGGAAACCTGCGCCGCTTCGATCGTCACGACACCCGGTGTCGATTGACCGTCCGGTCTGACAGGGACAGAGACCAACCAGATGAAGGTCCTCGGATCATGTTTTCCATTGAAGCCTTTCTCGTCTTCTTCGTCCTTTTTGCGGTCGCCGTCTGCCTGATGGCCTCCGTGCGCATCCTGCGCGAATACGAGCGCGCCGTCGTCTTCACCTTGGGCCGCTTTGAGAGGGTGAAGGGCCCCGGCCTTGTTCTGTTGGCGCCCTTCATTCAGGAGATGGTGCGGGTAGACTTGCGCATTCAGGTCATTGAAATCCCCAGCCAGGACGTCATCTCCCGCGACAATGTTTCGATGAAAGTCGACGCGGTGCTCTATTTCAACGTCGTCAATCCCGAACGCGCGATCATCAAGGTCCAGAACTATCTGCCGGCCACGAACATGCTGGCCCAGACGACCTTGCGCGCCGTACTCGGCCAGCACGAGCTCGACGAAATGCTCTCCGAGCGCAAGAAACTCAGCGCGGATGTGCAGAGCATTCTGGACGCTCAAACCGAGACATGGGGCATCAAGGTCAGCAATGTCGAGATCCGAACCGTCGAACTGACCGAAAACATGGTGCGTGCCATCGCCAAGCAGGCCGAGGCCGAACGCGACCGGCGCGCCAAGGTGATCCACGCCGAAGCGGAGTTCCAAGCGTCCCAGACGCTCGTCAATGCCGCCAAGATCCTCGGCAGCATTCCCGCTGCCATGCAGCTCCGTTACCTCCAGACGTTGACCGAAATCGGCGCCGAGCAGAATTCGACGGTCGTCTTTCCCATGCCCATCGACATCATGAAGCCCTTCCTCGAGATCATCGAGAAAGCGGATCGTTCGATGCCGCGCCCCAACGGGTCGGACAAAGCGGCGCTGACGACCCAAACTCCCGTGGAACATTGAAAGTTGTCTCCAGGCCGACGACCCGAAAACCGGCGACGAAGTCAAAGAAAGCAATAGAATCCCCGGGCAACTGGGAGCACCACGACAGAGGCACAGGACAATGAACGTTCCCGTTTCACCGCGAGACATGCCTATCCCCGAGGACTCCTCCGCAAAGAGGCAGGGGGCTTTGGAGTCACACGAATTGCAGCAGCTCGACGCGTATTGGCGCGCCGCCAACTACCTCTCGGTCGGTCAGATCTACCTCTACGCAAATCCGATGCTGCGCGAACCCCTCACGCTGGCGCATGTCAAGCCGCTCGTGGTTGGGCATTGGGGCACAACGCCCGGACAGAATTTCATCTACGTCCATTTGAACCGGGCGATCCGACTGCATGATCTCGACATGATCTACATCGCCGGTCCCGGCCACGGCGGCCCGGCGCTGCTCGCCAACACCTATCTCGAGGGCAGCTATAGCGAGATCTATCCCGACATCAGTCAGGACGAAGCCGGGATGAAAAGGCTGTTCAAGCAGTTCTCTTTTCCGGGCGGCATTTCGAGCCATGTCGCGCCGACNNCACGAGGGCGGCGAACTCGGATATTCGCTGAGCCACGCCTTCGGCGCCGCGTTCGACAATCCGGGGTTCATCGTCGCCTGCATCGTCGGCGATGGCGAGGCCGAAACAGGCCCCTTGGCGACCGCCTGGCAGTCCAACAAATTCCTGGATCCGATCACGGACGGCACGGTTCTGCCGATCTTGCACCTCAACGGCTTCAAAATCAGCAACCCGACGGTGCTCGCCCGCGTCGAGCATGAGGAATTGGAGCAGTTCTTTCGCGGTTGCGGCTGGGATCCGCTGTTCGTCGAGGGCGACGATCCGGAGGTGATGCATCGCCTGATGGCGGAGACCGTCGAAGCAGCCATCGAAAAGATCCACTCGATTCAAAAGAGCGCCAGGGACAACAAGGATCCCGCACGGCCCCGTTGGCCCATGATCGTCCTTAGATCCCCCAAGGGTTGGACAGGGCCGAAAGTCGTCGACGGGTTGAAAATAGAGGGCACGTTTCGAGCGCATCAAGTGCCGCTTCTCGTCGACGCCGCGCATCCCGACCACGTCAAGCTGCTGGAAGGCTGGATGAAGAGCTACAAGGCCGAGGAACTCTTCGATGCGAACGGAACGCTGAGACCCGAACTTGCCGAGCTCGCGCCGAAGGGCGCGCGTCGGATGGGCGCCAACCCGCACGCCAACGGCGGAATTCTTCTGCGCGATCTGCAAATGCCGGACTTCCGCGATCACGCGGTCTCCGTCCCCGCCCCCGGAGCGGTCAGCGCGCAAGACACCTTGGCGCTGGGCACATTCCTTCGCGACGTGACGCGCCTCAACGAGGACAAACGCAACTTCCGCATCTTCGGTCCGGACGAGACGCTTTCCAATCTTCTCGGCGACGTCTTTGAGGTCACCAATCGCCAATGGGACGCCCGCGAAGTCGACGATGATGAGTTTCTCGCGCCTCAGGGCCGCGTCCTGGATTCCATGCTCAGCGAGCATCAATGCGAGGGGTGGCTTGAGGGCTATCTCCTGACCGGGCGGCACGGCCTGTTCAACAGTTATGAGGCCTTTATCCGTATCGTCGATTCAATGTTCAGCCAGC
>PLUH01000116.1:0-8136 GCA_003164825.1 Hyphomicrobiales bacterium
CGCCTCGCTCTGGGGGGCGATCCCGCGACACTATGGAGCGACGAGCGAATCCGAGACGCTTATCTCGGCGGCCCGCAAGCCAAGGCGCCGACATGACGATTCAAATTCCCGCCGACGCCCTGACCGAGTTCTGCGCCGAGATTTTCGCTCACGTCGGCTGCCGGCCGGAGGAAGCGCGCCGCGTCTCGGCTTCTCTTGTCGACGCCAATCTCACCGGCCACGACAGCCACGGCGTCATTCGCGCGCCGCGTTACGTCGATTGGGTCCGCGCAGGCGACCTCATTCCCAACCAGTCGATCGAACGTCTTGTCGATACGCCGGTCATCGGCGTCCTCGACGGGCGCTTTGGCTTCGGTCAGACGATGGCGCCGATGGCCGTCGACATCGGCGTCGAAAAGGCGAAAGCGACGGGCCTTTCCGCGATCTCGCTGCGCAATTCCGGCCATGTCGGCCGGGTCGGCGAATGGGCGGAGCGCGCCGCCGCAGCGGGCTTGATCTCGATCCATTTCGTCAATGCCGCCGGCTCGATCCTGGTCGCGCCGTTCGGCGGCCTGGATCGCCGGCTGTCGACGGCGCCATTTTGCGCCGGCATTCCGCGCGAGGGCGCCGCGCCCGTCGTGCTCGACTTCGCAACATCGCTGGTCGCCGAAGGAAAGGTCAACGTCGCGAGCCATGGCGGGAAGCCGCTGCCGGCGGACGCGTTGATCGGTCCCGAAGGAGCGCTCTCCGGCGATCCCGCGCTGCTCTACGGCCCGCTGAATTCGGACGGCCCGCGCGACCACAGCCGCGGCGCCGGCGCAATCCGCGCCTTCGGCGAGCATAAGGGCTCCGGTCTTGCGCTCATCTGCGAGCTGATCGGCGGCTCGCTGACCGGCAACGGCGCAACCGGACCGGACCGCAGATTTTCCAATGGCATGTTCTCATTCTACGTCGACCCCAGGCAGGTCGACCCCTCACATGTCTTCGACGCCGATATGACCCGCTATCTCGACTGGTTCCGACGCGCCAAAGCGATACCGGGAAAAGCGGTCATGACCCCTGGCGAACCGGAGCGGGCCGAGCGCGCAAAACGCATGGCGACCGGCGTACCGCTGCCGAGCGAGGCTTGGGCGTCGATCGTCGCAGCGGCGCGGAGCGTCGGGGTGAACCGGGACCTCTCGTTCTGAGCCGCTCGTTTGACCCACCCATCTGCGTCCAGACCTCCGACGCGGCCAAATCGCGCAATCCGGACTCAACGCATTGACTTGTCCCGATTCCGGACGAGCCGGACGGCGCCATGGTTAGCTCAAGGTAAAGCGCCGGCCTCCTTGCCCAGCGGCGCTCGCGCGGGTGCTTCCGCCACGGAATGGCATGGTCCCTGCCTCGTCTTGCGCAACCCGTCGCCAACGGCTCAAAGGGCGTCCCATTCCGGGACAGGCGTCAGGGCGCGGATCGTAGGGGGTTCAAGTGAAGCTCGCCGTCACCATGGAGCTCCATGCGTACTGGAACCGGCTCAGGGGAGCGCGCAGCGCGCCCGAGCGCAACGATGTCGACCCGAGCGCGATCCGCGGCGTGCTCGCCGATACGTTCGTGCTCGATTTCGACGAGGGGCGCGGGTTCCCGTTCCGGATCGCCGGGTCGAGGGCCAATGCGATCTTCCTCAAAGAGCTGAGGGGCCTCTCCTTTCTCGAGCTTTGGCGGGACGCCGATCGCAAGGATCTCGATTCGATCCTTCATTGCGTCGCCGACGAAGCGCAGCCGTTCCTCATCGGCGCCGAGGCCCGGCCGGCCGGCCTCGGGGCGGTGGGCATCGAGGCCATTCTCCTGCCGCTTCGTCACCACGGACAGACCCATTCGCGCGTTCTCGGCGCCTTCGCCGTCCATGCGGCGCCGTCGTGGATCGGGCTCGTCGGCGCGGGGGCGATCACGCTGACTTCGCTGCGCGCGCTCGATCCGCCGTCCCGCCCCGGGTCGGCGGGGGACGGCGCTGCGCCGGCCGGCTTTTCACTCCGCAACCCGCCCAGGCGCTACAAGCACCTCTTTGTCTATTCCGGCGAACGCCGAATGACCTGATGGCGCCGAACATGCGGCCCGTAACAGCGCCTTAATCCCTCTCCGTTAAGGTTAGGACGGCTGGCGCCGGCTTGCTCGCGAACCCTATCGCGTCAACGACCGCATGCGGCCGGCGTCGAGAATCCGAGGAGCACGCCGCCATGGGCGCCCTGGCATGGAGCATCGCGGAGCCGGCGCCGCTGGAGCGCCGGCGCCATCAGCGCGTCAAGGTGCGCCTGGCGGGACGGTTCATGCGCTCCGACCGCCTGGAATTCGACTGCGAATCGATCGACGCCTCTCCCGGCGGCATCGCGCTCTCGTCCGAAGCCGGGGTTCAGCCCGGCGAACGCATCGTCGCCTACCTCAACCAGATTGGCCGAATCGAAGGCCGGGTGGCGCGGACTTTCCCGAGCGGGTTCGCGGTCCAGATGACCTTGCCGCCGGCCAAGCGCGAGAAGCTCGCCGATCAGCTGACGTGGCTTGCAAACCGCCAATCGCTCGGGCTGCCCGAGGACCGGCGCCACGAACGCATTGCGCCGCGCGACCGATATACGATCCTCAGGCTCGCCAACGGACGCGAATTCACCGCCAGCTTGATCGATATCTCGATCTCGGGGGCGGCGCTCCGCGTCGACTTCCAGCCGCCGCTCGGCGCGCGCGTCGTCGTCGGCTCGACGCAGGCCCAGGTCGTGCGTCACCTCGACCTCGGGATCGCGGTCGAGTTCATGCGCCCGTTTCCCGCCGATGACTTCACCGAAGACACTACGCTCTGACGCTGGGTCCCCGGCGCGACGCCCTCATCCTGAGGAGCGCCGAAGGCGCGTCTCGAAGGACCTTTGAGTGGGAGGCGCCGCTCAGCGCGTACTGGAGCGTCCTTCGAGGCCGCTTCGCGGCGCCTCAGGACGAGGTCGGGCGGGGTAACGGCGCCCGCGCGAGGGCCGGTCAAACGTCAGGGTCGATCGGTTTCAGCGCCTTCGCGAACCGGCGCCAATTCTCGACATAGTGCGCGGCGGAGAAGCGAAGGGCCGCGAGCGATCCAGAAGCGGCCTTCGGCCGGCAGGGTCGGCCGCCGGCCGTCGAGAGAATAGAGGGGCATCGCCTATTCCTCGTCGTCGAGATCGACGTCCAGGATCGCCATTTGCAGGGTGAAGGTCGAGCCGTCTTGATCGTCAGCGGAGATGACGCCGAGAAAATCGGGGCCATTGTTGAGTTCGACCGAGTCGGTTTTCTTGAGCCGCCCTGCGACGGTCAGCTTGTCGTTCTCGAACAGCCGGCGAAGATAGTCCTGGATCACGGGACGGCCGACCGGCACTTTCATCGCGAACGCGAACGAGCGGTCGCCGTCCTCGTCGTCGACCGTGATCGTCCCGAGCTTGCGTTCGCCGAGCGAGACGTCGGCCGCCTCGGCGGACTTCGAATTCGGCGCAACCTGAAGCGTCGGCGCGCCAAACGAACGGCGCAGGAACTCCCTCAGTTTCACGATCTCGGCTTTGTCCATGATGTCTCCCCGGCTCGAGAGCCGCGCGCGAGGCTCTGCCACGAAGGGGCGCCGCGTTGCAAGACGGGGAATGGACCGCGATCACTGATTTCAACTGCGATCGGAGCGCTCGACTTTCTGCGCCCGCCGACATTCCCACGGCGCGTTCCCTCGCCCAGCCCCTCATCCCAACCTTCTCCCCGCTTGCGGGGAGAAGGGGCGCGGCGCCGCAGCCCTAGGCTTCGAGCGCCTTCTCGGCGAGGATCTGGTTCATGTCGCGCGCCGGCTCGGCGCAGCCCGCTTCGCCCACGATGCGCGCCGGGACCCCGGCGACCGTCTTGTTGTGCGGCACCGCCGCCAGCACCACCGAGCCCGCCGCCACCCGCGCGCAATAGCCGATCTCGATGTTGCCGAGGATTTTCGCTCCCGCGCCGATGAGCACGCCATGGCGGATCTTCGGATGCCGGTCGCCGGTCTCCTTGCCGGTGCCGCCGAGCGTCACGCCCTGCAGGATCGAGACGTTGTCCTCGATCACCGTCGTCTCGCCGACCACGAGACTGGTCGCGTGATCGAGAAACAGGCCCTTGCCGATCCGCGCGGCCGGGTTGATGTCGACGCCGAATGACGCCGAGACCAGACTCTGCAGGCTGAGCGCGAAATCGCGCTTTCCCGCCTTCAGAAGCCAATGGGACAGGCGATAGGCCTGGAGGGCCTGGAAGCCTTTGAAATAGAGCAGCGGCTCCATCATCCTGAGGCACGCCGGGTCGCGGTCGGCCACCGCGATGATGTCGGCGCGGAACGCCTCGCCGATCGAGGGATCGCGCGCGATCGCCTCTTCGAAGGTCTGGCGGATCAGCGCGGCCGGGAGGTCGCGATGATCGAGCCGTGAGGCGACGCGGTGCGACACCGCGCCTTCAAGGGTGTCGTGGTTCAGAACGTTCACAGCAAGAAACAGCGCCAGCTCCGGCTCGCGCCGCGACGCTTCTTCGGCTTCCTGCCGGATGCGCGCGAATAGAGGATCGGCGCCGGCGAGGCCGACGATCCGGGCGCTCAAACCTTGCCCCATGAAGAAACTCCCAAACTCGGCCGGACGGGGATGGCCGACCCCCAATCTAGCACAAANNCGGGTGACGCTGGCGCCCGTATTGTTATCCTGTGTGGTGGTGGTTCGCGTGTTGCACGGAGCGGGCCCAGGGGCGACGACGACCGTCCCGGGTCCGGACGCGGCGCCGCCGATCACGCCGCCTGCCACCCCGCCAACCGCCGCTCCTACCGGTCCGCCGACCACC
Source organism: Hyphomicrobiales bacterium (assembly GCA_003164825.1). Classification (GTDB taxonomy): domain Bacteria; phylum Pseudomonadota; class Alphaproteobacteria; order Rhizobiales; family Beijerinckiaceae; genus Roseiarcus. The sequence goes on from PLUH01000116.1 coordinate 4,798, forward strand.
GCGCCCGCCACCGCGCCGCCAGCCGCGCCCGTCAAGGCTCCGTTGCCGTCAGCGAGGGCCAGGGTTGGCAGAGCGGCGATTGTCAGCGCTGAAAGTCCAATGATGATGCGACGCATGAAGTCCTCCTCGTTTCAGACGAGATGCAACGCATGATCGATCGTATGGTTCCGAAGCGAAGAACGGAGACTGTTGGAACAACCGCGCTCCTCAAGCGTTTGGTCCATGGCTGACACTCGGACACACGCATATGCGACTTCTGCTCGCCTTGATCATTATTGTTTATCTTGTTGGCGTCGGCGTCGTTCTGTCGCCGGTCGTTCGCCAGACGTGGAGCACTGAGCCCGCCTCGGTTGTCGCAGGAGACATCGGGCAGGCGCTGCCGGACGCGCTCGCGTGGCCGGTCAGGGCGGCCCATGCCGTGACCGGATCCTGAACGCCCAAGCGGTCAGGATTTGGCGGTCGGCGGGGCCGGCCGATATCGCGGCCACATCCGCGTCAAGACCGAGTCGCGCTTGATCCCGGCGTGCCAGACGACCGCGCCGAGATGCGCGGCGAGCACGAAGGCGATCGTCCAGGCGAACACATAGTGCGCCTGCCCGGCCGCAATCCTAAGCGTATCGTTCTTCGGCAGCAGGTGAGGAAAGGTAAAGAGACCGAACCAGGGAACAACGGTCCCGGCCCCATTGGATGACAGGTAGCCGCTGACCGGCATCGCGATCATCAGGGCGTAGAGCCCGATATGCGCAGAGCGCGCGGCCGCGTGGGTCAGTCTGCCGAGCGGCTCCGCGTAGGCGGGCGCGCCGGAGATCAAGCGCCAGACGATGCGCAGCGCGACGAGGCAAAGAACCGTCATGCCGATCGATTTGTGGAAGAACAGAATTTCGGATCGCTGCGAGCCGCGTGGGACCAGCGACGCCCAGACGCCAAGCGGCAATGCGACAAAGATCAGCGCCGCCATCAGCCAATGCAGAAGGCGCAGACCGGGATGGTAAACTGCCGCCGCGCGCGGCGGCGGAAAGACCTTCATCAAACGGACCTTCCGGACTTGGCCCAACCCCTTCGCTCCGGAAAGCGACAATCTCAAGGCCGACGGTCACGGATCGTTCACGCTTCGAAGATCGCGACCGCGCGCGTCCAGCCGGCGGAGGCGCGCTCGATCTTCACCGGAAAGCAGGCGACGGTGAATCCCGTCGGCGGCAGCGCTTCGAGGTTGTGCAGTTTCTCGATGTGGCAATAGCCGATGTGACGGCCCGCCTTGTGCCCCTCCCAGATGATCGACGGATCGTGGCTCTCGGCGAAGCGCCTGGCGGTGTGAACGAACGGCGCATCCCAGCTCCAGCCGTCGGTTCCGGTCACCCTGACGCCCTGCTTCAAGAGGTGGAGCGTCGCCTCGGCGCCCATGCCGCAACCCGAGGCGACATAGTCCGGGCGTCCGTATTTCGCGCCAGCGCTGGTGTTGACGAGGACGATGTCGAGCGGTTTGAGCTTGTGCGCGATGCGCGCGAGCTCGGCGTCGACGTCGGCGGCGGTCGCGACATAGCCATCGGCAAAATGGCGGAAGTCGAGCTTCACCCCGTTCTGAAAGCACCATTCGAGCGGCACGTCGTCGATCGTCCAGGCGCGCTCGCCGCCGTTCATCGTCGGGTGGTAGTGCCACGGCGCGTCGAGATGGGTGCCGTTGTGAGTCGAGAGCTGCACGCGCTCGACCGCCCATCCCTGCCCGTCCGGCAGGTCCTCCTTCTTGAGCCCAGGAAAGAACGGAAGAACCTGAGGGAGGCTCTGCTGGTGGTCGATGTATTCGATTCTGGGCCCGGTCCCCGGGGAGTCCGCCGCGACGTCGTTCTGCAAGGGCGCGGAAATGTCGATGAAGCGTCGAGCCATGCGTTCCTCCTTACCCCCGTTCCTCGCGCGCCCGGACGCCGCGCCGGTGTGAAGTCGTTATCCGCCTGTCGTTTCCCGGCTCGCCCGCCATGCGCTCCGCACGACGCTCGCCGCGAGCGCCGCCGGCAACGCCAGCGTCAGCAGGAGGCCGGCGACCCAGGCGGGGGCGGCGGCGGACAGCGCCAGCGCGCCCGCGACGGCGACCGCGGCCAGGATGGCGGTCGCCAGAAACTCGTCGTCGACGAAGAGGCCGATCAGTTGCGCAACGATTGCGCCGATCATGCGTGCTCAGCCAATTGCGGCTTGAGAAGCACGACCAGCACTGCGGCGACGCCGAGGAACAGGGCGGCGAACGCGAGGATCGCGGCGTCACCCCCCGGCCAATCGACGCCGAGGCTCTCGCCGGTCCAGAACAGGCCGAAGGCCGAAAGCATCACCCCGACTGCGAACTTGAGCGCGTTCTCGGGCACGCGGGCGAGCGGCCGATGGATCGCGGCGCCGATGACCGCCACCAAGACGCACGCGGCCAAGGCGCCGACGCTCGCCAGGCCGAGAAGGCCGCGCGCCGCGCCGACCGCGATGACAATGAAGACGACCTCGATCCCCTCGAGCAGCACCGCCTTGAAAGCGGTCACGCCGGCGATCCAGTCCAGTCCCCGCGCCTGCCGGCGCTCGGCTGCGGTCAGTTCGCGCGTCTCGCGCTGAAAGGCGGCGTCCTCGTCGTGCAGGGCGATGACGCCGATCGTGCGCAGGATCGCCTTGCGCAGCCAGCGCAAGCCGAACATGAGCAAGAGCACGCCGACGATAAACTGCAAGGCGCGGATTGGAATGGCGCCCAGCAAGGGCCCGAGGGCGGCGACGATGAGCGCGAGCGCGGCGAGGGCGGCCGCCGCGCCGGTCAGCGCCGGCCGCCAGCCGCGGGCGAGCCCGACGGCGAGCACGATCGTGAGCGCCTCGACCGCTTCGACGAACGATGCGGCGAACGACGCTCCGGCGACCGACACAATCGTCGTCAGGTTCGTCATCGCCGAACTTCCCCGCCCCGCCTCTGCCGCCGACGAAACGGTCAGCTCGAGCGCCGGGCGAGGGAGAGCCACAGGCCTCCGCCGATCAAGACGGTTCCGGACAGCCGGCCAAGCAGTTTCACCCGCTTGGGCTTCATGAACCATGCGCGGCCCATGCCGGCGGCGACCGCCCAGGCGCAGTCGGAGACGCCGGCGAGAATGACGGTGACCACGCACATGACCGCGAGCTGCGGCCCCGCCGGCAGCTTGGGATCGAGGAACTGCGGCAGGAAGGCGGTGAAGAAGACGATCGTCTTCGGATTGGAGAGCGCGACCAGGATTCCGCGCACGAACCGAGCCCGCCCGGTCTCCATCAGCCGCGCGTCGCCTTCGCCCGCATGCCGCCACGCCTGAACGCCGAGCCAGATGAGATAGGCGGCGCCGGTCCAGCGCA
>PLUH01000116.1:8196-9982 GCA_003164825.1 Hyphomicrobiales bacterium
TGTTCATGTCTGCTCGCTCCAGCCTTCGCGCCGCATCCGGAAACGCGGTCAAAGGGCGCCGATAGTCTCCTGACCGCGCCCAAACCGCAAGCGACGCGCTTGACGGCGAACGACCAAGTCCGCCTCAATGACCTCATTGCAACGGATTGGTCGCTTGGCATTGAGACAAAGGATCCGCGGATGGAACCCGGCCAAACGTTCAATACGGTGGCGTCAATCTACGACGCCCAACGGAGCGGCTATCCGGAGGCGCTCTTCGACGACTTGCTCAGAATCTCTCGCTTGCGGCCAGGTGACCGTGTTCTGGAGGTCGGATGCGGAACCGGGCAAGCGACGGCAGGGTTCGCCGCCCGCGGATTGCGCGTCGTCGCGACCGATCCCGGCGACCGGCTTTTGGACATCGCGCGCCCAAAGTTCGACCAGTTTCCGAATGTCCAGTTCGAGATCTCGTCATTCGAGGACTGGCCGCTTGGCGAGCGGTCCTTTCATTTGGTCGCCGCGGCGCAGTCCTGGCACTGGGTCCGGCCTGAGGTGGGGTTTGAGAAAGCCTCGAGGGCGTTGTCGCCGGGTGGGCATCTCGCGATCTTCGGCCATACTCCGCGCTGGTCGCCCGAGATAGTGGACGCTTTGCAGCCGGTCTATCGGCGGTTTGCCCCGGAAATCTGGGGTCCTCCAGCCGAGAATTGGTATCTCCCGGAAGGGCCGATTTCCCATCTCGTTGCTGCGAGCGGCCGCTTCGAGCAGGTCAGCCACCGCAACTACACATGGCTACGCCAATATTCCTCCAAATCCTTCGCAGCTTATCTTGGAACTCGCTCCGATCACCTCCGGTTGATGAAAGACCGTCGTGAGGCTCTTTTGTCGGCGGTCGAATTGGCTCTTCCGAATGAAGTGAACGCAGGGTGGGAGACAAATCTCTATGTCGCCCTGGTCCGAAAGCGCCGCCGCTAAGCGGAGGATCGAGCGGCGCGGAGCCCCGGGCGGCGGCTCATGCCTTCCAGAAGAGCCCGATCGTCAGCGCCACGCCGATGGCGACGACGCCCAGTTTGAGAAGCCTCTCGTTGACGCTTTTGAGCATCAGCGCGCCGGCCCAGCCGCCGAACGAAGCGCCGACCGCGGTGACGACCGCCGGCAGCCAGTGCACATCCCTGGAAAAGACGAAGATTAAGACCGCGGACGCGTTCGCCATTCCGGCAAGGATGTTCTTGAGCGCTCCGGCGTTGCGCACCGCAATGCCGGTCATGGTCAACGCGGCCATCATCATGAAGCCGATGCCGCCGCCGAAATAGCCGCCGTAGACGGCGATGAAGAATTGGATGGTCCCCATTCCCCAGGGCGGCAGCCGTCCTTCGACGTCATCCACGGAGCGGCGAAAGAAACTGCCCCAGGCGAAGAGCGCGGTTGCGAACAACACCAGCCACGGCACGAGGCGCGCGAACACGCTTGGCGGCGTCGCGAGCAGGATGAGCGCGCCGATCCCCCCGCCGACGAGGCTGACGAGAACAAGCATCCTCATCGTCAGTCCCGGCGGGGTCTCGGCGTCCGCACGCCCGGTGAAGCCGGTCACGAGCTGGGCCGGAAACAGCGCCACCGTCGAGGTGATGTTGGCCGCGCGCGCATCCATGCCGGTCAGCATCAGCGACGGAAGGGTGATGAACGAGCCGCCGCCGGCGAGCGCATTTTGCGTTCCCGCCCACATCGCGGCGATGAAGAGGACAACGAGGGCAGTCATCTGCAACGCCCCCCGTCCCCAGCTCGGCTGGGGAAGGTGGCGCCATAGGGCGTC
>PLUH01000402.1 GCA_003164825.1 Hyphomicrobiales bacterium
TCGACCGATACGTGGCTGACTTCTACTGCCACGCAGCGAAGCTCGCGATCGAGCTCGACGGCAGGCAGCATGAATGGTTCGCAGACTATGACGCGGGACGAACGGCCGTCATCGAAAACTTCGGGATTCGCGTTCTGCGCTTCACCAACGCCGAGGTCTGCGACGAACTCAATTCTGTTCTTGCGCGAATCTACGCGGAAATGCGTCTGCCCTTTGGCTGAGCTGCAGTCCCCNNCCCTCACCCCCGGCCCCTCTCCCTCTGGGAGAGGGGGGTTACTTCTTGCCGCCGATGCCAAGGCCGCCGAAACGGGTGTTGAAGCGCGACAGCCGGCCGCCGCGATCGACCAGCTGCTGCGAGCCGCCGGTCCAGGCCGGATGGGTGTTCGGATCGATGTCCAAATGCAGCGTCGCCCCGTCTTCGCCATAGGTCGAGCGGGTCATGAACTCGACGCCGTTGGTCATCACGACCTTGATCATGTGATAGTTGGGGTGGATGTCGGGCTTCATCGAATGAGATCTCTGGTAAAACAAGCAAAGAGCCGTCCGGGGGTCCGGCGGCTCTTTCGGTTGCCGATCCTATAGCCCGGCGCTAAGGCTGGCGCAAGCCGACCGCCTTGATTTAGGCGGAAACGGGGTCCGTAAACCGCGCGGATTGCTTCAGGAGCCGCTTGACCCAATGTCATCCGCCGCCGACGCCGGATCGAAGACCTCCCGCTCTTCGCTCGGCGCGTTGAGGCCGCTTGCGCCTTATGCATTCGCGCATCGCGCGCGGATCGGCCTGGCGCTCGTTGCGCTCGTCATTGCTTCGGCCGCGACGCTCGTGGTGCCGATCGCGGTCCGGCGGATGATCGACTTCGGATTCTCCGCTGACAACGCCGGCCTTATCCGCGTTTATTTTCTCGCCATGATCGGCGTCGTCGCGGTGCTCGCGCTCGCCTCCGGCGCCCGCTACTACCTCGTGATGACGCTCGGCGAACGGGTGGTCGCCGACCTTCGCGCCGATCTCTTCACCCATTTGACCCGGCTCGATCCGGGCTTTTTCGACGCCGAGAAGACCGGGGAGATCGCCTCGCGCCTGTCGGCCGACACGACCCAGCTCAAGGCGACGTTCGGCTCCTCGGCGTCGCTCGCGCTGCGCAATCTGTTCCTGTTCGTCGGCGCGATCACGATGATGGTGGTCACGAGCCCCAAACTGTCGGCCTTCGTGCTTGCGGCCATCCCCGTCATCGTGCTGCCCCTTTATGCGGCCGGACGCTCGGTCAGGCAGCGCTCCCGGCGCGCCCAGGACAGGCTCGCCGAAGCCACCGCCTTCGCGACCGAAAGCCTCACGGCGGTGCGCATCATGCAGTCGTTCGTCGCTGAATCGTTCGCCGCCGGCCGCTATCGCGAGGCGGCTTACGGCGCCTATGAGGCGGCCCGGGCGATGAGCGAGGCCCGCGCTTACGTCACCGCGGCGGCGCTTTTCCTCGCTTTCGGCAGCGTCGTCGTCGTGCTCTGGCTCGGCGCCCAGGACGTGATCGCCCACCGGATGACCGGCGGCGCGCTGTCGCAGTTCGTCCTCTTCGCCGTGTTCGGCGCCGGCGCGCTCGGGCAATTGTCGGAAGTCTGGAACGAGGTGTCGCAGGCGGCGGGAGCGGCGGCGCGCATTGGCGAGATCATGGCGGTCAAGCCGCGCATCATCGCGCCGCCCAAGCCCGCCAGGCTCATCAGGCCCGTCCGCGGCGAACTCGCCTTCCGGAACGTCTCGTTCGCCTATCCCGGGCGCGAGGACGACNNGCGGGAAAATCGACCCTGTTCCAGCTCGCGCTGAGGTTCTACGACCCCTCGAGCGGCGCGGTCGCGCTCGACGGCGTCGACATTTCGACCCTTGATCCCGCCGACCTTCGGGCCGAGATCGCGCTCGTGCCGCAGGACGCTTTCATCTTTGGCGCGAGCGTCGCCGACAACATCGCCTATGGCGCCCCCGGCGCCTCGCGCGAGGCGGTCGTCGCGGCGGCGAGGCAAGCGGCGGCGGACGGCTTCATCGCCGCCCTNNCGCGCGATCCTCAAGGATGCGCCCGTGCTGCTCCTGGACGAGGCGACATCGGCGCTCGACGCCGAGAGCGAAACGCTGGTCCAGGGCGCGCTCGAGGCGCTGATGAAAGGCCGGACCACGCTCGTGATCGCCCACCGGCTGGCGACCATCGTCAACGCCCATCGCATTCTGGTCATCGAGGCCGGATGCGTGGTCGAGGAGGGAACGCACGCCTCGCTTCTCGCGGCGAACGGCCTCTACGCCCGGCTCGCGCGGCTGCAATTCGAGACCGGCGCGGCGGCTCTGACCGCGGTTGCGGAGGCGGCGCAGTAGGAGGGCGCGGCCGAGTAAGCGGTGGAGTGAGGGCCGCGAAATGAACGCTTTTATGGATTCGTTGAGTTCGATCTTTGCCCACATTTCCGCGCACGCTCAAGACGTACGGGAGTTCCTAAATTCGGTGTTTGTCACTTCCGTTGCGGGGCCCTTGCAGGCGCCTTCTTTGGTGCTTGGGGCGCGCAACGGTCTGTAATGTCCCCGATTGGGGTTGCGCCGTGAGGCTTGGCGCCTGGCGAGCAAGGGTGATTGGCGACCTCAATCCGACACGTACCGATGGATCAGCGCATTGATTAGCGTCTGATAGGGAATCCCTTCCTGCAGTGCGCGGGACTTGAGGCGGGCGAGATCTCGCTTGGGAATGCGCAATGAGATTTTGGCGCGCTCGTCGGCCATCGTCGCGCGCGCCATCGCTTCGATTTCGTTTTTGCGCTCAGGCGTAAACCCGCTTTTGAGCGGCGCGTCGCCAGTCTCGAGGTCTTGTGCGAAAGCCTTCTCCCCGAGGTCGAAATACCGGCCAATTTCAGGCGTCTTTTTCATTGGACTCATCCGGCAATATTGGGCCTTGAGACGCCGGCTAGGAAAGGCGGTTTTCAGGAATATCCCGTCCGGAGTCTCGACATAGGGGACGGCGTAGACGTAGCCGTTCGCAAGAACCACCAGCACGCGCTGGCCGGGATATTTCGCCCGGTTCGGGTGCTCGATATCATCCAAAAGGCCGCCGCTTTCGATCGCCGCGACGATATCCTCAAAGCATATCCCTATCTTTGGGTCCGATTTGAGTTCGCGATTCCTTTCGACGCCCCAAACGATCGTCTTCATAAAGGGACTGTATGGACAGAGTAAGGCAAGTCAAATCCAATTTGATTCAGTGCATCCATAAGCGACATTTTCTTCCCATTTTCAGAAATTGGCGCTATGCTCCGGCGTTTCGAACTCAGCGCCGCTC
>PLUH01000349.1 GCA_003164825.1 Hyphomicrobiales bacterium
GCGCCCGCCTACGCGGACGACAGCGGCAAGGGTTACTGAGCGAGCCTGGCGTCAGGCTGGGCCAAGCCGCTCGCGATCTGATCCAGCGCCGCGGCGGTCTCGCGCGGCAGCTCCAGGTCGGCCGCCGCGAGGTTTTCGCGCAGATGGCCGATCGATGACGTCCCGGGAATGAGCAGGATGTTGGGCGCACGCCGGAGGAGCCAGGCGAGCGCGACCTGCATCGGGGTGGCGCCAAGCCCCTTCGCGACTTCGGTAAGCGCGGTCGACTGCAACGGCGTGAAGCCGCCAAGCGGAAAGAACGGCGCATAGGCGATCCCGTCGCGGGCGAGATCGTCGATCAGGGCGTCGTCCTCGCGATGGGCGACATTGTACATGTTCTGCGCGCACACGATGTCGCAGATCCGCCGCCCTTCCGCAATCTGCGTCGGCGTGACGTTGCTGAGCCCGATGTGGCGCACGAGTCCCTGCCGCTGAAGTTCGGCCAGAACCGTGAGCGGCGCCTCGATAGACCCTTCCGCTGGACCATGGACCTTCCCCATGATCCTGAGGTTGACGACCTCGATCGCCTGGAGCCCGAGACGATTGAGATTGTCGTGGACCGCGCTCTCGAGGTCGGCGGGCGACATCGCCGGGATCCACGATGCGTCGTCGCCGCGCCTGGCGCCGATCTTAGTCACGATGACCAGATCGTCGGGATAGGGATGGAGCGCCTCGCGGATCAGCTCATTGGTGACATAGGGGCCGTAATAGTCGCTGGTGTCGATATGGTTGACGCCGCTCGCGACCGCCTCGCGCAATACCGCGACCGCGCCGGCGTGGTCCTTCGGCGGCCCGAAGACGCCCTTTCCCGCAAGCTGCATCGCGCCGTAACCCATGCGCTTCACAACGCGGTCGCCGAGCTTAAACGTTCCGGCTTTGCTGATGTCGATCATCGCCCATCTCCTCTTGGTCGAGGATGGATATATCGGGCAAAGACGCGCGCGATAACGCCTTGCAATCGGCACGGGCTGTGCGGCAGCGCGTACAACGCGTCACTCCGGCAAGCCGGCCTTGCGGAGGCCTTCCACGTAGCGCTCGAGGACGAGCGGGTCGCGATAGGGCGGGCGCTCGCGCCACTGAGCGATAGTGAATTGCGGGTGGAGGCGGATGACCTCCCGCGCCGCCGCTTGCGCTTCGCGCATCATCCCGAGATGCGAGTAGTTGACAGCGAGCAGCCGCTGGCCCTCGGACGGATCGTGCATGCGCATGACCGTCGCGACGACATCTTCGGCGCGGCCCATCGCATCGTAGATGTCCGCCAGGTACCAGAGGTACCAATCAGGATAATAGGGATTGAGCCGCATCGCCTTTTGCACCAGCTCGAGCGATCGCTGCGGCTGCTCGGCGTAGACCAGGGCGTCGGCATATTCGACGATAATGTCGGCGTCGTTCGGGTTGAGCGCCAGCGCCTGGGAGTATTCCGCCAGCGCCTCGTCGTGCTGCCTGCGGTAGAGCTTGGCGTAGCCAAGCTCGGCGTAGCCGCTGGCGTCCAGACGGTCGAGTTCCTTGGCGCGGCGAGCAAGGACGATGGCCGATTCGAGCGAGTCCTTTGGCGTCGACGACCACGCATAGCGCCAGTCGAGGTTGTGCGTCCGCGACAGGGCGCCGAACGCCCGGCCGTATTCGGGCGCGTATTCGATCGCCTCCTCGAACAGCCGGCGCGCGTGCCAATTCGCCTCTTTGGTGACCTTGAGGATCAGATGCCGGCCGCGCACCACGAGCCCATAGGCGCGCATATCACGCGGATGCGGCGATTCCTGGCGCTGCTCGGCGATGTCGATCTGTGTCGAGAGCCGCGAGGCGACCGCGCCGGCGATCTCATCCTGCATATCGAACAGGTCCTCGAGCTCGAGGTTGAACCGGTCGGACCACAACGCGGTTTCGGTGCCCGCGTCGATGAGCTCGACAGCGATGCGAAGCCGCTTGTCCGCCCGGCGCAGGCTGCCGCCGAGGATGTAGCGCACGCCGAGGCGGTTCTGGACCTCCCGGGCGGGATTAGCGCTCAGGTTGAACAGGAACGCCGAGTGCCGGGCGATCACGATCAGGTTGCGGAACCGGGCGAGGCTGGCGATGATGTCCTCGGCGATGCCCTCGCAGAGATGGTCGTTGCGCGGATCGCCCGACAGATTGGTGAGCGGCAGGACCGCGATCGTCGGATGNNGAGTGCTCGACCTCGAACACCTCGATCGGCTCGGAAATGTTCTTGAGCCGTGGCTGGCCAAGCGAACGCAGCAACGTTCCCGGCAGTTCGCCCATTGCCGCGCGGAACGCGCCGCTGACCAGAATGCTGCTCGGATCGGCCAGGGCCTGGAGGCGCGCCGCGACATTGATGCAGTGTCCATAAGCGACCGATTCCTGCAGCGTCACCTCGCCGATATTGAGGCCGATGCGGAATTCGATCGGCTCGCCGTCGCCCCAGACCGACTGCTCGCGAAACTCGGTCTGGATCTGGATCGCGAACCGCAGCGCCTGACCGGCGCTGTCGAACAAGGCCAGAATTCCGTCGCCGGTGATGTTCGCGACCCGGCCGCCGTAATCGCCGATCAGATTCCGGAACAGCTGAATCGAGCGGGTGACCTGATCGGCGCTACCGACCTGATCCTGCTCCATGCGCCGGCTGAACTCGACCATGTCGGCGACCATGACGGCGGCGCGTTTTCCACGCCGGTCGCCGCCCAATGTCTGTGTCCCCTCGGATTGCATGCGCCCTGCCGGCGAACGAACCGTGACTCACTTTAGATTACCCGAATTGCGCTGCAGCGTAACAAATTATTGACGCCGCGCAGGCGGAAATCGGCGCCCGGCATATTGCGTGACCCGCCGTGACGACGGAAGATGAAAGCCGTGTTGCAGGCTGGGGACCGCCCACTGGCAAGGCAGATGGCCGCCCAACCGTGGGGGCCGGACGTCCGGCTGCGCCTGCCGAAGCCGCGCGACTATTCTTTCGCCCTCGCCCTCTACCTCGACGGCGCCGAGACTCACCTGACGAAGATCGGCCGCTGGGACCGGCTCCGGTTGACGGCCCAATTCCGCCGCGGCTACCGGCAATTTCAAGCGCGAATCATCTGCGCCGAAGGCAAGGACATCGGCTGGATGCAAGTGGCTGAGCTTGCCGGCCGGTTGCATCTACGCCAGCTTCACCTCCTCGCGCCTTTCCGCGGCAACGGCATCGGCACCAAACTCATCGGCGAGGTGCTGAAGCGCGGCGCCGCGCTGAGAAAGCCGGTGACGCTCGACGTCCTCCACGGCAATCCCGCCCGCTCGCT
>PLUH01000174.1:0-1860 GCA_003164825.1 Hyphomicrobiales bacterium
GGCGGGCGAACAGGATCGGCAGCACGGCGCTGAGCTCGAGCCGCGCCAGCGGCGCGCCGACGCAGAAATGAATGCCGGCGCCGAAACTCACATGCGGATTCGGCGACCGCCTGCCGTCGAAGGCGTCGGGATGGGGAAAGCGCGCGGGATCGCGGTTGGCGGCGCCGAGAAGAAGGCCGATCCTGTCGCCCTTCCTAAGCCGCACGCCGGCGAACTCTGCGTCTTCCAGCGCGTGGCGCTGAAAAAGATGCAGCGGCGGGTCGAGGCGCAGCAGCTCCTCGACCGTCGCCGCAGTCGCGCTTTCGCTCGCAAACGCAAGGCGCGCGTCGACGCCCCCCTCGAGCATCGTCTTCACCCCATTGCCGATCGCCTGGACCGTCGCCTCGTGGCCCGCGTTCAGGAGCAGGATCACCGTCGCAACCAGTTCGTCCTCGCTCAACCTTCCGCCGTCGCTTTCGGCGATGAGGAGCTGGCTGATGAGATCGTCGCCGAGATCGCCGCGCCGCGCACGCGCAAAGCCGCGGACGAAATCGGCGAACGCGCGCGCCGCCCCGGCCGCGCGTTCCTCGACCTCGCGATTCGCCCCGAACTGATACATCGCGACCATCCGGTGCGACCAGTCGACGAGCTCGCCCCCCATCTGGCGCGGAACGCCGAGCAGGTCGGCGATCACGGCGACCGGAATCGGCGCGGCGAACTCGGCGATGAGATCGGCCGACCCCTCATGCGCGAACCCGTCGATCCGCTCATGCGCCAGCGCGGCGATCCGGGGCCCGAGCTTCTCGATCCGGCGCGAGACGAAGGCGCGGTTGACGAGGTTGCGCAGCCTTGTGTGCTCGGGCGGCTCGAGCTCTAGGATCGAATGGCGCTCGAGCGCGTCGAACGGCTGAAGATGCGCCTTCGGCTCGGGCCAGCCCAGTTCCGCCCGGCTCATCAGGTGCGTTATCTGGCGGCCGAAACGGCGGTCGCGCAGCAGCGCCGACACGTCGGCGTGCCGGGCGAAGCACCAGAAGCCGTAGTCCTCCCAGAAGAACACGGGCGAGGCTGCGTGGATCGCGGCATAGGCGCGATAGGGGTCGTCGAAGAAACCGGGGTCGCGCGGATCGAGGCGCACGCGGCGCCGCGCGACGTTAATGGCGAGGTTCAAGGCGGGCTTCGACCTCGGCCGACGATAGTTTGCGCCCGCGGCCGCCTGTCCCCGGAGACGGTCAGGCGGCCTCCGGAATGTAGCGGAGGACAAGGAGGTCCGTTCGCGCGCAAGGCGCGATGGCGTAGCCGCGCCCCTGATCGTCGCTGAACTCCACGATGAGCGTCTCATCGTCGATGCGCTCGACGACTGTGCCCACCTGCCCTCGGAAAAGCCTGTGCGCCGAGAGGTCCTTGAGCAATGCGACGACGTCCAGGAGGGAAGGAGTCTTGGTCTGTGCGCGCCTGGCCGCCTTCATCAGAGCACCCAACATGTGACGAACCTGGGAACGCGTTCGCGAGCGCGCACCAGCCAGATTGTCCTTACCACAGCAGTCTTCCCGTGTCGCCTGAGGGTCGCGTCGAGGCGCCAATGCAAGCCCCATTCGTCCGTGTCGATCTCAACCGCCTCCTCCACAAGCGCGGCGTTCAATATGGCGTTCCGCAACCAGGGCGCATCGGCTTGTCGGAGATCGAGAGCATCGCGGAACACCCTGGCTTTGTGCCGGCCTCGCGGATGCGATGGGTTCAGGCAGTAGTCCTCGATCTTGCGAATGTCGAGGATCGCTTCCCTCCCATGTGGGAGACCACTCGTCATGCCGGACCCTTCCGCACCCTCTTAGCCCAGCGGATAGGCGGCCTCAACGACATAGGGTCCCCCGCCCGTCCCGTCGC
>PLUH01000174.1:1891-4133 GCA_003164825.1 Hyphomicrobiales bacterium
GCGCCGCTCCTGCTCGGCCTGCAAGTCCATCAGCGCAGGGTCCGCCTTGACCCTGGCGACGATGGCGCGCGGCTTATCGCCGCCAAACCAGCTTAAGCCCTCGAAGCGGACGAAAACTTTCGGCCGGCGGATGTCGCCGAGCGTCTCGACGATGTCATGCGCGGCGCGCCCGTCAACGTCGCCGATGAATCTCAGCGTGACGTGATAGTCNNCGCTCGGGCAATTCAAGCGCGGTGAACAGACGGGGCATGATGCGGCCCTGGCTTCTTTTTCGACGCCCAGGAATGGCCGATCGGACGCCGCCGCGCCATGCGTATCGACGGGCGTCTGAAGCGCTGGTTGACGGCGATCCGATCGAAGTTTTCATACATTTCCGGCTTGACAGAAATGGCGCTGCTCCCTTAGCTGTGAATACCCGTTTGGGGAGCGGTGAACTCATAGGGGTGTTATTTAGGGGGAAGTCATGAGCGCAAAATCCAAGTTTCTCGGCGCAGCGGCAATCGCGGGCCTGGTTGTGGCGGACGGCCTCGCTTTCGCACCCGCTCACGCGGAGACCGTTACTTTTATCCCCGGGACGTATTACCTGGCAGAAGATTATCTCGGGACTCCGGTGGATACGCTTGTCGTATCGATTTCAGGAGGTGTCGCCTACTTCAGCCTTTCAGGGGAGGACACTGCGACATTCGCCGTGCAGAACAATTCGACGCCGACCGGCGACGACGGCAATGGCGACCCCGGCAACCCCTACTTCTCGGTCGCCTCGATTGTTAGCGCAAGCTGGAACGCTGCGGACTATCCTTATCTCACTTTCTGGTCGACGTTTGATGCCGGCGGAGTCACCGCGGGAACAGCAACCGGTGATAGCGGAACGAACCTTTTCGACATATTCCAATCGACAGACGGGACCGGCCAAGTTTTCACCCTCTCCGTCCCCGAGCCTTCGACCTGGGCGCTCATGCTGATCGGATTTGCTGGCCTCGGGCTCGCCTCCGCCTGGCGCAACGCGATGCGAAGGCTTGACGCCACTACCGCTTAGCCTGTCCTGAGCGCAATGCCACGGAAGAGCCGCCGGTTCTCGGCGGCGTTCATGTGAGCGGCCTCAAGCCGCCGCTTTGATCGACGCCCCGATCTTCTCCATGATCTCGCCGATCTCGTTCTCGCTGACGATAAGCGGCGGGGTCAGTTCGATCGTGTCGCCGGACGGGCGCAGCATGATCCCGGCGTCGAAGAACGAGGAATCGAGCGCGCGATAGCCGCGCGAGCCGGGGCTGCCGGGGATCGGCGCAAGGTCGATCGCGCCGGTCAGGCCGACGCAGCGGATGTCGACGACGTTCGGCAGGCCCTTGAGGGTCATGATGGCGTCCGCCCACTTCGGCTCGAGCGCCTTCGAGCGCTCGAACAGGCGCTCGTCCCGATAGAGGTCGATCGTCGCCAGCGCCGCCGCGCAGGCGAGCGGATGGCCGGAATAGGTGTAGCCGTGGAAGAGTTCGATCGCATGCTCGGGCCCATGCATGAAGGCGTCGTAGANNAGGCGCCCGAACCCGGTGATGACCTCGTCGAAAATCAGCAGGATGCCGTATTTGTCGCAGATCTCACGCAGGCGCTTGAGATAGCCCTTGGGCGCGGGCAAGACGCCGGTCGAGCCCGCCATTGGCTCGACGATCACCGCGGCGATGGTCGAGGAATCGTGCAGGGCGACGATGCTCTCGAGCGCGTCGGCGAGATGGCCGCCCCATTCCGGTTCGCCCTTGGTGAACGCCTGATGCTCGCGGTTATAGGTCGCCGGCAGATGATCGACGCCGGCGAGNNGCTTCCGAGCCCGAATTGCAGAAGAACACATGATCGAGATCGCCGGGCGCAAGCTCAGCGATGCGCGACGCGAGCTGGAACGCCAGCGGATGGGCGAACTGGAAGGTGGGCGTGAAATCCAGCTCGCCCGCCTGGCGCTGGATCGCCGCCACGATCGGCGCCCGGTTGTGTCCGGCGTTGCAGCACCACAAGCCCGCCGTGGCGTCGAGGATCGCTCGCCCCTCGGGGGTGTAATAGTGCATGTCCTTCGAGCGCGAGATGAGGCGCGGCTTCTTCTTGAACGCGCGATTGGGCGTGAACGGCAGCCAGAACGCCTCCAGATCGTTGGGAACATCCGCCGCGCGCGGCGTGGCGTCGGGCTTGGCGGCGGTGACGGTGGTCATTTGCGGGACATCTCCTTGGGAGGGATTGGTTGGCGCGGACGATGGCAGCG
>PLUH01000303.1:0-7525 GCA_003164825.1 Hyphomicrobiales bacterium
GTTGGCGCGGACGATGGCAGCGCCGCTCCTGTTTGTCCAGTTGCCGTCGGCCTTCGGAAGGGCCAAGCTGCCATCGACTGGCCCAAGGCCGCGAGCTCATGAGGGAGGTTGCGATGCCGCTCGAATCGTCCGCCGAATCTCAACCCGACATCGCCCTCGCTGACGCCTACCTCCGCGGTCAGGCCCTGACGTCCGCAGATGTTCTGAGCCTGGCGAAGCGGCTCAAAAAGAAAGACAAATTTGGCTTGGCCCGTCGCGTTCTGGCCAGGGTGCGAAAACAGGGAGGCTTCGATGCTTCCCTGGGCCGCAAGTTGGCTCAGGAACACGCGCTGTGCACCTACAAGGACCCGGACCGGCCTGTGTTGCAAGCGCTCGACGAGGGGCTCGACATTCTTCGCAGCTCTTTCGATCTCGAAACGACCGAGGACCAGGAAACGCTGGGTCTTGCGGGCGCGATCTACAAGCGGCGCTGGCAAGCGACGGGCCAGAAGGACCAACTGGAGCGCTCGTACCGCTACTACCGCCGCGGCTATGACCTCGGGCCGAAAAAGGACTTCGGCTACACCACGATAAACGCCGCCTTCGTGCTCGATCAGCTGGCCGACATCGAGCTCGCCGATGGCGGGAGGGGCGTCATCGATCGTCAGGCCGAGGCGAAGGCGATCCGCCAGTCCTTGGTCGACGTCACGCCGGAGATCGAGAAGGACTCGCCCTTCGTCACTGGCGAGTGGTGGTATGTCGTCACCGTCGCGGAGGCGTGGTTCGGGCTTGGCGAATACGAAAAGGCCGGATCATGGTTGGCGAGAGCAAAGGCGCTCCCGAATATTTCGGACTGGGAGTTTCGCAGCACGGCATCCCAGCTCGCCACCCTCTATCAGCTCCAGCATCCGGGGACGATTGCGCCCGACGATCCAAGAGCGAACGAAGCGAACAAGGTTCTTGAGCCCTTCCTCGGCTCGGCGGCGGCGCGCGAGAGCGCGTTTATCGGCAAGGTCGGCCTGGCCTTGTCCGGCGGCGGCTTTCGCGCCTCGCTTTTCCATATCGGCGTACTGGCGAAACTGGCCGAGCTCGACATTCTTCGGCGGGTTGAAGTGCTCTCATGCGTCTCCGGCGGGTCGATCGTCGGCGCCCACTACTATCTTCAGCTTCGCGAGAAGATGGAGACCGCGGACCTCGAAGGGTTGAGCGAGGACGGGTTGCGCGATGTGTACATCGCCATCGTTCGGCGCCTCGCGGAGGACTTTCTCGCCGGGGTGCAGACCAACATAAGGATGCGCGTCTTCGCCGATCCGTTTCGCCTGTTCCGCTCGGTATGGGACAAAGCCTATTCGCGCACGATCCGGCTCGGCGAATTGTTCGAAAGCCAGCTCTTCGCCAGGATCTGGGATCGCGACTCGAGCCGGCCAAAGCCCGAGGACCCGCTTCTCCTCAAGAATTTGAAAATCTTTCCCAAGGGGCCACAGGGTTCGGACACAAAGTTCGACCCGAAGGTGAGCGACTGGCGGCGCAAAGCCAAAGCGCCCATCCTGATCCTGAACGCCACCACCCTCAACACCGGACACGCCTGGCAGTACACGGCCAGTTTCATGGGCGAATCGCCCTGGTCGATCGATCCCAATATCGATGGCACGAGCAGGCTGCGGCGCTTCTATCACGATCGTGCCCCGCCCGCTTATCAATCCATGCCGTTGAGCAAGGCGGTCGTGGCCTCGGCTTGCGTGCCCGGCCTCTTCGAGCCCCTGCGCCTCGATAATCTCTATGCGCTCGAAGAAAGGGGGAAAGAGGCAGAAGCCCTCACATTGCGTCAGGTCGACGGCGGCGTCCATGACAACCAGGGCGTCGGCAGCCTCCTGGAGCAAGGCAGCACAGTCCTTCTGGTGAGCGACGCGTCTGGACAGACGGGCCTTGCGCCCGACCCCGGCGGAGGCGCATTCGCGCCGCTCTTGCGCTCAAATTCCGTCCTGATGGAGAGGGTGCGGCAGGAGCAATACGCCCGGCTCGATGCAATGGAGAAGGGCGGCCTCCTGAAGGGGCTGATGTTTCTCCATCTCAAGCGCGACCTCGACGTAACGCCCATCGACTGGAAGGGTTCCGAGGAGCCTCCCGAGGAAGCCGGTCAGCCGGCCGACGCGTTGACCGAATACGGGGTGCGCAAGAAGATTCAGACGCTGCTCGCCGGCATTCGAACCGACCTCGACAGCTTCTCGGATGTCGAAGCGTTCGCGCTGATGTCTAGCGGCTATCGCATGGCCGCTTTCTATCTGCCGCAGGTGGAAGTCTTGCCGAAGCGCCCGAGCCCTCCGGTCGATTGGCGCTTCCTCACGATCGACAAGGTGATCTCAGGGGCGAGCACCACGGACCCTCGATACCTCCGCGTCGTCAAGCTGCTCGGAAGCGGCGGCAGCCGCATGTTTCGCATCTGGCAACAGTCCCGCGCCCTGCTGCTCGCGACCTCGTTGCTTTGCGTCGCGGCGATCGTGCTCATCGGCGCTCTGCTGATCGGCGAGAACCTGTTGTCGGAAGGATTCGAGGTGACCGGTTGGCGCGCCCTGATCGTGCTTCTCGTAGCGATTGCCATGGTCGTTCCGACCGTTCGCGAGCATGTATCCCGAGTCTCGATCGGATTGCTTGGGTTCGCCCTTTGCGTCCCCGCTTGGCTGGGTCTCCTCATCGATCGCAAGTTCCTGGATCTCGGGCGCGTCGAGACCGATCCGCCAAAGTCATCCTGATCCAGGCGCCTCAGCCACGCCGCAGCAAAAGCGACGCGAGCAGCGCCAGCGCCAGCAGCGCCGCCACGCCCTGCCAGAACCGCACCGGCGCGCGTTCCAATAGGGTCTGCGGGCGCCGGGCGGGCGCCGGCGCGCGGGCCGGGCCCTCCTCCATCTCGGCGGCGAATTCCATTGCGTCGCGATACCGCTGGCCGGGATTGGCGGCGATCGCCCGGTCCAGAACCGCCCCCAGCCAGGCGGGCAGGTCCGGGCGCAGCGCGGTCAGGTCCTTCGGCCGGTCGCGCCGGGGCGGGCTTACCGCGTCCGGATTGCCATAAGGGTATTCGCCGGTGAAGGCGCGGAACATCGTCACCCCCAGCGCATAGATGTCGGTCGCCTCGTCGCCGGCTTCGCCGTTGAACATTTCCGGCGCCATATAGGCCGGCGTGCCGGGAATATCCTCCGGCGGGAAATCCTCCCATCCGGGCACGCGCACGACGCCAAGATCGAGGAGCTTCAGCTTCCCTCCCCCTTCGAGAATGACATTGTCGGGTTTGATGTCGCGGTGGATGACGCCGGCGCGATGCAAGGCGGCGACGCCCCTCGCAAGCCCGATCGCGATCGCGCGCCCCTCTTCCAGCCCCATCGCCGGACGGCGCGAAAGACGCGTCTCCAGAAGCTCGCCCTCGTAGAGCGGCATGACCGTATAGAGGCAACTCTGCCGCCCCGGCGGCGCCTCGAGGATCTGCGCCACCCACGGACTGTGCACATGCGCGCCGACCCACGCCTCGCGCACGAACGCCGCATGGTGGGTTGCGACCGCAGCGACCTGGGGCTTCGGGAACTTAAGCGCTGCTTCCCCGCCCTCGACTTCGTCCTGGGCCCCGAAAATGCGGCTGTAGCGCCCGTCGGAGATGAGCGCTTTCAGCGCAAAGCCGTCGACCGTCTCGCCGACCGCCGGCGTCGGGATCAGCGGCAGCTGC
The DNA here is from genome assembly GCA_003164825.1 of Hyphomicrobiales bacterium. Taxonomy (GTDB): domain Bacteria; phylum Pseudomonadota; class Alphaproteobacteria; order Rhizobiales; family Beijerinckiaceae; genus Roseiarcus. The sequence continues at coordinate 3,692 of PLUH01000303.1, forward strand.
ATGATCGCGCCGCCAACGTCGGCCGAGGCGGCGGTCGGCAGCGCGACCACATCGAGGACCAGCGCGGTGCAATTGTCGGCGCTGCCGGCGTCGAGCGCGGCGGCAACCAGCGCTTTGGCGGTGTCGTCGGGAGCGGAGCGCTCGCGCAAAAGCTCGGCGATGCTATCGTCGGTCATGACGCCATGCACGCCGTCGCTGCACAGGAGAAACCGGTCGTGCAGCGCGACCGGCTGCGACGCATAGTCGAGGCGCGCTTCACGCTCGGCGCCAAGCGCGCGAGTCAGCACGCGCGAGTTGCCGGGGCCGCCGTCACGGGAATGATCCTCGGTGAGACAGGCGAGACGGTCGCGCCTCAGCCGATAGGCGCGGGTATCGCCGATGTGCAGGAGGTGGGCGACCCGGCCGCGCAGCACCAGCGCAGTGAAGGTGCACGCCATCCCCTTGAGCTTGGGGTCCTGGCGGCCGAGCGCGTTGATCCAGGCGTTGAGGGCGCTGATAACGCGCGCCCCGGCGCGGCGCACTTCCATGGTCTCCGGCAAGTCCCAAAAGCCGTCGAGAAAACCGCGCACGGCGAGCTCGGCGGCGACGCGTCCGCCCTTGGCGCCGCCGACGCCGTCGGCGATCGCCGCCACCACTTCGCGGCGCGGTTCAGGCAATTCCGCGCCGATGACCGCGGCGGCGAAATCCTCGTTCTCCTTGCGCGGTCCCTTGTCGGAAAAGAATCCGACGCTCGCCCGGACCCCGGCGTCGCCCTCCGCCATTGCATGTCGCTCCGAATTAGGCTCAGGCGGTCGGCGTTCGGAAGAACGCCCGTCTCGCGACGGGCTATCGGGCCGGATGAGGGACGCGCGTCAATCCGGCAGCCGGCACTGATCGAAGAGAAAGTTTCCGCCGGTCGCCGAAGCCAGGATGACGGTCAGCGCGCCCGACTTGCGGTCAAGCGTATAGCGCCAGCCGTCCTTCGCGTCGCGCCACGAGATCTCCGTTTCGTCGATGCGGGCCGGATTGGAGTCGACTGTCTTGAGATCGTAGTCGATCGCAATCTGCCAGCTCGCGCCGCTGAACGGATTGGTGCAGGTGACCGCGACCCCCTCGGCTTCGGCCGCGCCGTTGGCGGCGGCGACGGCCGCCGCCAGCGCGACGATTGCCGCCGCTCGGGCGGAGAACGAAAATTTTTGCCGCTTCAGCATCGCCTCGATCCGTAATCCACTCCCGCGCGCTTCTATGCAAGACCTAAGGAAACCGGGGCGCCAAGCGCAATCCTTGTCATAAAGGCCCAATTCTTTTCCGTTATCTGCCTATCGATTGTTCACTATGGCGTCATTTATAGCAATCGAGGCCCATTCCATGAACAACTTCATAAAGATACCGTAGCCGAAAAAAGGCTGGATTGCGGCACGATTTTTGCTGACGCTTTAATGGGCGTTTTCCATTGGCGCGGCGCCGGGCGCGGGAACGGCGATTCAGGGCCTTGAAGGGAGACGTCAGCATCGATCGATAAGCGGGGAAATCAGCATGGCCCTCGTAGCGTCACCACAATGGCTCGATACCGGAGATAACGCTTGGCAGCTCGCCGCGGCAACCTTCGTCGGCCTGCAAAGCATCCCGGGCCTCACGGTTCTCTATGGCGGCATCGTCAAGAAGAAATGGGCGATCAACTCCGCCTTCATGTCGATTTACGCCTTCGCCTCGGTCCTCGTCGTCTGGGTCCTGTTCGACTATAATCTGGCGTTCGGGCCGCAGTGGTTTCCATTCTGGGGCACCCCAAGTCCCGCCACATCCGCGGTCTTCACCACCGGGCAAGCGACCATTCCGGCGGCCGCGAGCGGCATGCCAGCGCTCGCCTTTCCGATGGCGACGCTCATCTTCTTCCAGTTCGTGTTCGCCGCCATCACCGTCATCATCTTGGCGGGCTCTGTACTCGGCCGGATGAACTTCACCGCTTGGATGATCTTCTGCCCGGTGTGGATGACCCTGGTCTATACGGTCGGAGCGTTCTCCTTGTGGGGCGGCGGCTGGCTCGCCGGCCTTGGCGTCGCGGACTTTTCGGGCGGCTATGTCATCCATCTCGCCGCCGGGACCTCGGGCTTTGTCGCCGCTTGGCTCGTGGGCCCCAGACTTCAGGCCGATCGCGACCATTTTCCGCCGAACAGCCTCTTGATCACGCTGGTCGGCGCCGGCATCCTGTGGCTCGGCTGGAACGGCTTCAACGGCGGCGACCCCTACTTCGCCAACGCCGACGCCGGCGCAGCCGTGCTCAACACCAACACCGCGACCGCGGTTGCGCTCCTGGTGTGGACGCTGATGGACAAGATGGCCTACGGCAAGCCCTCGGTCCTCGGCGCCGTGAACGGCATGATCGCGGGCCTGGTNNTCATTCCGTGGATGAGCATGAACTGGCTGCAAAAGACCAGCTTCATGATGCGGGTGGACGACACGCTGAGCGTCTTCTCGACCCACGGCGTCGCCGCCATCTGCGGCGGCCTGCTGACCGGTCTCCTCGCCAATCCGGCGATGCTGCAATATATCGGCACCGACAAGGAGGCGCCGGGCGTCAACGTGACCGGCCTCTTCTACGGCAACGCCTACCAGTTCGTGCTGCAGATCTACGGCGCGTTGTTCATCATCATCTTCAACGCGATCGCGACCTACATCATCCTGAAAGTGATCTCGTTCATCGTGCCGTTGCGGATGGATGACGCAGCGCTGAAAGTCGGCGACGACGCCGTCCACGGCGAAACCGCCTACGCCATCGGCGTCGAAGGCGAATAACCGCCGCGCCCGCCCCCCTCCCCTCATCCTGAGCTTGTCGAAGGATGCGGGAGAGGGTTGGGCGATTGCTGGCGGCGCCTTATTGACATATTGACGCCATGATCGAGTCGGCCTCGCCTGGGTTTGCGGCGGAAAATAACAGGGAGATTTTTGGCTCATAACAGGGAGCATTCTTGTCGATAACAGGCAGCGTTTTTGCGCGAACAGGGCCTGTTCAACGACGAAAGGTTTGCTTGCCTATCTTATCATCATCGACAACGCGATCGCGAGCTCCATCCGTCCTGGAGGCGATTCATCGCCAGTTGCGGATGGATGGCATTGCGCTGACCGGCGGCGACGAAGTCGGCGGCGAAACCGCCTACGCCATCGACCGCGAGAAGTGCGCCCCCATGCTGAAAGGGGCTTGGGCCGAAGGGGGGGTCAGCTTCCGATTAGCTCGCGCAGGGTCTTCAGCGCGGCGGCGACCTCTTCATGTCGCTGCTCGATGACGGCAAGGATTTCCGCCGGGCTGCGCGTGTCGACTTCGACCTTACGGTTGGGGTTCACCGCTTTAAGGTCATAGTTCTTCGCCTCGATAGCGGCGCGCGTGACCGTCCAGCTTCGTTCACTGTCGCCACGGGTCGGAAGCAGTTCGAAGAACTGCTCAAACTTGTCGAGCGTTAGGGGCAGTTTCTTGCCGACCTTCACGTCCGACAGGTCGTAGTACCAGACGCTCTCGGTGCGCGACCCTCGTGTAAAGAACAACAGATCGGTCTTCACGCCCGCGCCGGCGTTGACGAAGGCGCCGGCCGGTAGAGAGACGATGCACCACAAATCGCACGAGTCGAGCAGCCGGCGTTTGGTCTGCACGAAGGCGTTCTCATTGTTGCGAAACAGCACTCCCTCGTCGACCACCATTCCGCAACGCCCGCCGCGTTTCAGGTGATCGATGACGTGCTGGAGGAAGAGGATTTGCGTCGCGCTCGTCTTGTAGGCGAAGGCGGACTGCGCCTCCTTGCCTTCCTTGCCGCCGAACGGCGGATTGGTCAGCACGATGTCGAACTGGCTTGGCACATCGCGCCA
>PLUH01000303.1:7574-7747 GCA_003164825.1 Hyphomicrobiales bacterium
GAGCGCACGTGCTCGAAGGCCTCGGCGAGGAAGCCGCCGGTGCCACAGCCGGGGTCATAGATCGTTTCGCCGGGTTTCGGATCAATGGCGCGCACGATGACACGGATCACCTCGCGAGGAGTGAAGAACTGGCCGCCGTCATTGCCCTTGTCGCCCATCTTGAGCAGCAGGCC
>PLUH01000404.1 GCA_003164825.1 Hyphomicrobiales bacterium
CCCCCTGGGGCACGACGCCGACGCCAATTTCGGCGCAGCGAACCATGACGGCCGAAAGCTCAGCGGTCGAACGGGGACGGGCTACGGCCAGCGGGAGGCCAAAATAGGCGCCTGTGCGTTCGCGCGCATAAGATACCGNNAAGCCCGCGCGCAGGGCTGCGACGTTGGGCGCGGTCGTGGCGGAGGCTGCCATTGCAAGGTTTCCTTCATATCACTCGGGCGCGTGTCGTCGTTCAGTCGGAAGAGGTCGGGTCGGCTTCGTCCGACCGGAGCTGGTTGAGACGTTGCTTCATCGCCTTCAGTCGCTCGACATGCACCGGGTCTTTTCGCAGGGCGACCGCCGTCGAAAGAATGTCGATCAGAACGAGCGCGGCGATCCGCGATGTGGTCGGGGTGTAGACGTTGGTGTTGTCGAGCGTCTCGACGATCAGCGCGACGTCGCAAGCCTCGCTGACCGGTCCGAGCGCGCCGACGATGCCGACCACCTTCCCGCCGCTCGCCCTCGCCGCCTCGGCCGCCTCCACGATCTGCCGCGTGCGGCCGGTATTGGAGATGACGACGGCCACGTCGGAAGGCCGCATCATCGAGGCGGTCATGATCTGCTGGTGAAAGTCCGCCTGCGCGCGACAGGGCACGCCGAACAGCGGGAACTTCTGTTGCGCGTCCTCGGCGACCAGCGCCGAGGCGCCGAAGCCGAAGAACTCGATGGACGTCGCTTTCGCAAGAAGATCCACCGCGCGCTCGAGCGCGCCGTCGTCGAGCGCCCGGCGCGCCCAGTCGAGGCTCGTGATGGTGTATTCAAAGATCTTGTCGGCCACTGCGTCGAGCGCGTCCTCGCCGGAAATCACGGAATGGGTCGCCGTGCGCCCGAGCGCGAGGCTCTGAGCGAGCCTCAGCTTGAACTCCTGGTAGCCGGAGAAGCCTGACGCGACACAGAACCGGATGACCGTGGGCTGGCTGACGCCTGCGAGCGCGGCGGTTTCGGCGACGCTCATCTGGAGAATGCGAAATGGGTCGGTCAGCACGAGATCGGCGACCTTGCCGTCAGACTTGCGCAAAGTCGAACGCGCCTCGCGCACCATTTCGAGCGCGTTGCCGAAATGGCGGGAACGGGCAGGCGAGTCCTGGGGAGCTTGATCGGTCGGCATAGCGGGAATGCGCAAACTAGACCCCCTCGAGTCGCACTTCCAGATCCTCGCTGGCGGGCAGGAGTCGAAACGGCAAGTCGAGATCGGCTGCCTTGGCCTCGACCGCCTCGCGCGGGTTTGTGTTAAAGGCGCACATTCCGAAATAATGGGCGATCATGGCCGGCGCGCCGGCCGCGGCCGCCAAAGCGCAGGCTTCTTCCAGAGTCATATTGCCCAGCACGCCGCGAGAGCGGCCGTTGACCGGCAGCAGCAGCAGATCTGGCGCGAGCCGCCTCATCTCCTCGGCCTGCCCGGCGAAGGGAATCGTGTCGCCGGAATGAAGTACGACGACCGATCCGCGTGGCGTGGAGACGATGAGGGCGCAGCCGAGAAAGCGGTGGCAGCCGTTCGCGTCCGTCGCCAGCGTCTCGTGCGCGGCGCGAAGGGCGACGACCTTCACGCCCGGAAGCGGCTCCACGGTCTCGCCGGCGTCGACCAGAACGAGCCGATCCTGCGACGCCCCGGGCGCCGCAGAGCCTCGTCCCTCGCCGCCTTCGGCGCCACGAAGCGCAGGGTGGGATTGCGGGCGGCGAGAGGCACGAGCGTGCCGGGGTGCACGTGGTCGGTGTGATGCGTGAGCAGGGCGAGATCGACCGCTCCGAGCGCCTCGACCGAAACCAGGACCGGCATCATCCGATCGTGCGGAGTGGTCGTTCCCCGGTATTTGTCCCCGAGCGTGTCGGACAGATAGGGATCGACGAGAATGCGCAGCCCTCCCGCTNNCCGCGCGGCGAGCGGCCCGGCGAAGCGTTGCGCGACGATCCGGGCAGCCATCTCCGTTACGCCGCCTTGCCCGCTTCCGACGCAAGACGCGAGATCGCGTCGAAGGCCGGGCCCGATGTTGGAATGTCGATCGCGAAAACTTCCGCGATCGCCTGCGTCCATCCATGGATGAAATAGGTCCAGCCGTCCTCGACCTGNNCGAGCTCGAGGTGCTGGCGCTGCTGGCCGCGGGCCTGCCGAAGGAAGACGAGATCGCCGCGGTAGTTGAGGTCCCAGGCAATGCCGTGTTCAGGAAACACGGCCGCGTCCGTCAGCGGCGAGCCTGGCCGGTCCTTGCCAAGGCCCGTGGCGTTGATCGCCAACGAGCCGGGCCTCAGGCTTCCGAGCAGCCGGTCGTTCGTCTCGTTGGTTTCCGCCAGCACGTAATCGGTGGGAACAGCCGGCGGCGAGTCGGCGTGGATGCGGCGAATGTCTTTCAGTCGCGCAGGGTCGCGGTCCGAGACGATGACGCGCGAAGGCAGATTGGACTTCCGCGAGGGCTGGGTCAGATGCCACGTCATCGCGATCGTCGAACCGCCAGCCCCCATCGCCAGCACTTCAGCCCGAGTGCGAGCAAAATGCCGCGGCGGGAGGAAGGAATCGAGCGCGAGACCGGAGGAGATCGGATCCTTGGCGTGACAGATAAGTCGGCCGCCACGTTTCGACAGACAGCTCGTCTCGTGCATCGCCGCCGCGTGCGGGTCGATCTCGTCGAACATCTCGCGGCAGGCGCGGAACAGGTCGAGCTTGTGGGTCGTCACCAGCGCGCCGAGCGACAACGGGGCGGCTTTGATGAAGGCGACCGCTTCGACATAGGCCGCCGGATCGGCGTGCAAGGGAAAGTCCATCCCCTTGATCACCACATCCTTTAGCCCGAGATGCCGCGCCCAGACGGGAAAGACGCCCATGATCGAACTTTTGCCGGTCGTCACGCCGATGAAATAGAGGGTCGGCTGGGTCGCGGGGGCGTAGGTCATCGTTCAGGCCGCCGTCGCCATGATGCGCGCGATCTCCTCCAGGCTGCGCGGGCGCCAGCTCCGGTTGGCGACCGCGCTCCAGCCGCCCTTGCCGTCGTCGACGATCCGCTCCCGCATGCCGCCGGCGCGGGCGATGATGTCGTAGTCCTGCCCGGAATCGGCGGGATAGGCGAAGGTTACGACCAGATCCTCGCCGCCGACGTTGACCGAGCGGTGAATCCAGTAAGGCGGCACATAGCAGACCGCCCTCGGCGCGATACCGACGATGCGGCTCTCGCCTTCCGGCGATTCGAGCAGCATCAGCCCTCGTCCACTCTCGCCGTAGTAGATCTCCGGCCG
>PLUH01000389.1 GCA_003164825.1 Hyphomicrobiales bacterium
TCGCCTCCTTCCCGAGGAAGTGATCGATGCGGAAAATTGAATCTTCCGGGAACATCGAGCGCGCTACGCGGTTGAGTTCCCGCGCAGAGGCCAGGTCACGTCCGAACGGCTTTTCGACAATAACGCGCGCATGCTTGGCCAAGTTCGCGGCGCCGAGTCCTTTGATCACCGTCTCGAAGAGAGACGGCGGGATCGCAAGATAATACGCCGGACGCCGAGCGCCACCCAGCGCATCGCCCAATCCGGCTTCCATTGCAGCTTGCATTTGCCCCCGGTCACCGGGGTAACGAATTCCTCATGCGTTTCGGGATCGCGCCAGCTGATCGTACCGGCCCTCGGGTCGTGCGCCAGCACCGGCGCCTGCATGACGATTCCGGTTCGCGGGTGAATCGGCAGGAAGGGCGAATAGGTCGCCGCCCGCTCCTCGCGCAGCGACGGCAGCATGATCGCCTGCACCTCGTCGAAGCAGTCGAGCGTGCGCAGGAGCGCCTTGTCGAACCGGCCCGATTGATAAGTCTCGGTCGAGGACATGAATTCGTAGTCGAACCCGAACTGGTCGAGAAAGGCGCGCAACCGCGCATTGTTGTGAGCGGCGAAGCTGTCGTATTCGCCGAACGGGTCGGGGATCTGGGTCAGCGGCTTGCCGAGATGGGCGGCGATGAGCTCGCGGTTCGGGATGTTGTCGGGAACCTTGCGCAGGCCGTCCATGTCGTCGGAGAAGGCGATCAGCCTGGTCTTGACGCTGTCGCCGGTGAGCACGCGAAAGGCGTGCCTCACCATGCTGGTGCGCGCGACTTCGCCGAACGTGCCGAGGTGCGGCAGACCCGAGGGCCCATAGCCGGTCTCGAAGATGACTTCGCTGCGGGGGCTACGCTCGAGGCGCGCGATCAGCTTGCGCGCTTCTTCGAAAGGCCATGCTTTCGAAGCCTCGGCGGCCTCGCGCAAGGTTTGCGACGACATTCGTTTCCCGTTTTTGGCTCATGCGCGCCGGCTGGACAACCGGAACCAGCCTTATGACGCAGACGCGACGAGAAATCGAGCGCATGGAGCTCGGGTGAGGAAAGAGCCGAAGGCGAGACGAAAAAGGCCGCTCGATTGGAGCGGCCCTTCCGTTTGACTCGAGGGAAGCGAGCTTTACCCGACAGCGGCCGCCGAACGACGGGCGCGAAACGCCGTGAAAGCGAGTCCCGCGAAGCCGGCCATCATCATCGCCCAGGTCGAGGGCTCGGGAATCGACGTCGTGATCTCGGCAATTTCGAACGAGTTGCTCAAAATCGTCGAACCTTCCGTGACGGTTATGCCAATGATGTCGCGCGAGGGATCGGTGAACGTCCAGAAGCCGTTGGTCATCGTCCCATAGATCGTCGCGTCGCCGCTCGGGATCGGGGTGGTCTGGCCGCTGATCGCGGCAAGTTCATCGCCGGTGTAGGTCGTAGAACCTCCACCCGCGTAGTTGATCGTGAGCGAATTTTCGTCGTCGAGCGAGCCGATGTAGACGCTTAGGTCACTCGCGGCGTAGCCGAAGGTGAAGGTTTCAGTCTGCCCGGGAAGGACCGCAAAAAACTGGCCCGTGGTGAGACTGGAGCCGCTGGTCCCGGGCGCGGCGACACAATTACTGCCAAAGCATTCGACCCCATAATTCGGCCCATACAGGGCGCCGTCGCCCACGGCTCCCGCGGGCAGACCCGAACTGAAGTTGGCGTAAAGCTGATCGCCGGCCGGAATGTTATAAAGCGGATACGCGCCGCCAAAGGATTCGAACGTTACCGTCGTCGCGTTCGCCTGCGACGCCAGAGCGATGACAGCCGCTCCAAACCCGGCGCTCAGGAGATGTTTCCGATTCATTGCCCGACTCCCCAATGGACTACCGCAGATTGGGGATTAGCATCGGAAGGAATGGACGTCAACGGGAATTCCGGCCAGAACACGGAAAAAGTTGACGCGACGGCAATTCAACAGAATCGCCGGAGACTCCATGCGACAAGGCTACATCGATGATCGCGTCCGGACGACGCGGAGGGTTGGCCGCGGCCGGCGCATCCCATGGTCGGTCTTGCCCCAGTAATAGGGCCAGAGCGCGAGATGGATGAGCGCCGTCCAAGTCGCGGCGCAGACCAGCCCATAGTAGACCGGCATGAGGGCCACCGTGCGCAAGCTCAGCCGCGAGCCGCGAAGACGCGCGGCGACGGAGGCGGGGAGCGCAATCGACCAGGCGCCCGCGAGCGCGAGGATATAGACGTAGACGTCGGTCATCTCGCGGGCGGGCGCGAGCGCGCCGTCGTCGCCGACGGTGAGGGCGCGCCACAGCGTCGCAGCCGCAAAGACAGGCCAGAACAGGCACCCGACAATCGCGCCGCCGATCAGGATCAGCGCAGCGAAGGCGCGCTTAGGTCCGAGATCGCGGCGAAAGAAGTTCGGCCGCCGCGAGTGCACGATGAGGGTCTGCATCCAGCCTTTCTGCCAGCGCACGCGCTGCCGGAACCAGTTCTTAAGCTGGTGCGGCGCTTCCTCGGACGTGTCGGAATCGAGCGCGCGCACCCGATAGCCGAAGCGCGCGAGCCTGATTCCGAGGTCGGCGTCCTCGGTGACGTTCCATTCGTCCCAGGCGCCCACGTCGACGAGGGACCGGACGCGGAAGTGATTGGAGCTCNNAGAATCCCCATCTCGGCGAGGAGGCCGAGCGCGATCGGCAGGTCGAGGGCGCAGAGGCCCGGATTGATGAAATCGAACAGCGTCGCATATTCGACCGCGAACTGGCGCGCGAGCCACGATTCCTCGGCGTTGCGGATCGCGAGCCGGCCTTGCAGACAGTCGAGATCCTTCTCGGCGGCGAAGCGCGCCGCGGCGAGACGCAGCTGATTCGGCGCCGGAATGTCCTCGGCGTCGTAGACGACGATGAGCTCGCCTCGGGCGGTCGCGAGCGCGATATTGAGCGCCCGCGGCTTGGTCTGCGGCGCGCCCGGCGGCGCGACGACGATCTCGTAGCGGGCGGGGAGCTCAAGCTCGACGAGCCGGCTTAAGGTTTCGGGATCGCGCTGTTCGACGACCAGCTTGATGTCGAGTTTGNNTCGAGCGCGTCGAGACCGCGGACCAGGTCAGCAGCGACGCCGGCTTCCCGATAAAGCGCGACGACAACGGTGTAGTTGGGGAGTTCGTCGTCGGCGAGCGCGGGCGGACGAACGATCCCGACATTGGCGATCGCCGCCATCGACCGCAACAGGATCATGGCGGAAAAAGCGAGCCACAGCGCCGCG
>PLUH01000088.1 GCA_003164825.1 Hyphomicrobiales bacterium
ACCCGGCCGGCTACGGCCGGCTCATCCAGCGCGGCGGAAACCTGATCGCGATCCGCGAACACAAGGATGCGACCGGCGAAGAGAGGGCTTCGCGCCTGTGCAACGCCGGCCCGATCGCGTTCAGCGGGGCCGAAGCTCTCAAGCTTCTGAACGCTGTGACGCCGAATAATGCCCAGAGGGAATATTACCTCACCGACATCGTCGAGATCGCGAGCGCCCGCGGCCTCGTCGCGCGGGCCCTGATCGCGGACGAGAAGGAGGTGATGGGCGTCAACGACCGGGCGCAGCTCGCCGCCGCCGAGGCGGCGCTGCAGGATCGGCTGCGCCGTCGCGCGATGGCCGAGGGCGCGACGCTTATCGCCCCCGAGACCGTGTTCCTCGCGTTCGACGTCCGAATGGGCCGCGACGTCCTCATCGAGCCCCATGTCGTGATCGGGCCTGGGGTCCGGATCGAGGACGGCGCGCTCATCCGCGCCTTCTCGCATCTCGAGGGCGCGCGGGTGGCGAGGGGCGCGTCCGTCGGCCCGTTCGCCCGGCTGAGACCGGGAGCGGACATCGCCGCCAACGCACGAATCGGCAACTTCGTCGAGATCAAGCAGGCGATGATCGAGGAAGGCGCCAAGATCAATCATCTGACCTATATCGGCGATGCTCGAGTCGGGGCGAACGCCAACATCGGCGCGGGAACCATCACCTGCAATTACGACGGCTTCGCCAAGCACAAGACCGACATCGGCGCCGGCGCCTTCATCGGCTCGAACTCGGCCCTCGTCGCCCCGGTCACGATCGGCGACGGCGCCTATATCGGCTCGGGCTCGGTCATCACCGAATCGGTCGAGGCGGACGCGCTTGCGGTGGCGCGCGGCCGTCAGGAGACGAAAGCCGGCTGGGCGAAGGCGTTCCGGGCCAGGCACAAGAAGGATTGAGGCGGCGGCCCGGCCCGTATCCGATCCGGTTTCCCAAGCCGACGCCAAATTNNCCAAATCCGGCCAAGCCGGGTCAAAATCTATCCAAGGAAAGCCTTTGATTTCCTTTGATTCCCTTGTCCATTTTGAGCCTTTTCAAGGGGTTGCGCTGACCCCCCAGGGCTTTTTTCTTTACCGGCCATAGTTGGCCAATAGGTCGGAGTTGAAGCGTGTAATGTTCGCCGATCGCCACTCGATGATTGTGGAATAGTTGATTCCTGCGTCATGACAAAAGCACGATAGCACAGCCTTCTATTTTTCGGAAGTATTTGTTTCGAAAAAACCGAATAGCATAATTCGCCGTCGGGGAGGCGCTCGGTCCGCGATCGTCGTCTCAATGCGTTGGGCCGGTGAGGTCGCCGGTGATGACGTTTTCGACCTCCGCCACGGAGGTCGCTTTCGGATCGATGTGGTCGGCGACGATCTTTCCGCGTCGCATCACCACGATACGGTCGACCACCTGAAACACATGATGGATGTTGTGGGCGATGAAGATGCAGGAATGGCCGGAATCGCGGGCGTTGCGGACGAAGCGGAGGATTCACTTTGGTCATATCGTCGCGATGAGGGTCGCACATCGATGTGGGAGGGGCAAGACGCGTGTATGCGCCGAGCGGTGGTTGTCGAGCGCTTGGCGTCCACGGGGCGAACCCGAGTTGGATGAAGAAGCGTCGCTCCGGCCTGAGGCCTGTCGAGGCCTCGATCGGCTCAATGCTTGACAGTTGATTTCGAAACGGCCCCGTACCAGAATCCGGTCGGATGAGGTTAAAGCCGGCTCATCCAGTCCAGATGGATATCCGGCTCGGGAGGAAATCATGGCGCAGTCGGTCGCTCTCCATCCGCTCCTCGACAAGGGGGTCAAGAAGGGTTCGTCGTCATTCGCCGGCGGCGTCCTCGTCTGCGCCTGCACGGACCGGCCGGTCGAGGTCAAGGTCGAGGAAGGGATTGCTCACAACCACGCTTGCGGCTGCACGAAGTGCTGGAAGCCGGCCGGGGCGGCCTTTTCGATCGTCGCAGTGGCGCCGAGCGAGAAGGTGACGGTGCTCAAGAACGGCGACAAGCTCAAGGTCGTCGATTCAGCCGCGCTGATCCACAGGCACGCTTGCACCGGATGCGGCGTCCACATGCACGGGCCGGTCGAGCGCGACCATCCGTTCAAGGGGCTTTCGTTCATCCATCCGGAGCGGTTCAAGGAGCAGGGCTGGACCGAGCCCGGTTTCGCCGCCTTCGTTTCATCGGCGATCGAAGGCGGTGTCGATCCGGCGGCGATGGAGGGCGTTCGCGGCCATTTCAAACAGATCGGGCTCGAACCGTACGATTGCCTATCGCCGGGACTGATGGATTACATGGCGACCTGGACGGCGAAGAAGAGCGGCGTCCTGCACGCGTGAAACCTGGCGGTGAAGACCGAGCGCCGGATTCCGCGGCGCTCCGCTGCTTTGGTTTGCAAACGCCAGGATCACATGCGGTAGTGGCGGCGCTCCCGACCGGGGCCGCAGCAAGCGAATCGCCTGCGGCCGGAGCCAGCGTCGCTAGTGGGGCGCCGGACCGTTCGCGATGACGCCGAGGCTGGTCACGACGATCCAATTGCCGCCCTGTCTCTCAATTCGCAATACGCGTCCTGCGCCGGGAATCATGTCTCCGGGCGCGACCTGTTGCGAACCATGGCGGCTGCCGACCAACGCAATACCGAACCGTACGTCCTCGACGCTATAATCCCGGAGCAAAGGCTTTCCGTCGTCCGGTCTGGCTCTCTCATTCGAGGCGGCGGGCTCCGCTCTCGCCATGAGCATCGATTGTTTCGGCGTTTGAGGCGGAAGCGGCAAGGCCGGACTTGCCGCCGGGATGGCGGCTCTCTTCTCTCCCTTGTCGGGCCTCGGCCCGCTTTCGCCGCCTGCAGGCGAAGGCGGCGCGGGAACGTCGGCTTTCTTCTCCAACTTGTCGAGCCTCGTCGCGATGTCGGCAAATTGGGAGGGTTGAGCGGTGGCGGCGGCTTTCTTCTCCAACGTATCGAGCCTCGCCACGACACCGGCAAATTCGGAGGCGGACGCAGGCGGCGCGGCGGCCTTTTGCTCCAACTTATCCAGCCTCGCCGCAATATCGGCTCTGGCGGAGGAATCCTGGTCGATGCGCTCGCTGAGCTTATCCAGACGCGCTCCGTCGTCATGCTCGATCTGGTCCAGCCGGACCGTCACTTGTGCAAGCGCGGCGCCGAGATCGCGCATCGCGGCGCGCTCCTCCTCGCGCCTTTTAGAGCCCGTGATCGCCTCCAGAGGCGTTTTCAGGACATCAACAACCGCCGCGACGCCCGCGATCGTCTGGTTTTTCGTGGCGGCGAACGTCCAGTTCAAGGGCGAAGCGTAAATAGCGAAGGCGCCGCAGGCCGCAAATAGCGCCAAACCGGTTCCGATCAATGGCAAGGTCAAGCCGCGCGCTTTTGCCTTTTCTACCTGAGGCGGGGGCCGGCGATACGCGTCATCCGCAACGGGAATGACTTCGGGCGGCCACGTTAGGGGCATCTCTTGCGCCACGGAGTCGGACGCCACAATTGGACGGCCGGCCAATGCGGGGAGTTCGGGGGGCGCTGGAGGCGCCGGCGCCAACCCGCGTACCTGCGGCGTCGCGACGCCCTTCGGGCCGAGCGCCCGATAAAGCTTCTGAGCTGTCGCATGTTCTTTGGGACCGAAGCTCGCCAGCCTCCACCATGCGCGCGGCTCAGCCTTTTCAAACAGGCGCTCGGCCCCTCCGGCGCGCAGCAATTCTCCCTTATCGACCGCCAGAACGGGCCTCGAAAGTATTGGGTTTGCATCTACAGCATTTCCGCTTAGAATAGCCTCAAGCTGTATTTTATTTCGTCGCAATTCGTCGCGAATATTTTTGAGCGGCCTGCTGATATAAACAAGAAGAAAAAAGATCAAGGCGGCGCAGACAATCACGTCCCATCGAGGTTGCGAAGAAATGTACGTGGTGTAGAATTTCTGAACTGGCAGCGAAGACAAGTAAGTGTTCAACGCGCTGATGTATTCGTTCCACATGGCTGCCCCTTTCGAGAAGCCGCTCGAGGGCGCCCAAAGCGCCGGGTTGGCGAACACCGCAGGCTCCTCGCGGCTCATGGCGGCGATGTGCTGGACGCAAGACGAATCGGGGAAGACGGCGTCGTCGGTCAGTTTCGCCGCGCCGAGGCCGCTCCAGTCCTCGACGGGATGACGGGTTACGATCATCACATAACCCCGCGTTTCGGGCGGCAGTACGCCCAACCCCGCAAGCCAGTTCGCCACGCGCGTCGCGCCGGCGTTATACGCGGCGGCGGCGAGACCAAGATTTCCGAAGCGCTGCTTCAGATTGGCCAATAATTCCGCGGCCTTGGGGATCGCCGCCTCGGGGTCGCTGGGGTTGGCGAGCCCGCGCTCGGCCGCCGTGCCCGGCATGAATTGCGCAATCCCGCGAGCGCCGACGGGACTGATGGCGTCGGGCTGGAAGTTGCTTTCCTGCCAGATGAGTCCGGTCAGAAACGCGACCGGGAGATGCTGGGCGAGGGCGGAGGAATCGATGATCCGGCAAACGGAGGCGACGAGCGACTCCCCGTCCTCCGCTGCAAGCGCCGGAGGAACGCACAGCAGGGCCAGGACAAAAGCCGCGAGGGATGACCACTTCCTCACACGTTCGGACGCTCGTGCACGCACGCCTTTACTGGCGCATCAATTGTAGGCGCCCAGAAGTTACCGAAACGGAAATGAGCTCTTCCGGTTCATCGCCGGGCGGATGCTGCTGGCGGTGCTCGCGCTTCGCTCTCAGAATGACGACGCCGGGGCGGTCATTAGCCTGCGAACACCTGCAGGGCCGCGAGCAGCGCCTTCGGATCGAGCTGGCCCTGATAGACGGGCGGCGGCGCTGGGCCGCGCTTGAGCAGGAGATAGACCGCTTCCCACGCGGTGCGAGCCGAGTATTCGAAGGTGAACGCGATGTCCTGCGGAACCTCGACGTACTGACCGATGAGTCCGAGGTTGGTCGCCCCTTCCGGAACCACGGGGGGCCTGTCGCCGCGGCTGCACGTCAGCCAGATGTTGTTCACGTAGGGCAAGTTGCACGGAATGCAGATCGACGACTTCATGATCGCGTCCGTTTTGTCGAATCGCAGTTGCCGCAGGATTTCCTCCAGGATCTCCGCGCCTGTGCATTGATCCATGCGTTTCTTCACAAAATCGCCGTTGCGATCGGGATAGAGCCCGTAGCCCCACCAGACAGTCGTGCCCTTCGGCTGATCGAGGACTTCCGGCTGGTCGAAGATCGTCAGCGACAACACCCAGCCCGAGTCTTTCAAGGTGAGGAGCCCGCCGCTTCCCGTCTCGCTGCCGGTCAGGGTGGTCATCTGGTCGGTGAATTCAGTCCCCGTCGTGGTGACGGTGAAAGTCACCCAGCGCGAGTCGGCGATCCGGGGGGCGCCGAAAAAGGCGTCCGGATTGCCAAATTCCTTGCGCCCCTGGGCTAAGCGCTTCCACAAGGCCCATGACCGCCCGGTATCCAGCGGCTTCGGC
Source organism: Hyphomicrobiales bacterium (assembly GCA_003164825.1). Taxonomy (GTDB): domain Bacteria; phylum Pseudomonadota; class Alphaproteobacteria; order Rhizobiales; family Beijerinckiaceae; genus Roseiarcus. The sequence goes on from PLUH01000088.1 coordinate 5,501, forward strand.
GCTTTGGTCATCGATCCCGCCGAACGGTCGGCGGCCTGCGACCCGGTCGTCACGAGCACGATATCGTCCGGCGCGACGGCGACCGAGATCGCGGCGCCCTCCCGTTCATAGTCGAGCCGGTTGACGGTTATCCGGCCAGGCGACGGAGCGAAGCCGATGTCCTGGACGAAGGCGCCGGTCAAAAAATTCACGCCGCGCGGGCGCAGCCAGGCGACCAGGGGCTTTATGAACGCTTCGTGTTGGTTGAAGGGCGAGCGCAGGACGCCGGCCATCGTCGACAGGTCGGAGAACAAGTAGATGAAGCGGTTCATGTAGCGCCGGAACTCGATCACGCCGTGCTGCGGTAGCGAGCCCATGATCGTCGACCAGAGCAGCCAGAATTCGCTCTTGAAGAACTCCGGGGAAAAGAACTCATCGATGCGCCGCCCGTCCAGCATCGCTTCGGGCGTCAGCGACACCCGCCCGAGGGCGAGGCCGTCCGACGGGCTCAGGCCGAAATGCGGGTCATGCACGACGTGGAGGTCGCGATCGATGATGTGCGTTTTGTCGTTGAAGGGGTGGTCATTGTTGAAAGTGAAGAATTGATCCCTGACGGATTTCTTGGGATCGGATTCGGTAGGGATGTTCGCGAGCAGGTCGAAAGCGCAGCGGAACTCCTTGTCAAAGACGGAGCCGGGCAGGTTGTACCCGCTCGCCGCGTCGCCGCTCAGAAAGAACCCGCCGCCGAGGCGCTCATCCGCTTCGTAGATCGTGATGTCCTGGCCGGGCGCGTCAGCGTTCCGGATAAGATACGCGGCGGCCGCAAGTCCGCCAAACCCGCCGCCAACGATATGCGCCTTCATCTGCTTCCTCCTTGGTCCCGATGTTTGGGAGGTCCGCCTCACCCGAGCCGCTAAAAGCCTTTATAGGCGCCTGCCCCCATCGTCTGGATCTTGGCGATCAGCGCGGCCATGAACAAGGCGCGCGGGCTTGCGCCTCACGCCGGGTCGAGCAGCGCGAACACGCTGACGAGGGCGACAGCGACGGCGCCGAGCGCGACCTCCGCCGTGCTGGTCGCGCGCAGAACCGCGAGCGCGCTCGAGCCGCGCTTGAGTTGCGGCGCGAAAACATAGCGGTTCAAGACGGCGAGCGAGATCATGATCGCGACGACGACGATTTTCGCATCCAGAAGCGCGCGGTAGGGCGTGTCCGGCGGGATCGGCGGACGGCCGGAGGTCAGCGCAATGTTGACGGCGCCGGTGAGAACGATCGCCGCGACGATGAAATGGCCCCAGAAGGAAAAGCGGGTCATCGCCATGATCGCCTCCCGCCGCAGATCGCCGCGTTCGTAAGCGCGAAGGCACATCACGAACGGAACGAGAGCGCCGATCCACGCCCCGGTCGTCATGAGATGGACGGCGTGGTTGGCGCGATGCAGGACCCCTTCGGCGCCGGTCTGCATCGCCGCATGGCCGACGAGGCCGAGGCTCGCCAGCAGCGCCGCCGAGGCGATGGCCGTGGCCGCCCATTCGCCGCGCGGGCCGAAGACGATGACGGCGACCAGCGCCGCCGCCAGAAGGAGATGCGCCGCCCACGCATGGCCGAAGGCGGTGTCGGCGAGGACCGCGCCGATTGCTGCCGGATCGACAGCGGCGCTCCAGTCGTCGGCCATCGAGGCCGATTCGAGCGCGAGCCACACAATCGCGGTGAGGAGCGCGACGATGCTGGCGACGAGCGTCACGCGGCGGATGGCCGGCGACAGCGCGCGCGTCAGCCGCTCAGGCGCATAGAGCCAAAGATAGGCGCTGGCGCCGAACACCAGCATCGCGGCCAGGAAATGGGCGAAGCGGCAAAGGGCGAGCGCGGTCACACGCGATCAGCGCGCCGGCACGCCCGCGTCACATCTTCATCCCGCCCATCGCTCCCCCCTTCATGGCGCCGCCGGTCCCCGCGGCCCCGACGCCGAGCACGTTGAACTCGACTTCGACTGGGCCCGCGTGCTCGAAAGTGAGCGTCGCCTTGATGGTGTCGCCCTTCGCCAGGGGATGGGCGAGGTGGGTGAACATGATGTGGTAGCCGCCGGGCGCGAGCGCGACCGAGCCGTGGGCGGGAATGTCGAGCCCGCCGGTGACCTCGCGCATCTCCATGACGCCGTTTTCCGACTTCATTTCATGGATTTCGACGGTGGCGAAATCCGACGTGCCTCCGGTCAGGCGGTCGGGCGCCGCGCCCTTGTTCTCGATGGTCATATAGGCGCCGCCGACCTCGGCGCCCTTCGGGGTCGCGCGCGCCCAGGGTTTTTCAATGACGATGTCGCCGGCCTTGAACTCCTGCGCCAGCGCAGGCGCGGCGCTGAGGGTGAAAGCAAGGGCCAGGGCGAAAAGAGAAGAATGCCTCATTGTCAGTCCTTTCGGGTTACTAGCCTCATGGCCTCGACTTGCGCGGGTCCCGCGACGCTCGACGGAGGGTCACGGCTTCACCGTGAACTCGAAGGTTCCCTGCGTATGGTGCGTGTCGACCGATACCGCCTGCCAGTGCACGGTGTACTCGCCAGCGGGCAGGGGTTTCGCGATCGGCACGATCAGCACCGCCTGGTTGCCGGCTGCCGTTGTCGCCGAACCGAGCGGCACGGCGCCGCCGCCCGGGCCGCTCAATGTGACCTTGGTGAATTTTAGCTCGACGCCCTCGCTGAATTCGAGCCGGATTTCGCTTGCCGAGGCGACCGTGCCGCCGACCGGCGGCGTCGACTTTTCGAGCTGAGCGTGGGCGAAAGCCTGCGTCGCGGCGAGCGCGAAGGCAAGGAATATCGGGATTTTTGGAGAGAAAGCGCGCATGAGTCATACTCCTTCGGTCAGATTCCTGGCGCTATGCCAAATCCGTGGGGGAAGATCGGTTCGTCGATTCTGTTGGGGATGTCGTCGAGATAGAAATCAAGTGAGCCGATCACGCCGACGCCGTGACCGGTTGCGCCCGTCATCGGGACCATGGCCTCGAGGGCGATCTGCCATTTGTCAGCTTCGTAGATGACGCCGGGCTGGAAATATCCAGTTTGCGACTGCCCTGCGGCGCCGCCGTTGTGGATCGGCGTCTGGAAGGCGAACTCGGCGACTGGGACGAGATGCTTGAGGAAGTCGTTGTCGATCGCAGCCAACTGCGAGTTGAAGTACGGCAGGCTATATTGGAGGGTGAACCCCCAGTTGAAGGTAGTGACGTAGGGTGTGCCGTTGACCGAGTCGTAGCCCGGCGCGGTCGTGCTGAATTCGGCTGTGATCGCGAAGGGCCGGAGATACTTGAGGCTCGACGGCAGGGCGCCGAAGCCAAGACCTGCGTCGACCAGCGGAGAGTAGGTATTTTGCCGGCCGGAGGCCGCGAAGATCCCTGTGCCTGTTCCGGCCCAGGAGACGTCAAAGCCGACCTTGAACATGAACTCGGCGTCAGGGATGCACAGCGCCTGCCACTGCAGCTCGGTGTCGAGCGCGTTCCAGCCGTAGCCGCCCGGGTGCTCCCATGTCGGTCCGGAGCCGACCACCACGCTGAGGCCCGGGGTGATCGTCTTGGTCCAGCTGAAGCTTGCGTCCCACTCCTGGGCGCCGTCGGAATTGTTGGGAACCCAGTTGACGGTCGGCAGCGTGAGTTCGTCCAGAACGCCTGGATCGTCGATGGCGAGCGTGGCCGGGAAAATACGGGCGCCGCACACAGCGTGGGGGTAGGCGGGCGTGAGCCACAAAGCCGCGGCGGCGAGAAGCGCGCCCGCGATCGGGCGCATTGGAATCGAAGACATAAGCGAAAAGCCTCGGGTCCGAGAACGGCGGACGTGCGCCGGACGGCGCGCGCGTCGAACAATCGTCAGACGGCGAGGGGCGGGGCGCGGGCGCGGTTGCGCTGAGCCGGGCAGGGGGAGAAGGCGCCGAATTGAGGCGCAGCGCCTATCGTGTGGCGGCCTGTGTCGGCCCGCCGCGGCAGGCTCGGGGCGTCGGGCGGGACGAACGCTGTAGCCTGAGCGGCTATCCGGCAAAGCGGACATTGGTCGTCGCAATGATTGCACGGCGCCTGCGGCGAGGGCGCGCCCTTGTCATCGATATGGACGCAGAAGCCGGCGGCGTCGCCGAATACCGCCTTGAGATCGGCGGCTATCGCCGCCGTGCTGGAGCCCGGCGCCGCCGGCCCGGCCAGCGCCTGCTGGTAGGGCATGGCGACCAACTGGACGACGAGCGTGAGCGTGACGAGGAAGGCGGTCAGGGCCGACCGGAAGGACGCAAGGCCCCGCCGCGCGCGTCGCTTCCCAAGCGCTGATTTCCGGCGCGCGAGGCCCACCAGAACACCCTCCGACACCGTCATTAGGTAGCCGAACGCCGCGGGCGGCGCAATTGCAAGTCCGGCGGGGCGCCCCGAAACATTCCTTCATTGAAAGTGACTTGTGCGCCGGCCGACCCGCGGCCTAACCCTTGTCCGGTTCGATTCGGGCATAGAGGGACATTTCTTCGATGTGCGGCATTGTCGGCGTCTTGGGCCGCGGTCCGGTCGCCGGGCCGATCGTGGATGCGCTCAAACGGCTCGAATACCGCGGCTATGATTCAGCCGGCGTCGCGACGCTCGAACACGGCCGGCTCGAGCGGCGGCGCGCCGAGGGCAAGCTCAAGAACCTCGAGGCCAAACTCGCCGCCGAGCCGCTCGCCGGGGCGATCGGCATCGGACATACGCGCTGGGC
>PLUH01000171.1:0-1167 GCA_003164825.1 Hyphomicrobiales bacterium
AGTGGTTCGGCTCCAGCGCCGGTCGGTTGGGTCGAGCCTTCTTTTCCGTTGGCCCGGCGGCTCGGTGTGGCGACTGGAATTGCAACAAGGTGTAGAGTCGACCCAGCGCCGCCGCTGAGCGAGAGCCGTCCCGATACCGGCGCACGGCTCGCGGCCTTCTCGACAGGATGCTTCGCGAGCCGGAGCGACGCATGGAGGTTCCGATGACCGCACTTCGCCGCATCGATCGACTTTTCACCCCGCCCCCGGTCGGGCCGGGATTCGCGGGGCCGCGCCATACTGCGAGGCTCATGATTCCGCCCGGTGATTTCGCTGCGACGAATCCGTTCTTCCTGATGGCCGACGACCGGACGGAAGTCGGCGGCCAATTCGGCGAAGCCCATCCCCACGCCGGCCTCGAGACGGTCACCTTCATGCTCAGCGGCAGCTTCGAGGACCTGGAAGGCCGGCTCGATCCGGGCGACGTCGAATGGATGACGTCCGGGCGGGGGATCGTGCATGGGAAGGACACCGTCACCTCGAACGATATGCGGCTGTTCCAGCTCTGGATCGCCCTGCCCGAAAACGAGCGCCAGTCCCCACCGCGGGTCCAGCGCCTGCGCCAGCGGAACATGCCGGTGCATAAGGAGCCCGGGGCGGAAGCTCGCGTCTACAGCGGCAAATCGGGCGACGCCGTCGCGAGGACAGCGAACGCCGCGCCGGTGACGCTCATCGACCTTCGGCTCGAACCGAACGCGAGCTTCGAGCAGGAGCTGCCCTCTTCTTACAACGGGTTCATCGTCGTCATCGAGGGCGCGGTCGCCGCCGGAGACCCCGCGAAGGCCCTGGTGAAGGATCAAATCGGCTGGCTGGACCGGCCGGCGGGCGGAGGCGAAAGCGCTCTCCGGCTACGCGCCGCCGACGCGCAGGCGCGCGTCCTGATATACGCGGGCGAACCGCAGGAGATGCGACTCGCCGCGCGCGGCCCGTTCATCGCCGGCTCGGAAGAGGAGCTCGCGGGCTACTTCGCCGCCTACCGGCGGGGCGAATTCCCGCTCGCGAGCAGCTTGCGCCAGGAGGTCGGTTGAGCGCTCCTCGTCGGAGCCACGTCGGTTGAGGAGAAAGCTGCGACAATTGTTTGCGATAATCGGAAGGCCATGCTAGGCTCCGTCTGGTCGGATCGCCGTC
>PLUH01000171.1:1194-21269 GCA_003164825.1 Hyphomicrobiales bacterium
ACCCGGATTTGGCAAACTCTTCCGCCGCGGCCACCCTACCGCGCCCGTTCCCAGCCGCCTTCATCGCCCTCGCGCCAATAGCTGATCGCGCGACCCTCGTCCTTGAGCCGCCGCCATTCGGCGCGGGCGTGGGCGAGCGACGCCTCATCGCGTCCGTCAAACACCAGAAGCGCGAGCTCGAACGCCTCGTCGCTCCTGGCGGCCTCGGCGCCCGAGAGCCTGACCAGCATCGTTGCGGCGTTGGGATTCTCGACCTCGCAGGTCAGGAAGATCGGCTGGGTCTCCGGATCGCCGTCTCCCGCCGCGCCGTGCGGCAGGAAGCTTGCGTCGTCATAGGTCCACAATCGTTCGTTGAGCGCCGCGGCCATCTCCTCGGACGAGGCGCGCACGAGCACGCGCCGGCCCTCCTCGAGCGCGCGCTCGAGAATGCGGGGCAGCGCCTCATCGACGCGCCGCCGCTCGAGATGGTGAAAGCGGACCTCGCTCACTCGCCCGCCGGGCCGACGATGACGAACGTGCGATCGGAGCCGGTCGCCATCAGCCCGAGGCTCACCCCGCCAGGCTGGTGTTCCTCGGTCTTGCCGGCGACGTAGACGTCGCCGCGCTCGCGGGAAGCGGCGAGATATTCCCGCGCATCCGCGGTCATGGCGCGCAGGACGCCGCGGCTCTTGCCCGCGTCCCAGCCCAGCGCCGCCTTCAGCGCCGCAGTCTGAAAGCGCTCGAAATTCGTGTTGGTGCGGGCGTTCGCCGGTTCGCCGATGCGCGCCTCGAAGCGGAGGAATTCGTCGCCGCGGCAACTCAGGGTCGCGTCGACGTCGACCTTTGTCGTCACGTCGAACACGTTCGAGTCGGAGCGCGTGCGGGAGACGACGACCGCGCGTCCGAACTCGACCTGCATGTCGCTCGCCTCGGTGCGCAGGGCGGCGGAAAAAGCGTCGCATCCGGCGATCGCCCACGCGCGCTCAGCCGACCCGCTCCAGGCGGTGGCGGCAAGTGCGAAGATCGTGGATCGAAACCGCATCCTGACGCCCTCCGCGGCGATTCTCCGATCAAATCGTCAACGAGAGCCTAATCTTCGTAGGAGTCGGCCATAAGGCGATTGAGAAGCCGCACTCCCCAGCCCGAACCCCAAGACTGATTGATGTCCGAGGACTGCGAGCCCATCGCCGTGCCCGCGACATCGATATGCGCCCAAGGCGTCTCCTTGACGAACCTCTGCACAAACTGCGCCGCGGTGATCGAGCCACCGTTGCGGCCTCCGGTATTCTTCATATCGGCGAATTTCGAGTCGATCAGCTTGTCGTAGGCCGCGCCGAGCGGCATGCGCCAAACCTTTTCGCCCGACGCCTCGCCTGCGGCGGCAAGCCGCTGAGCAAGCTCATCATTATTCGAAAAGAGCCCAGCGACGTCATTGCCGAGCGCGACGATGATGGCGCCAGTTAGCGTCGCAAGGTCGATGATCGCCCGCGGAGAAAATGTCTCCTGCACGTACCAAAGCGCATCGGCCAGCACGAGCCGTCCCTCGGCGTCGGTATTGACGATCTCGATCGTCTGTCCGGACATCGAGGCGATGATGTCGCCGGGCCGGAGCGCGTCGCCGTCGGGCATGTTCTCGACCAGCCCGACGACGCCGACCACGTTGACTTTCGCCTTGCGCGCGGCGAGCGCGTGCAAGAGTCCGACGACGCATGCCGCCCCGCCCATGTCGCCTTTCATGTCCTCCATGCCGGCGGAGGGCTTGATGGAGATGCCGCCGGAATCGAAACACACCCCTTTGCCCACGATGGCGATCGGTTTGGTCCGTTTTGATCGCGCGCCGTTCCATCGCATGGTGACGAGACGGCTCTCGCGCGCCGATCCTCGGCCCACCGCCAGAAGGGCGTTCATCCCCAGCTTGCCCATTGCCTTCTCGTCGAGCGATTCCACCTCGACGCCGAGCTTCTCCAATGATTTGATCCGGTCGGCGAACTCGACCGGAAAGAGGACGTTCGGCGGCTCGTTGACCAGATTGCGCGCCAATTCGACGCCTTCGGCGACGGCGAAGCGGTCCTGGGCCGCCGCGCGCGCGGCGACCGCATGGCTCGAGCCGATCACGAAATCGGGCGCTTCGGAGCTGTCGTCGTCCACTTCCTTCTTGCGCGTCTTGTATTTATCAAACCGGTAGCCGCGCAGCCGAAGGCCAAGGGCGAAATCGGCGGCCGCTGAGCCGTCCCAGGTTCCGGCCGGGGCCTCAAACGCAACTTCGACCCGCTTCGCGCCGGTCACCTTGCCGAAAGTGAAGCCGCCGAGCGTGATGAAGTCGACCGGCGCGTTGTCCTTGCCCGGAGCGACGCCGACGACCACGAGTCGCGAAGCGTCGAGGCCTGCCGGCGCCAGGATGTCGAGCGCGGTGCGCTGGGCGCCGCGAAAGCTGGACGCCTTGGCCGCGGCGCGGATCAACGGCTCGAGATCGCCGAACTGGGCCGTCACCATTGGGGCGGGCTTCATATCGGCCCCGACGAACGCGACCAGCGCGCTGCCTTTGGGCGCGGACAGAGACCCAAAGGCGACCTTGACGACTCCGCTCATGACAAACGCGCTTCCCTGGTCCGGATTTCATGACATAGAGCCGACCGATTTGACGACGCCGGCGGCGGGCGCCGACATATCAGGGGGTTTGCAGCCCTCGTCAATAAGCCGCCGCGATTGAGCTGCACATTTCAGCCGGTTAGGGTCTCATGCCGAGCGAGAGGAGCAAATCGCCTTGCCAGCACGGAACGCACCAGTTAGGCGCTGTCCGGGGCGCGCCCGCGCTGACGCGCGCTCGTTCTGCCACGGGACCACGCGACGGCAATGATCCAAATCGAACGCTATCTATTTAGGACGGCGGCCACAGCGTCAGTCTCGGGGCTCGTGGTCTTGACCGGCGTCGTCTGGGTCACCCAAGCGCTGCGGCAGATCGACCTGATCACCAGCAAGGGCCAGACCATTCTGATCTTCCTTATGATGACCGGACTGGCGCTGCCCTCGCTTGTCGCCATCATCGGGCCGGTGGCGCTGTTTGCCGGGATCCTTTACACCCTCAACAAGCTCAACGGCGACAGCGAGCTCGTCGTCATGGCGGCTTCGGGCGTGTCGCCCCTCCGGCTATTGCGACCGATGGCGCTCCTGTCGGGACTGGTGTTTGCGGTTGTGGCGGCGCTCTATATCCAAGTCCTGCCGTGGAGTTTTGGCGCGATCGAGACTCTGACGACGTTCGTTCACGCCGACTTCATCGCCAATTTCGCCCGTCCGGGCGCTTTTTCCCAGCTTGAGAACGGGTTCGTGTTTCATTTTCGCGACCGCACGCCTGACGGGGCGCTCCACGGCGTGTTCATGCAAGACATGCGGGATCCATCCAAAGTCACGACCTATATCGCGGAGGCGGGAAAAACAGTCGATCGCGATGGGACGAGTTACCTTCAGTTGTCGAAAGGCGTCCTTTTGCGGCCACAATCGGCTGGCGATTCAGCGATGGTGACGTTCGACGACTATACGATCGACCTATCGCAGTTCATTCACGCCATCGGCGCGATCAAGAGGCCGCGCGAACGTTCAACGTCGCAACTGATGGCGCCCGACGCACGTGACCGAGCGGATCCGGCGCTGCTCGGCCACATCCGCAGCGAGCTGCTCGATCGCCTGGCGAGCCCGCTCTATGCTTTTGTCGGCGGTCTCATCGCTTTCGCGGCGCTCGGAGAGGCGCGCACAACCCGCCAGGGGCGCGGCATCGCGATTGCCGGGGCGATCCTCGCGTTTTTTGGCCTTCGGATGCTAGGGATCGCGGCGACGACGCTTTCTGTCGGCAATCCGTCCGCCGCCACGTTCGTCTGGACGGTCCCGCTTGCCGCGTGCCTGGCGGCGCTGGCGCTGATTTTGCGGCGATTGGTCGCGGCGCGCGCCCGGCCGGTCGTGAGGGGTCCGGCGTGATCGGCCGAACGCTCTCACTCTATCTCGCTGGACGCTTCGCGCGCACGGTCATCGCGGCGTTTCTGGTGGTCTTCGTCCTCATCTACTCCGTCGATCTGGTGGAGTTGCTGCGTCGCTCGGGCGACTCTCAGCGCGCAACCGGCATACTCATGGCCGGCCTGTCGTTCCTGCGAACGCCGACGATCGCCGAGCAGGCTTTGCCGTTCGCAGTTCTGTTCGGCTCTATGATCGCATTCCTGAACCTGTCACGGAAGATGGAGCTGGTGGTGGCGCGCGCGGCGGGCGTCTCCGTGTGGCAAATATTGACGCCGCCGCTCCTCGTGATCCTCGCCATCGGGATATTCTCGGTCGGCGCCTATAATCCAGCATCTACTTGGATGAAGCAAAAGTCCGACCAGATCGAATCGAGCGTGTTCGGCGGCCCGGCCGACGGCTCGATCGGAATGTGGATTCGGCAGAAAAGCGTTGACGGTCAGTCTGTCATCCGCGCCGATGCGAGGAGCGGGGACGGCGCCGAGTTCAAAGGGCTCCAGATCTTCAACTTCGACGACAAGGACAATTTCGTGGAGCGCCTGGAGGCGGCCTCGGGCGAGCTCCATGACGGCTATTGGGTGCTGCACAACGCCGTGGTGGTGATTCCGGGCTTCGAAACCATGCCCGTCTCCACCTACCTTCTCGCCACGAATCTCGATCGAACGGAGGTCGCTCAGGCGTTCGTCGCGCCTGAGACGGTGTCGTTTTGGCGCCTGCCCGGGCTCGCCAACCAGACCGCGCGCGCCGGACTCGATCCGACGGCTTACCAGCTGAAGTATCAGGAACTTCTGGCGCGCCCGCTTACGCTGGCGTCAATGGTCCTGGTCGCTGCATGCTTTTCGTTAAGATTTTTCCGAATGGGTGGGATCGAATATATGGTTTCTGGTGGCGTCGTAGCGGGGTTCGTGCTTTATGTGGCGACCAAAGTGGTCAGCGATTTAGGCGGAGCCGGCTTCCTCGGCACCTCAGTGGCGGGGTGGGCGCCTGGCATCGTCGGTTGCTTGTTTGGCGTATATGTGCTGCTTCAACGAGAGGATGGTTGATGGGTTTCGCCGTCAGCTTTTCCTTTGAGTCAATTCCCCGCCGGGCGCAGCGGGCGCGGGCGGTGCGCGCGGGACTGCTGGCGCTCGCAGTCGCGTGGCTGGCGTTGGCCCCTTTGATCGCCGGCCCGGCGGCGGCGCAAACCCAGCCCGCGACCGCCAGCTCGACCCAGGCCAAGCCACAGGACAAGCTCGTCATCGATGCCGACGAGCTCGTCTACGACAAGGACAAAAACACGGTCACGGCGCAGGGCTCGGTTCAGCTGTTCTACCAGGGGCGCGTGCTTCAGGCCGATAAGGTCATTTACGAGCGGGCCGCCAAGCGCGTCTATGCCGAGGGTCATGCAAAGATGACCGACGAGCACGGCGATGTCGTCTATGGAACCCGGTTCGAGCTCAGCGACGATTTTCGCGACGGATTCATCGACAGCGTCCAGGCTCTGACCAGCGACAAGACGCGCTTCAGCTCGCCGCGCGTCGAACGTTCGAACGGCGACATCACAGTGATGCAGAACGGCGCATATACCGCTTGCGAACCGTGCAAGGACCATCCGGAACGGCCGCCGTTCTGGCAGGTGCGGGCGACCAAGATCATCGAAAACCAAGAGACCCACACGATCTATTACGAGAACGCTCAGCTTCTGTTTTGGGGCTTTCCGGTCTTCTGGTGGCCCTATTTTTCGTCGCCCGACGCGACCGTCAACAAGCAGACCGGCATTTTGGCCCCGTCGATCGTTTCGGGCAGCAATCTCGGCACCGGCTTCAGCATGCCTTATTTCATCAATCTGGCGCCGAACTACGACCTGACGCTCATTCCGACCTATCTGTCGAGACAGGGCCTGCTCGGCGAAATCGACTGGCGTCAGCGGACCGAGAACGGGATCTACAACATCCGCGCGACCGGGATCGACCAGGAGCAGCCCGGCGCATTCCCCGCTTATCCTTACGGCGCGGGCGGTTTTCGCGAGCGCGGATCGATCGAATCGGCCGGCAACTTCCTTCTCAACGACATGTGGCAATTCGGTTGGAACGGCACATGGATGAGCGACAAATTCTTTCTCAACGATTACCGGCTGCAGGGCATCGACTTCAACAATTTCTATTTCCAGGACGTGATCTCATCGGTCTATCTGCGCGGCCAGTCGGCCCAAAGCTTCTTCGACCTCAGCGCCTACCATTTCGAGGGCACGACTGCGTCCGACGACAATCGCACGTTGCCGGTCGCGGCCGCCCCGGTGTTCGACTTCAATCGCGTCATCAACGTTCCCGCCGACCGCACCTACGGGATCGGCGGCGAACTGACGATCGACACCAACGTCGCCAGCATCGACCAGACCAACGCAGCTTTTCAGTCCACCGGCACGCAGACCTTCGACAACGCCTATCACCTCTATAACGTCTGCGAGACGCAAGTCGGCTCCGCCTTCGTGAACACGTATGTTCCAGGCAAGTGCATGTTGCAAGGCATCGCCGGCGACTACACGCGCGCGACCGGACAGCTCTCCTGGCAGCGCTCCTACATCGATCCCATCGGCGAGATGTGGAAGCCGTTCCTGTTCGGTCGCCTCGACGGCGAGGCCACCGAACTCAACGAAACCGGATCGATCACCTACGCGAGCGGCGCCGGCGTGAGCACCGTCGCCAATTCGAGCCAGGCCGCCTTCTTCTCGGGCTCGAGCCAAGGCGCTTTCGCTCGCTACATGGCGGGCGCCGGTCTCGAATACCGCTTTCCCTTCGTCTCGACTTCGTCGTGGGGCACGCAGACGATCACGCCGATCGCCCAATTCATCGCCCGGCCGAGCGAGGTCATCCCCAGGATCCAGCCGGACGAGGATTCCCAGAGCCTTGTTTTCGATGATACGAACCTGTTCGCCTGGAATAAGTTCTCCGGTTACGACCGGGTCGAGGGGGGCACCCGGCTCAATTATGGAATGCAGTACACCGCCGACTTCGCCAACGGAGGGCACGCGAATTTCGTCGGCGGGGAATCGATCCAGGTCGCCGGGCAGAATTCCTACACCCTTTATGATCCCGCCAACGTCGGGCTTGAGTCCGGCCTCGACAAGACGTTCTCCAACTTTGTCTTCGGCGAGACGCTGCAGCCGACCTCGAACCCGATCACCTTGATGAGCAAGCAGCAGTTCGACAGCTCGACGCTGCAGCTCGCACGCTTCGACGGGATCGCCAGGGCGGAATATGCCGGCGTCAGCGGCAGCGTCGACTATGCGCTTTACGCCGCCCAGCCAGAGCTCGGATATGAGTATCCCCGCGAGGGCCTGACCGGGAATCTCGGATACAAGTTCCAGGATCGCTGGTCGGTCGACGGCTCGCTCGTGCTCGACATGTCGCGCCACTATTACGACACGTTGGGCCAGACGACGCCGATCCTCTATCCCGTCGGCTATTCGCTTGGGGTCGGCTACAAGGACGATTGCACGACCTTGACCATCAGATACTCGTCCAATGTCAGCCAGCCCGCCGTCTACAGCGAATTTCCCGGCGGTCCCGTCATCTATAACCCGGCCACTCGTAACCAGACTTTGATGTTCGAGCTCGTGCTGCGCACGCTCGGCGACGTCAAGGCGAACGTCGGCGTCGGCTCATCGCCGGACTTGTGAAGCCGCTTCTCAAGCGGATGACCGACGACAAGGCGCCGCTGGCGATGACGATGGGCGATCCGGCGGGGATCGGCCCGGAGCTGGCGCTCGCCGCGTGGCGCGACCGGACGAGCAGCGCGCCGTTCTTCGTCTTCGCTGCGCCCGGCGTCCTCGCCGCCGCCGCCAGGCGTGTCGGCTTCGCGACGCCGGTCATCGAGACCGATCCCGCCGGGGCCGCGGCGGCGTTCCTGAAGGGCCTGCCGGTGGTCGCGCTGAAGAGCGCGGTCGAAGACGCGCCCGGCTGTCCAACCGCGGCCAACGCCGCAGCGACGATCGAATCGATCGCCCGCGCGGTCGAAGCGGTCCATCAGGGCGCGGCGCGCGCCGTCGTGACCAACCCGATCGCCAAGGCCGTCCTCTATGAAGCGGGGTTCCGATTCCCCGGGCACACCGAATATCTGGGCGAGCTCGCCAAGGCCTGGGGCGGCCCAGCCTTTCCGGTCATGATGATCTGGTCGGAGGCGCTGAAGGTCGTGCCGGTGACCATTCACATCCCGCTCGCCGAAGCGGCCCAGGCGTTGAGCGCCGAGCTCATCGTCAAGACCGCGCGGGTGGTCGATCGCGACCTGCGCGCCCGCTTCGGGTTGAAACGGCCGCGTCTGGCCCTCGCCGGCCTCAATCCGCATGCGGGCGAGGGCGGGGCGATGGGGCGCGAGGAGATCACGATCATAGGCCCGGCGATCGAGGCCATCAGGGCCGAGGGGATCGACGCCATCGGCCCCTTGCCGGCCGACACGATGTTCCACCCCAAAGCGCGGGCGCGCTACGACGTCGCGCTGACCATGTATCACGACCAAGGCCTCATCCCAGCCAAGACGCTTGCCTTCGACGAAGCCGTCAACGTCACACTCGGCCTGCCGTTCGTGCGCACCTCGCCCGACCACGGCACCGCGTTCGACATCGCCGGAAAGGGCGTAGCCAATCCGGCGAGCCTCATCGCCGCGGTCAGGCTCGCGGACCGATTGACCCGATGAGCGTCGCCGTGGATGGACTGCCGCCGCTGCGCGAGGTGGCGGCCGCGCACGGGCTCCAAGCCCGCAAGGCGCTCGGACAGAACTTCCTGTTCGATCTCAACCTGACCCGCAGAATCGCCCGGGCCGCCGGGCCGCTCGAAGGCGTCGCCGTGGTTGAGATCGGACCCGGCCCCGGCGGCCTGACGCGCGCGCTCATCTCGGAGGGGGCGAGGAAGGTGATCGCGATCGAGCGCGACGCGCGCGCGCTCGGCGCGCTGGCCGAAATCAGCGCGCACTGGCCGGGGCGGCTCGAGGTCATCGAGGGCGACGCGCTTAGCGTCGCGCCGGCGACGCTGACCGACAAGGCCGGCGGCGCGCCTCTGAGGATCGCGGCCAACCTGCCCTATAACATCGCAACCGCTCTGCTCGCCGGCTGGCTCGAGGCGGAGCCGTGGCCGCCGTTCTATGACAAGCTCACGCTGATGTTCCAGCGCGAGGTGGCGCGTCGCATCGTCGCGACCCCGGCCGAGCGCGCCGACTACGGCCGCCTCGCGGTGCTCGCGGGGTGGCGGACGGAGGCGCGGATCCTCTTCGACGTCGCGCCCGCCGCTTTCACGCCGCCGCCGAAGGTCACCTCGAGCCTCATCGAGTTGATCCCGCGCCAACGCCCGAAGCCGTGCGACGCTGCGACGCTCTCGACGCTGACCCGGGCCGCGTTCGGCCAGCGGCGCAAGATGCTGCGCCAGTCGCTGAAAGCCTTCGCCGCCGCCCGCGGGCTCGACCTTCCTGCGCTCCTCGCCGCGGCCGGGCTCGAGCCGACGATGCGGGCGGAGGAGGTCGACGTCGCCGGGTTCGTGGCGCTGGCTCAGGCCGCCGCGGGACCGGCCGCCACATCATACTGACACGTTATGTTCATTATGCCACCGCGATGGAATCCAAGGCCGGCGCAACAAAATCCAAGGCGAACCGCAACAAAAACCAAGCCCGGCGCAACAAAAACCAAATCCGCGGCAACGAAAACCAAATTGAGTTTCTTCCGCGAAACCTGAGGCTTCAATAGGTTATGCCGGATTTCCGGCAGCAGTTCTCCCTCATCTCCTTGCCCGCCGCCGACCTGCGTGGTCCGGGTCAGATCCTGGGAATGAGAAAGCCATATCACGAAATTCTGATATTCGCAAGCAAATTCTTGTGGCCGGTCCTCTCCCCAGCGGAACAATCGAGCCGGCTGGAAGTTGCCGAACGGAATGAACGCACAGATCGAAACCACTGGAATCAAGCGTCTTATCAAGTCAGCCTTCCAAGGCTTCGGATATGACGTCGTCAAACTTCGGCGGAGCAAACTCGCGAAACCAATCGATGAAAACTACGTGGAGATTCTCGATGACCCTGCTTTCCAGGCTTCGGTCAAGGAGGTCAGCGGGATCACGTTGTTGGACACGGCTCGGCTGGCGAATTTGTGGATGTTATGTCGGGCGAGCAATCCGTCCGGATCGCTGATTGAGATTGGCTCGTACAAAGGCGGTGGGGCGCTTCATATTTCCAACTCCTGCCCAACCCGTCCGATATTCGTGTGCGACACATTCGAAGGATTCGGCGATCTGAAAATAGATCCGGGCGCCGATCGCCATTTTAAAAGGGAGCAGTTTACGGACACAAGTTTTGAATCCGTCCAGGCGCCTTGGGCGGGCAAAGGGAGGGACGTGCGCTGGGTCCGAGGCTATTTCCCGGAAAGCGCCGAAAATATAGAAATTTCAAATATATCTTTCGTACACGTTGATACTGACCTCTACGAGTCGACCGCGAAAACTCTGGACTATTTGCGGCCGCGACTCATCGATCGATCGGTGGTTGTTTTCGACGACTATCTTCGCAGCGTCGACGGGGTTGTTAGGGCGGTGCGTGAGTTCACCGCGGCGCATCCCGACTGGGCGGCCTTTCCGCTCTTTCCCGGTCAAGGCCTGATGATCAACCGCGATTGGTTCGCTTAGGCCAAGTTCCTGCCGGGAGACAACAAGGCCGTTTCACAGCGTCATCTGGGTCTGCACCGTCAGCGCGACGAGCTTGCCTTCCTCGGTCGCCACCAGCGTCTGCCAGATCGAGGTTCTCTTGCCGCGATGAACGAGCGAGGTGCGGCCAATGACGGTCGCGCCGGCCGGCGCGGCGGCGACGAAATTGGTCTTGCTCTCGACTGTGGTCGTTCCCTTCGCCTCCGGCGGAAGAGTGACGAAGGCGGCGGCGGCGCCGAGGGTGTCGGCAAAGCTCATGATCGCCCCGCCATGGCCGATGTCCCCGAGCGTGCACAGTTCCGGCCGGATCGTCATCCGCGCGGAAAGGGCATCCTCTTCGACCATTATGAACTCGATCCCGAGCAGTTGGGCGAACGGCAGCGGGTTTGCGTTGATGCGGTCGAGAAGCGACATGAATCCCCCTGTGCCGCGCGCTGAGGTCCTGGCGATTGATACCGCTCCGGCATACCATTGCGGCGACGGCGGCGCCACGAAGGGGCGTGAAGATGAGGAAAATGTCGATCATCACGACGGCGGCGACGGTCGGCCTTGCGTTGGCGCTGCCGCCCGCCGAACGTGGGGTCGCCGCGGGCGCGGGGCCGTTCGATGGGGCGTGGAGCGTCGAGGTCGACTGTCCGGATGTCGGCGACGTGAGGGGCTACAACTGGCGCTTTTCGGCTCAAGTCGTCTCTGGCGTCCTCAGCGGCCACTACCAATCGCCGACCACCCCCGGGACAGGGACCTTAAGCGGACGCATCCGTCCCGACGGCCAGGCGGTGCTGACAATGGTTGGTAGAACGGGGCCCGAGGAGATGACGCTTTACCACGAACGTCCGGGGTCGCCGATCCGATACACCGCCAACGTCCATTTCGACGCTCATAGCGGCTCAGGCATGCGCAACGAACGGCGCGCCTGCCGCTTGACGTTCACCAAGTCGTAAAGAGCGATCGGTGGTGAGGCGGGAACGATCGACGGGAAGGGCCGTTCGGGCTAAGCTCCATCGCAGCGGACCGCAGGTCGCGATCGGTCGCGCAGGGGAGTGAGAGCCATGGTTCGGAGTAGGGTTCTATTGTGCGCAGCCGTCGCGGGACTCGCCGTCGCGCTCGCGGGTTGCGAGCCGACGACAGTTTACCCCTCCGCCGGTTATGTAGCGCCGTTCTATGCCGGCGGCTATTACGGCGCGCCGTACTACGGCGGCGGCTATTATGGCGGCGGCTATGGCTATGGCAGCGGCTATTACGGCGGATACCGCACCGGCTTTTATGGAGGAGGCGTCTATCGCGGCGGCGTCTATCGCCGCGCCGGCTATTATCGCGGCGGCTATGGCCATGGCGGCTACCGCGGCGGTTATCGCGGCGGTTATCACGGCGGCTTCAGGCGGAGCTAGGCCGATCGGGAACGCGGTCGACCGGCGGGACGGCGTCCTTCGCCAGCTGCGCTGGGGAAGGCGGCGCATAGGGCGTACGGAAAGGACGCCCGTCCTTCCGGACGGGCTACTGGCGCCGGATGGGGCATGGTCCGCCGACGCCGACGCAAGTTGGATTGCAGAATGGTCAGTGCGAACCTGGATCAATCGAGCCCTGCTTTCCGCACCCCATNNACGGGCGTCTCTCGACGCCCTACGGGGCCACCTTCCCCAGCCAAGCTGGGAAGCGCGGCGCCGTGATCGGCCAAATTGAAGACCCGCCCCGCGGGCAGCGGGTTCAGTCTGTCATCATTCGGGCGCTCGAGCGCTGATCGCGTCATGGCTTATCCGACCATTCTGCATCATTTCGACGCCTCGCCGTTCTCGGAGAAGATCCGGGTGATCTTCGGCTTCAAGGGGATTTCCTGGCGATCGGTGCGCATTCCGCGGATCATGCCGAAGCCGGATTTGATGCCGCTGACCGGAGGCTACCGCCGCACGCCGGTGATGCAGATCGGCGCCGACGTGTTCTGCGACACCCAGATCATCATCCGCGAGATCGAGCGCCGGTTTCCCTCGCCGACCCTGTTTCCGTCAGGCGGCGCCGGCGTTGCGTGGGCGCTGGCGCTGTGGACCGACCGCACGTTGTTTCAGAACGCCGTCAGTCTCGTGTTCGGGACCCTCGGCGCCAAGGTTCCGCCGGAGTTTGTCGAGGATCGCAGCCGGCTCCGCGGGGCCAGCTTCGACGTCGAGAGGATGCGGGCGGCGATTCCGCAGATGCGCGATCAGCTTCGCGCCCATCTTGGCTGGATCGAGGCGCAGCTCAGCGACGGGCGGACATGGCTCCTCGGGGATTTCAGCCTCGCCGACGTCAGCGCCTACATGAACGTCTGGTACGTGCGGTCGAGTCTCGTCTCGACGCAGGATCAAGCCGTCGCCGGACTCGACAGAATCTTCGCTCACCTGCCGCGCGTCGCGGAATGGGAGAGCCGGATGCGAGCGGTCGGGCACGGGCGCCGCGAGGAAATGTCGGCCGAGGAGGCCCTCGCCGTCGCGGCGAAGGCGAGCCCGGAGACGGTCGCCGAGAGCGATCCCGACGATCCGAACGGCCGGAAGGTCGGCGACAGGGTGCTCGTCGTGCCCGACGACTATGGAAAAGTCGAAGTCTTGGGCGAAATCGTCTCGCTGTCAGCGCAGCACATCGGGATCCGCCGCATCGACGAGCGGGTGGGGGAGATCGTGGTGCATTTCCCGCGCGCTGGCTTCCTCGTCCTGCCGGATTGAACGGGCGCAAAGTTGAACCCGTGGCCGGCTCGTCGTCGGCAGATCGTCCGCCAACCGCCCCCTCCCCCCTTTGCGGGGACGGGGGCGCCAATGGCTATCGTCGATTCCACGCCAATGCAGAATGCGCGCACCGAGGGTGGCGAGACGCATGGCGCCCACGCATCAAAAGCTCAGAGGTTCGGCCGTTTGCCCGGCGCGGGTCTCGCGCTTGCCGTTGACTCTGGAGCGACCGGTTTCGCGTCCGCGTTGGCGATATTCACCGCGTCGCCGTTCTGGGTCGATTCGAGCGGGCTGTCGACGAGCCGGTCGGATGGCGCGAGGCCGGATTCGATCTCCACGCGATTGCCGAGATTGCGGCCAACAACAACGGGTTTCAATGCGACCTTGTCTTCGGCGTCGAGCGCCGCGACCCGCATGCCTTGAGCGCCGAAAACGAGCGCGGTCAGCGGAATGGACAGCGTGTTCGGATCGGCTGGAATGTGGAAGTGGACTTCGGCAAAGGCGCCGGGCCAAAGCTTTCCNNGTCTCCTTCTGGCCGGGCAGATGCAGCGTGGCCTTGATCCCCGGCGCAAGATCCTCGAGGAAGGCCTGGGGAACATTCACGTAAATGCGCATGCGGGAGATGTCGGCGACCTGGAACAGGGCGCGTCCAGTGTTGCCCCCCGCGTTGACCAGATCGCCGATATCGACGTTGCGCGCCGTCACCACGCCGTCGAAGGGCGCCTTGATCTGTTCGAAGCCGGTGAGTTCCTCGAGCCGGCTCACCGCGGCCTGCTGCGCCACGACGTTGGCCTTGGCGACCGACACCGCCGCGGCCAGGGACGCTGCGTTCAAGCGGTCGGTGTCGCCTTGTTGCTTGCTCTGCCAGCCTTGAGCGACGAGCTGCGAGGTCCGCTGGTCGGTCACGTGGCCGAGATCGGCGTTGGCCTGCGCCTGTTGAACCGCCGCCTGGAGCTGGACCAACTGTCCCTTGGCTTGTTCGAGCTGCTGATCGAGATCCGGCGCCGAGATCGCCGCCAGGATCTCGCCCTTCGTCACGCGGGCGCCGATGTCCTTGTTCCAGGCGGTGATATAGCCGCTCGCGCGCGCATAGAGGGAGCCGGTGATGAACGCGGCGACGTTGCCCGGCAAAATCAGTTCCTGTTCTCCGGAACCACGCTCGGGCCGCACAACACGCACGGTCGGAACGGTCTGCGCGTTGGTCCAGGCCGCGACCTCCTGTTTGCTCCTGGCGCGGTCCATAATGCCCGACACCGCGAGGCCGATGGCGCCAATCCCGAGAACGATGACGAAAATCAAAACGCGATGCGTCTTGGGCGGAGTGACGGAAGATTCAGAGGACATGAAAGGCGCTCCGGATCAGGCGGGAGAAGGCAGGCCAGCAAACGGCTCCACCGCATCGGCCTTGTCTTTGCTTGGATGAAGCCGGTGCACGATCGAGAACACGGTCGGCACGAACAACAGCGTCGCGACAGTCGCGAACATGAGACCGCCGATAACGGCGCGCCCCAGCGGCGAGTTCGGNNAGCGCGGTCATCAGCACCGGCCTGAAGCGCGTGGCGCCGGCCGCGAGCGCGGCCTCCACCGCGCCCTTCCCCTCCAGCATTTGCTCGCGCGCGAAGCTGACGACGAGGATGCTGTTCGCCGTCGCCACGCCCATGCACATGATGGCCCCGGTCAGCGCGGGAACGGACAGGTTGGTGTAGGTGAGGAACAGCATCCACACGATGCCGGCCAGCGCCGCCGGAAGCGCGGTGATGATGACGAACGGGTCGAGCCAGGACTGGAAGTTGACGACGATCAGGAGATAAATCAGCACGGCTGAAAACGCCAGGCCGATCATGAGCTGCTGGTAGGCGCTCAACATGGTCGCCACCTGACCGCGGATCGTGACGGTCGACCCTTTGGGAAGCTCTCCGCGGGCGTCGTCGACGATCTTCTGCACGTCCGCGGCGACGCCACCGAGATCGCGATCCTGGGTGGTCGCGTAGATATCGACAATGCTGCGAATGTCGTAATGCGAAGCAATGGCGTCGAGCGGCTCCGGCGAAAAGGTCGCGAGACCGCCGAGCAGCTGGGTCGAATTGGCGGCGGCGAGCGGCACGTATTTGAGGTCGCCGAGCGTATCGATGCCATATTGCGGGGTCTGGACCGAGACGGCGTAGGAGACGCCGTTCGTCGGGCTCAACCAGTAGGTCGGCGCCGTCTGGGTGCTGCCTGAGAGCGTCGTCTGAAGGCTGGTCGAGGCGTCGTTCTCGGTGAGCCCCACGACGCCGGCGAATTCTCGGTTGAACTCGACCCGGAGCGCAGGGTCCTGGAAGGCTTCCTGGATGCGCGGGTCGGCGATTCCGGGAACACGGCGAATCTTCGCCAGAAGCTTGTTGGCGAAGGCGCGGCTGGCGTTGACGTCATTGCCGGCGATCTGGACGTCGAGCGGCGCGGGAGAGCCGAAGTTGAGAATCTGGCTGACCATATCCGCAGGCAGGAAAGAAAAAGTCGCGCCTGGAAACGTCTTTGGGAGTTGCTCGCGCAGCGCCTTCACGTAAGCGTCGGTCGGGGTCGCGCCCTCGCGCAGGCTCACGAGCATGTCGGCGTCGAAGACGCCGATCGTTCCCGTGTTCTGGTACGAGAGATTGATGCCGCTCGCCGGCAGGCCGATGTTGTTGACGATGCTCGCGACCCGGTCAGGCGGAATGATCGAACGAATCTTCTGTTCGACCTGATCGGTCAGCCGCGTCGTTTCCTCGATGCGCGTTCCTGTCGGCGCCCTCATGTGGATTTTGATCGCGTCGGCGTCGACCGAGGGAAAGAAGTCCTGGCCCAGGAATGGGGCGAGTCCGAGCGACAGCAGGACGACGCAAAGGAAGCCGCCGGTGAAGATGAAACGGCGCCGCAGCGCCAGTCCCAGAATCCCCAGATATCCTTCGCGAAAGCGCTCGAAATAGTGCTCGAAGCCCTGCTGAAGGCGGCCGAACAGCCCGGCGCGGGGCGCCTCGCCCTCCTCGTGACCCGCCGCGTGAAGACGATGCTGACTCACGAGCAAGAAATGCGCCATCGTCGGCACGAGCGTATAGGTAAGGATGTAGGAGGCGATCATCGCGAAGACGACCGCCATCGCGAGCGGACGGAAGAGATAGCCCGCGACGCCGCCGAGCGCGAGGAGAGGCGCGAAGGCGATGCAGATGCAAAACAAGGCGACCGTCGCGGGAGGCATGATTTCCTTCGCGCCGTGGGTGATGGCGGTCAGGATGTCCTCGCCAAGCTCCTCCATATGGCGGTTGATGTTCTCGATGGTCACCGTCGCATCGTCGACGAGAATACCGACCGCGAGCGCAAGGCCGCCGAGGGTCATGACATTGATGGTCTGGCCGAGCAGGGAAAGCGCGATCAGCGAACTCAAGACCGCAAGCGGGATCGAGACCGTGATGATGAGGGTCGATCGCCAGCTGCCGAGAAACACGAGGATCATCAAGCCGGTGAGCGAGGCCGCGATCAATCCCTCGCGCACGACGGCGGTAACCGAAGACTTGACGAAGTCGGACTGGTCCGCGACGAACTTGAGGTTGACGCCGGGAGGGAGCGTCGCCTCGATCGCCGGGAGGCGCGCCTTGATGCCGGAGATGATGTCGAGCGTGGACGCCGAGCCGATCTTGAGAACGGACATCAGCACGCCCTTGCGCCCGTCGAGCTGGACGACGTTGGTCTGCGGCGGCGAACCGTCGTGGACGTAGGCGACGTCGCGCATGAACACGACCGCGCCATTGACCACCTTGACCGGGATGTTGTTGAAGTCCGGGACCGCCTTGGGCGAATCATTGAGGTCGACGGTGAATTCGTAATTCCCGATTTTCTCCGTGCCGACCGGACTGATCTGGTTCTGCAGGGCGAGCGCGTTACCGACATCGGTAGCTGAGAGATTGTGGGCGCGCAGCGCATTCTGGTCGAGGTCGATCTGCACCTGGCGCGTCGCGCCGCCATAGGCGTACGGAAGCTGGGCGCCCGCGACCGTGGTGAGCTGCGGCCGGATGAAGTTCTGGGCGAGATCGAAGAGCTCGACCTGAGAAAGCGAGTCGCTGGACAACGCCAACTGGATGATCGGAACGCTCGAGGCGTTGTAGGCCAGGATGATCGGCGGCGTGGCCCCCTGGGGAAGCTGCTTGAGAATTGTTTGCGAAATCGACGTGACTTGCGCCTGTGCGGCGTCGATGTTCACGCTCGGCTGGAAGAAGATCTTGATGACGCCCATGCCGGGAAACGACTGCGACTCGATATGCTCGATGTCGTTGACGGTGGTCGAGAGCGTTCGCTCGTATGGGGTGACGATCCGGCCGGCCATGTCATCCGGCGAGAGGCCGGTATAGCTCCACACCGCCGAGATGACCGGGATGCCGATATTGGGAAAGATGTCAGTGGGGGTCCGGATCGCCGACAGCGCGCCGAAAATCATCACCAGAATCGCCATCACGACGAACGTGTAGGGACGCGCGAGCGCTAACCGGACGACGGCTGTCATGGACCTCGAGCCAGCAATTGAATCGCTGCGCCCCTTTCTCGACGGCGAATCGCCGTCGCCCTGGCGAAGGGCTGTCAGCGTTGTCCAACATATAAGCGCTCGATGCTGCAGTGCATCATCAAATTATCTTGACCGGACTTCACCGACGAAGCGACCGACCCGCCGCGCCAGGCCATCACGCCCAACTTTGCTATAAGGCGCTTGATGCGTCCGTCCCTGCTTGACCCGCTGTTCGCGCCCGCCGGCTCGCTGCCGGGGATCGGGCCGAAGAACGCCAAATTGTTCGATCGCCTGCTCGATAAAGCCCAAGGCGCGCGGGTCATCGACGTCCTCTTCCATCTGCCCCAGGCGACCGTCGACCGGCGCGCGCGGCCCAAGATCCGCGACGCCGTTCCCGACACGATCGTGACCATCGAGGCGATTGTGACCGAGCATCGCCAGCCGCCGAACGCGCGCTCGCGGGCGCCGTTCAAGGTGCTGGTCGAGGATGACACCGGCGACGTCGAGCTTGTCTTCTTCCTCGCCAACCACGAATGGGTGCGCTCAAAGCTGCCGATCGGGGCCAAGCGCTGGATCTCGGGCAAGCTCGAACTCTGGGACGGCCGGCGGCAGATCGTCCATCCCGACCGGGTGATGGACGCCGAGGAGCTCGCCCGCCTGCCGTCGGTCGAGCCGGTCTACGGGCTGACCGAGGGCCTCTACCTGCGCACCGTCGCCCGCGCCGCCGAGGCTGCGCTCAATCGCCTGCCGCGACTGCCCGAATGGATCGGCGACGAGACCATGGACCGGCTCAGACTGCCTGGCTTCGCCGAGGCGCTTGGCGCGATGCACCGCCCGCTCCGGCCCGAGGACGTCGACCCGGCTGGTCCGGCGGCGACCCGCCTCGCCTATGACGAACTGCTCGCCAACCAGCTCGCGTTGCTCCTCATGCGGGCGCGGATGCGCGTCATTCCCGGCCGCGCGCACCGCGCCGAAGGCGCGTTGGGGCGCCATCTCGAAGCCGCGCTGCCGTTTGCGCTGACCCAGGCGCAGCAGCAGGCGATCGACGACATCCGCGCCGATCTCAAGGCCGAAAAGCGGATGCTCCGGCTCCTGCAGGGCGACGTCGGATCGGGCAAGACGGTGGTCGCGATGATGGCGATGGCCGACGTGGTCGAAGCGGGACGGCAGGCGGCGATGATGGCGCCGACCGAAATCCTCGCCCGCCAGCATTACGAGCGCATGGCCCCGCTCGCCGAGCGGATCGGGTTGCGCATCAAGCTCATCACCGGCCGCGACCGGGCGCCGGCGCGCCGCGCCACGCTTGCCGCGCTGGCGGAAGGCGAAATCGACATCGCCGTCGGCACCCATGCGCTCATTCAGGAGAGTGTCGCGTTTGCCGATCTCGGGCTTGCGGTGGTCGACGAGCAGCATCGATTCGGCGTCGCGCAGCGAGCCGCGCTCCGTTCGAAGAGCCGTGCGCCGCACACCTTGCACATGACCGCGACCCCGATCCCGCGGTCGCTGGTGCTCGCCTATTTCGGCGACATGGATGTCTCTGCCCTGCGCGAGAAGCCGCCCGGGCGCCAGCCGATCGACACCCGCGTCCTGCCGATCGAACGGCTCGGCGAGGTCGTCGGGCGCCTCGGGCAGGCGACCGCCGCGGGGGCGCGCGCCTATTGGATTTGCCCGCTGGTGGATGAGAGCGAGACCCTCGACGCGGCGGCGGCCGAGGAGCGCGCGGCGGCGCTCACCGCCATCTTCGGTCGCGCTGTCGGCCTCGTGCATGGCAAGATGACCGCCGCCGAGCGGGATGCGGCGATGGAGCGCTTCGAGCGCGGGCAGACGAAGATTCTGGTCGCCACCACGGTCGTCGAGGTCGGCGTCGACGTGCCCGAGGCGACGATCATGATCGTCGAGCATGCCGAACGGTTCGGGCTGGCCCAATTGCACCAGCTACGCGGCCGGGTCGGGCGCGGCGCGGGCCGCTCGTCGTGCCTGCTCGTCTATAGGGGCCCGCTCGGCGAAGCGGCGCGGACGCGGCTCGAGACGTTGCGCGAGACCGAGGACGGTTTCCGCATCGCCGAGGAGGATTTGAGGCTGCGCGGCGAGGGCGACGTGCTCGGGGCCCGGCAGGCCGGCGCGCCGGGCTTCCGCTTCGCCCGGCTCGACATCCACGGCGGCCTGCTGGCGCGGGCGCGCGAGGAGGCTGAAGCGGCGCTCAGGCGCAGCGAGCGGCTGACGGGCGACGAGAAC
>PLUH01000221.1 GCA_003164825.1 Hyphomicrobiales bacterium
TGCGAAGCATGGTGGAGGGGGCCGCACGCGGCGCGCCTCTAGCGACGCGCGCGGATCCACGCCATCGCCTCGTCGAGCGAGAAAACAGTCGGCGCTTCCGGCGCGGGCGGCCGGCGCACCATGACGACCTCGATCCCGAGCATGCGCGCCGCCTCGATCTTGGCGTAGGTCGCGCGCCCGCCGCTGTTCTTGGTCACCAGCGCGTCGATCCGCTCGCGTTTCATCAGCTCGAGCTCGTCGGCGAACGAGAACGGACCGCGCGCGAGAATCAGCTTGCAGAAGGGCAGGGCGTCGATCTCCGCCGGCCGGTCGATCGCCCGCACGATGTACCGATGCTGGGCCATGCGCGCGAAAGCGGCGAGTTGCAGCCGCCCCTGGGTGAGGAACGCCGTTCGCGGCTTGGCCCCCAGCGCCTCGGCCGCGTCCTCCACGGTCGCGACCTCGATCCATCGGTCGCCGGGCTCCCGCGTCCAGGGCGGGCGGGTGAAGACGACGAGCGGCGTATCGGCGGCGCGGCAGGCGGCGACGGCGTTGGCCGACATGCGGGACGCGAACGGATGGGTGGCGTCGATGACGGCGTCGATGCGCTCGCCCGCGAGATAGGCGGCGAGGCCCGCGGCGCCGCCGAAGCCGCCGATGCGCAACGGGATCGGCGCCGGCGCGGGGTTGGCCGTCGCGCCCGCGAGCGAGAGGATTGCCTCGACCTCGGGGTCATCGGCGATCCGCCGCGCCAGCGCGCTCGCTTCCGACGCGCCGCCGAGAATGATGAGGCGAAGGCGCTTCAGGGGGCGGCTCCGTGGTGAGGGAACGCTGGCTCGCCGTCGTCGGCATCGGCGAGGACGGCGTCGACGGCCTTTCTCCTGCCGCGCGGCGGCTCGTCGCGCAAGCGGCCTTCGTCGTCGGCGGCCGGCGCCATCTGGCTCTGGCCGGGCCGCTCAGCGCCGAGACGCTCGTCTGGCCGTCGCCGATCGAGAACGCGCTCGAGGTCATCGAAGCCCATCGCGGCCAGTCCGTCTGCGTGCTCGCGACCGGCGACCCGTTCTTTTTCGGCGTCGGCGCGATGCTGATGCGCCGCTTCGCCGCCGACGAGATGATCTGCGTCCCGGCGCCCTCCGCCTTCGCGCTCGCCGCCGCCAGGCTCGGCTGGAGCCAGCAGGATTGCGCGCGGCTCACGCTGCACGGCCGGCCGCTCGAGGCGATCATCCCCCATCTGCAGCCGGGCGCCCGCATTCTGGCGCTCTCCTGGGACGACGCNNGCTCACGGTCTGCGAGGCGATGGGGGGCCTAAGCGAGCGGGTTCGCACGACCGAGGCGCAAACCTACGCGCTCGACAACGTCGCCGCCTTGAACACCATCGCGCTCGAAGTCGTCGTCGACCGCGGCGCACGCATTCTGCCGCGCTCGGCCGGGCTGCCCGACGACTGGTTCGAGCATGACGGGCAGATCACCAAGCGCGAGATCCGCGCCATGACCCTATCGCAGCTCGCGCCCGCGCGCGGCGAACTGCTGTGGGACGTCGGCTCGGGCTCCGGGTCGGTCGCGATCGAATGGATGCTCGCCGACCCCGCCAATCGCGCGGTCGCGATCGAGGCCCGCCACGACCGGGCCGCTCGCGCAGCGCGAAACGCGCTGACCTTCGGCGTTCCCGCCCTCTCGGTCGTCACCGGCGAAGCGCCGCAAGCGCTGGCGGACTTGCCGACGCCGGACGCGATCTTCATCGGCGGCGGCGCAGGCGCGCCGCAAATGATCGAGGGTGCGATCGTCGCGCTCGCGCCCGGCGGACGGCTGGTCGTCAACGCGGTGACGCTCGAGACGCAGGCGGCTTTAGTCGACTGGCGCGCCCGTCACGGCGGGGAGCTGACGCAAATCGCGGTCGCGCATGCCGAGCCCGTCGGGCGCTTTTCCGGCTGGCGCGCGGCGATGCCGGTCGTGCAGTGGCGGCTGGTAAAGTCATGACCCGGAAGGCGCCTGAACAAGGTGCGCCGTCGTTGGATCGTCATCGCGAGGAGCCAAAGGGCGGTCGGAAGAACGCCCGTCTTTCGACGGGCTATGGCGACGAAGCAATCCAGAGTCGCCTCGCCGCCCTACGTTCCCCTGGATTGCTTCGCCGTAGCCCGTCCGGAAGGACGGGCGTCTCTCGACGCCCTGTGGCTCGCAATGACGCATCTGGTTCAGATCAACCTCTGGTCGCGATCGGCGTCGGCTGCCGCGCCGGCGTCGCCGGCGAAGCGGTCGCCGCGCTGGTGCGCCGCGCGCTCGCGGAAGCGGGCGCGCCCAAGGGCGAGCGGCGGATGTTTACGCTCGCGGCCAAGGCTGGCGAACCCGGCCTCGTCGAGGCTGCGCGCCTTCTCGGCGTGGCCCTGACGCCGTTGCCGCTCGAAGCGCTCGAGGCGCAGGCGGAACGCATCGTCACGCCTTCGGCGGCGGCGCGAGCGCGGTTCGGCGCGCCCAACATCGCCGAGGCCGCGGCGCTAGCCGGCGCGGGCGCCGGCGGGCGGCTGCTTTCGCCGCGGCTTGCGGCCGACGGCGCGACCTGCGCCCTCGCTCTTTCCCCGGAGCGACGATGACGGTGCACTTCATCGGCGCCGGGCCCGGCGCCCCCGATCTCATCACCGTGCGCGGGCGCGATCTCGTCGCCCGCTGCCCGGTCTGCCTCTACGCCGGCTCGCTCGTCCCGCCGGCGCTGCTCGATCATTGCCCGCCGGGGGCGCGGATCGTCGACACCGCGCCGCTCGATCTCGACGCGATCGTTGCGCTCTGCGTCGAAGCGACCGCAAGGGGCGAGGACGTCGCCCGGCTCCATTCGGGCGATCTCTCGATCTTCAGCGCCATGGGCGAGCAATTGCGGCGCTTGAGCCAAGCAGGGGTGGCTTACACGATCACGCCCGGCGTGCCGGCTTTCGCCGCCGCCGCCGCTTCGCTTAAGCGCGAATTGACGCTGCCCGGCCTCGCCCAATCGCTGGTCCTCACCCGCACCTCCGGCCGCGCCTCGCCGATGCCCGAGCGCGAGACGCTTGGCCATTTCGCCGCGACCGGCGCGACCTTGGCGATCCACCTGTCGATCCATTCGCTTGAGCGCGTGGTCGCCGAGCTGACGCCGTTCTACGGCGCCGATTGTCCGGCGGCGGTCGTCGCGCGAGCCTCATGGCCGGACGAGCGCATCGTGCGCGCAACGCTCGGCGAACTTGCCGGCGCGCTGAGCGCGGCGCCGATCGAGCGCACGGCGCTGATCCTCGTCGGCCCGGCGCTCGGCGCCGACGATTTTCGCGACAGCGAACTCTATAACGCCGACTACGTGCGCCGTTTCCGCGCCGGTCCGCGCGGGGAGGGCGAATGA
>PLUH01000183.1 GCA_003164825.1 Hyphomicrobiales bacterium
GACGCGCTCGCCGCGCCGATGCCGGCCGCGAGCCTGGTTCACGATCATTTCCTCGCCGGTGTGGCGCAAGGGGAAGGCGATTCGGACTGGTCGGCGCTGGCTCGGCTCAGCGCCAGAAACGCTGGTCTTTGAGCTCGCGCCATAAGGAGCGGGCGCGGCAGGCTCGCGCGAAGGTTACGCCGCTTCGGGCTTGTCAGAGACCCGAACTTCGGGCACTTCTGACCTCGCGGTCATCGCCGAATGTCGATCGAGAGCCAGCCGGCGCGAGGTTTGGCGGCGATCCGGAGAATACGCGATGTCGACGATGAAGCATTTTGCGGCGGTCGCCATCCTGTGCGTGGCCGCATCCTTGCCGGTTATGGCTCAGGAGCAAAAGCCAGAAAACTCGCAGGAACGCTCGCAAGATCACTACGTGCCGCGGCTCAACACCTTGATGATGGTGACTCAACTCGGGCATTTCAAATTGTGGTACGCGGGCGCGGTGCAAAACTGGCCGCTGGCCGATTATGAATTGGCCCAGATCCGAGCCAATATCGTCGATGCGAGGAAGCTTCATCCGGACAATTCCAAATCGGATATGTCATCGATGACGCCGCCGGCCGACGACCTCGAAGGAGCCATCAAGGCGAAAGACAGCGCCAAGTTCGTGAAGGCCTTTTCCAAGCTGACGGCCGCGTGCAACTCGTGCCATGAAGCGACTGGTTTCGGCTTCATCAAGATTCGGGAGCCGCGATTGTCGCCGATCGAGACCTCACCGTTCAGCGACGAGTCGTTCTCGGGCAAGTAGCCGGGCTAGGAGTTGATTGGGATGTCTCGACGCAGGCGGCCGGAAGGCCTCAAGCTTGAGGCGACGTATTTTCAGGCATGGCGCAAGGCGAGGCGATTCACGCTGGCGCAAGTGTCAAAGAAAATGAAGATTGATCCCACGGCAATCAGCCGGATCGAGCGTCACCTGGTTCCTTACGACCAAATCCATTTGCAGCAAATGAAGGAACTTTACGGCGTGACAATCCCGGATTTGCTTTACCGCGACCCGGAGCGCCCGCATCCCGCCGAAGACCTTGTCAAGCTCGTCAACAAGCTTGAACGCTCGGAGGACGTGAGGAAAGTGACAACGCTGGTCGAGTCGCTGCTTGCCAAGAGATGAAAATCGCGCCTCCGCATGGTTCCGGTTTATGCTGCGCCTCCCCTCACCCCGGCCCTCTCCCGTGAACGGGAGAGGGGGTTAAGCCGGCAGTTCGAACAAGCGGCCGGAAGCGGGCAACGGGTCTGCAACGCCGCCGAGCCGCAGGCAATGCCAGGCCATGGCGTGGTTGCTGGAGGTGACCGGAACGCCGGCGAGGCGCTCGAGCTTCGCCGTCGCCTCGGCGACGCGCAGGCTGGTGCAGGAGACGAAGATCGTCTCGACGCCGGGCGCTTTGGCGAGGCGGACGATCCCCGCTTCGATCGAGGCGACGGAAATGCGCGCGGCGTCGCGGTCGTCGCGGCGGTCGAAGGTGGCGGCGGCGGCGACATCGATTCCGCGGGCGCGGAAATTGGCGATGAGCGAGGCGTTGATCTCGGGCGCATAAGGGGTCAGGAGCCCGATCGACTTTGCGCCAAACGCGCGGAAGGCGGCGAGCGCGGCGGTGACCGGGGTCGTGCAGGCGACGCCTGGGCGGCTTTTATGGATTTCGTCGAACACCGCCGCTTCGCCGAGGGTCATCGTCGCCGAGGTGCAGCCGAACGCGACCACGTCGAGCTTCAGGCCCGGCAGAATCAGCGCGACGCTCGGCGCGATCCTCGGCCCAATGGCGCGCAGGGTGTCGGGCCGGATCTCGGCGTCGTTGAAGACGCGCGACTCGTAGAACGCGACGCCGGGCAGATTGATGAGGGCGCGGAACTCGTGCTCCATCGTCTGGTCGGTCGCCAGAACGACGAGGCCGATCGCCGCGCGCCAGCCGAGACCGCCGTCGAGCTCGGAGGGAAGAACGCCGAGATCAATGGTCGTTGGGGCCGGGCGGGCAAGGTCGAGAGACATGGGGCTCGCTCGCTTCTTTCAGGCGGCCATGAGGCCGTCCAGGGGAATTGCCGGCGCCCGGCCGGCGATGAGGTCGGCCGCAATGCGCGCCGAGCCGTGCGACATGGTCCAGCCGATGTGGCCGTGGCCGCAATTGAGGATGAGGTTCTTGAACCGCCGCCGGCCGACGAGCGGCAGATTGGTCGGCGTCATCGGCCGAAGGCCCGCCCACATTTGCGCCCGGTCGTACTCGGCGCCGTCGGGAAAAAGCTCCTGCGTCACCCGCTTCATGAAGGCGAAATCGGACGGCTTGTGGCTCGCGTCGTAGCCGGCGAATTCGGCCGTCGCGGTGATGCGCAGGCGGTCGCCGAAGCGCGAAATGGCGACGAGGTTATGCTCGTCGAGACAGGCGATCGTCGGCGGCGACTTCGCGGCGCCGATCGGAATGGTCAGCGAGTAGCCCTTGATCGGATAGATGGGCAAGCGGAGGCCAAGCTTGCGGGCGAGAATGGGGCTCTCGGCGCCGAGCGCCAGCACATAGGCGTCGCCGGAGAACNNGCGCAATCCCCGGTCTCGTCGGTCGGGCAAAGGATGGCTCCGGCGATCTTCTCCCCGGCGTGGGCCAAGCCCGGCTCGAGCGCGATCACCTGGTCGCGGGTAAGCACCTTGATCGCCTGGCCGTCCGACTCCAATAGCTTCATGTGCTCGACGCCGCTGTCGAGCGCCTTCTGGTCTCGGTAGAAGTAGAGAATGCCGCGGGTGTTGCGGTCGTAGTCGATCGCCTCGTCGGCGACGACCTCATCGAGCACTTTCTGCGAATAGGCGGCGAGCCGGTGCTTGAGCAGGGTGTTGCGGCGCGCCTTGGCGGCGGTGCATTCCTTGAGGAAGCCCCAGGTCCAGGCGTAGAGCCGCGGATCGGCCGAGAGCCTGAATCGCAGCGCCTGGTCTTTGAGCATGAGCGACTTGGCGAGGATAATCGGCGCACGCGGCGAGGACCAGACGAAGGAATGGCCGGGCGCGATCATGCCGGCGTTGCCCCAGCTCGCGCCGGAAGCGACCTCGGGGTTGCGTTCGAGCAGCACGACCTCGTGGCCGTCCCGCTGCAGCTGATAGGCGGTCGTGACGCCGACCACGCCGCCGCCGAGCACCACTATGCGCATGAGGGTCAGTCAACCATGGCGCGGTGAATTGTGCAAAAGTGCGATTCCCTTCTCCCGCTCGCGGGAGAAGGTGGACGCGCGGCACGCGCGGCCGGATGAGGGGCTGTCGTCGACATTGCGAAGAAGCTCTACGCGCACCCCTCACCCCAACCCTCTCCNNAGGGGGATCGAGAGCGCCGGCGCGTTCTCTCACCCGAGCTTGGCGCAGAACGCTTCGAACTCGGCCTCGGTCGCAAATGACTTCTGCGCCCCGCGCCGGGTGACCGAGAAGGCGGCGTAGCGGCTCGCCTGGGCGAGCGCCGCATCGAGGGAAAGGCCGGCGGCGAGGTAGCGGGCGAAGCTGCCGATGAAGGCGTCGCCGGCGCCGGTGGTGTCGATCGCCTCGACCTTGACCGGCGCGATCCGCCGCCCGCCCTCCGGTGTCGCGATGAGCGCGCCGCGGGCGCCGAGCGTGACGATGACCGCCTCGAACCCCCGTTCGACCAGGGTCTTCGCCGCGGCGGCGACTTCGGCTTCCGACTCGACCGGCAGCCTGGTGAGGATGGCGAGCTCGGTCTCGTTCGGCATCAGGAAGCTCGCGTCGCGCGCCCGCTCGATGTCGAGGTCACGGACAACGGGCGCGGGATTGAGCACGGTCTTGACGCCGCGCCGCCTGCCGAAGGCGAGCGTCGCGTAGACCGTCTCGAGCGGAACCTCGAGCTGGATGAGAATGAGATCGCAGGACCCGAGATCCTCGCCGGCGCGTTCGACATCCTCCGGCGCAAGATCGCCGTTCGCGCCCTTGACGATAAGGATGCAATTGTCGCCCGACTTGTCGACCAGAATGGTCGCCGTGCCGGTCGATTGGCCATTGACGCGCTCCACATGCCTGGCGTCGACGCCAGTGCGCTCGAAATTCTGCAGGACGCCATCGCTCAGCATGTCGTCGCCGACTTTGGACACCATGACGACGGCCGCGCCGAGCTTCGCCGCCGCGACCGCCTGGTTCGCGCCCTTGCCGCCGTGGCTCATCTCGAACCGCGGCGCGGCGATCGTCTCGCCCCACACCGGCATGCGGTCGACATAGGTGACGAGATCGACGTTGCTCGAGCCGACGACGCCGATGCGCGGGCGCTTTGCCATTACGTTCCTCCCCTGAGANNATTGCTTCCCCCCGGACTTGATCCGGGGGTCGCTCGCAATGACGGCGCTTTTCGCGGCGCGGCTCGCCGTGACGTCATGGGCCGCCTAACCGCCGAGCTCGGCGGATTGCCGCCACAGATTGACGCCGCCCTCGACCGCGTAGCGGTCGATCTCGCTCAGCTCCTCGGGGGTGAACGAAAGGTTGTCGAGCGCTTTCACGCTGTCGTTCACCTGCTCGGGGCTGCTCGCGCCGATCAGCGCCGACGTCACGCGCTTGTCTCTCAGCGTCCACGCCAACGCCATCTGGGCGAGCGTCTGGCCGCGCCGCCTGGCGATCGCGTCGAGATGACGCGCCCGCTCGATGTTCGTGGGCGCGAGCATCGCCTTGTTGAAGAAATGGCTGGCCGTCGCGCGGCTGCCCTCGGGGACGCCGTTCAGATATTTGTCGGTCAAGAGGCCTTGCGCCAGCGGCGAAAACACGATCGCGCCGACGCCCTCTTCCTCGAGCGTGTCGAGTAGGCGATCGTCCTCGATCCAGCGGTTGATCATCGAATAGCTCGGCTGGTGGATGAGGCAGGGCGTCCCGAGCCGCGTGAGGATCGCGACCGCCTCCTTGGTGCGGCGTGAATTATAGGAGGAAATCCCGACATAGAGCGCCTTGCCCTGGCGCACCGCGGAATCAAGCGCGCCCATCGTCTCCTCGAGCGGCGTCTCGGGGTCGAAGCGGTGGGAATAGAAGATGTCGACATAGTCGAGCCCCATGCGCTTGAGGCTCTGGTCGAGGCTCGTCAGCATGGTTTTGCGCCCGCCCCATTCGCCATAAGGCCCCGGCCACATCAGATAGCCGGCCTTGGTCGAGACGACGAGCTCGTCGCGATGGCCGCGAAAGTCGGCGCGCAGGATGTCGCCGAAAGCGATCTCGGCCGCGCCCGGCGGGGGCCCATAATTGTTGGCGAGGTCGAAATGAGTGACGCCAAGATCGAAAGCCCGGCGGCAGATCGCGCTCTTCGATTCCGCCGACTTGCCGAAGCCGAAATTGTGCCACAGGCCCAGCGAAATCGCCGGCAATTTGAGCCCGCTCCTGCCGCAGCGGTTGAAGAGCATCGTCTCGTAGCGGGTCGGCGAAGGCGTATAGGGCATGGGCGGCCTTGGTGGGAACTCAGCGCGGCGATGTCTGGAACGTTCTGCGCTAGCGGGCAAGCTCGAAAATCGGCTTGAGAAAATCGGCGACCTCCTGCGGCGCCTTTTCGCGCGCTTCCGGGTCGCCGCCGACGGTGACGCCGCGCTCGGTGCATTGCTTGAGCGCGGCCTCGGCCGCCGCGCCGCTTGACGTTTGGCCGCCGGCCTCAACCGTGAACGCGCCGGCGTCCAGATCAATCTCGCCATGACAGTCGTGGAGCGTCGTCGGTTGCGGACGAAAATGCGGCGGCGCGTCGGAGTCGAATCCGTGATTGGCGTCGGGATAGACCACAACCCGGACCGAGGCGCCCCGCGCGCGCAGTTCGTCGGCATAGGCGAGGCAATTCGAGGCTGGGGTGTAGTCGTCCTTGCCGCCCAGCAGCATGAGGATCGGCGACCCGTCGAGATGGGCGGAGAGGTATGGGACCGCGCATCCGGGATAGAGGGCGACATGGGCCGCGAAGCGCAGGTCGCCATCGACGACCGCAAGCCGGATCGGCTCCAGCGCCGTGTTGATGGCGGCGGATCCGCCGCGTGAGAAGCCGATCACTCCGATCCGCTTCGGGTCGATTTGAGGATGAGTGGCGAGCAAGCGGAGCGCCGCGAGCGCCCCGGCCGCATCGGCGGTCGGCAACAGTCGTGACTGGTCGGTCGCCGTCTCCTTGACGCCGCGGCCGGTGAAATTGTCGATGACGAAGGTGGCGATCCCCATGTCGTTTAAGCGCTTCGCCCACGCCCACCCGTTCTTGAGCACGCCGCTGCTGCCATGAACCACAACCATGGCCGGAACCTTGGCCTGGGGCGCGCCTGCGGCGCCGGCGGATTCCGGCAGGGTCAGCACGCCCGCGATCACCGATTTTTCGGTCGTTTTGCGCAGGACGAGATCGCGGGAGCTTTTGGGCGTCAGAGCTTCGAAGGCGATCGCTCCGGTCCGTCTGTCGGCGAGCGCCGCAACGGGAGGGTCGTTCGTCGAAATCGAGCCCGCATGCGCGACGCAAGCGGCGGAGATTGCGAGCGAGAGTGTAAGGACAAATGATTGGATTGAACGGCCTGGCGTGACCGTCATGCGCGCTTCCCATGTTCCGCCGAGCTCAATTCACCCGCGTAAATCCGTCGGCGCTCCAGTCTTCGCTGCCGACGCCGTGNNCCCCAGAAGGCGTCCTGCCAATTCGGCTGGAAGAAGTCTGTCTCCCACACATAGGAGCCGACGCGGGGCAAGAGCTTGCGGATTTCGTTCATCGACCGGTTCACCGCGTCGAACTGGCTTCGTGCTGCCTCCGCGTCCGGCTCGTGGCCGGCGACACCGGGATAGGCGGGCTGTCCCAATGCGCCGCTGATCACGAGCGCGAAGGCGTCGACGACCGCCGGGTTCATCGCCGTATCCTTGGCGGAGGCGGTGGCTTCCGGGGTCGCGCCCGCAAGGCCCTTGTTGACATGCAGCGTCACGCGATGGTGAGCGGCGGCGACAAGCGCGTCGACGAGGCGTTCCTGCTGGTCCACCTCGAGGAGGGACGCGGGCAGCCAGGCGGATTGGTAAGCGGACCAGACGGCGCCCGTCTCCTCGAGATTTCCCGCCCAGAATATATCGTCCGCCGGTGCGCCCTCGCGATCGTCGGCGAGGACGAGTCCCGGGAGCGACTTGAGTACCGACGGGTCCCAGAAATGCTGGGCCGGCAACGCGCCGATTCGCGGCGCCGACACGAGGGCGAAATCCTGAGGCGAAGCGGAGACCCAATCGAAAAACGGACGCCAGACATCCGCGGCCTGTCGGCTCGTTAGCCCCTGGAAGACCATTGCAATCGCCACCACGCCGGCTCGCCCAAAGCCGATCTGCTCCCCCCAATGCAGATTGAAGAGCGCTTGGGCGTAGAATTCGACTGTTTTGGCGATGAGGCGGCGATAGGCGTCGTCGGAGGTCGCCTTGATTGTCGCGGACACGCCGCCGAAGAATTCGGGCAGGGGGTGCGTCTTGAGGGTCACGCGGGTGACGACGCCGAACCCGCCGCCGCCGCCTTTGAGCGCCCAGAAGAGATCGGGATTCGAACAGGCGTTGGCGATTCTGACCTCGCCGTCGGCGGTCACGATCTCGGCCTCGATGAGGCTCGCGCCGGCCATGCCGTAGGCTTTGGAGAAACTGCCGAAGCCGCCGCCGAGCACCAGGCCGGCGACGCCCACCGTCATGCAGCCGCCCCCTTGCACGTAGCGCCCGCCCTTGGTCGTCACCGCGTCATAGGCCTGGCGCCAATATGCGCCCGCCTCGATCGACACCGCCGGCTGCGGGTCTGATTTTCCTGCGCAGCCGGCGCCGACAAACGCGTCGTGCATTTCGATCGCATTCATGTGGCGGGTCCAGATCAGCAGCGAATCGGCCGCGTTCGACGTGCCCTGGTAGCTGTGGCCCCCGCCCTTGACCACCAGCCGCAGATTGTTCTTGCGGGCGAAATTGACCGCGGCCACGACATCCCGCGTCGTCTCGGCGGCGACCGCATAGACGCTTGGCTCCGACGTCCATGCCCCGACCCAGCCGAGCGACTGCGTCAGCCCGACCTCGTCGCCAAGGTAATAGGGATTCTTGAGTTCCTTGAACACTTGCGCGCAAGCGGGGTCCGTCGAGGCGCCGACGCAGGCGGCGAGCGGCGAACGCACCTTGATGAGCCGCCCCCCCACATCGCGATTGAGCTGATCCCAGCTCTCTTCCGACGGCCATCCTGCGTCGCCGGGTCGGACGCGCGTTTTCGGCTGCGTCGTCGCCGCCGACGCGCTCTGCGCAAGACCGCTCACGAACGGAAGTCCGGCGAGGATCTCAAGCAGCCGCCTCCGACTTAGTCGCTTCGCCATTTGCGCTCCATAGCCGTTGGACGGTTGGCTCACTAGAGAAAGTTGCTCCAACTTGGAATCGTCATTGCGAGGNNGTCTGGTTCCACCCAAATGCAATATGCTCTAGCCGTTTGACCGGAGCCTCTTCAAGGCGCCCCGGCGCGTTCAATTTCAGCCAAGAGCGCGTCGGGCAATTCGATCTCGGCGACGGCGTCGCGCCGCCCCGGAATATGAACGCCAAGCGCGGCGAGCCGGTCAAGCTGGAGCCTGAGACGCTGCGGAAAGTCAGGCGCGAGCAGGGCGGGCGCGATGGCGATGACGGTGAGGCCGGCGCCGGGCGAGCGATCGCCGGTCAGGAACGAGGGCGCATCGAGGGCCCAGTTCGCGCCTCCAAGCCCGGCAGCCATGACCTCGACCATCAGCGCGATATTGGCGCCGCGGGCGCCGCCGAAGGCGAGAAGCGCGCCGCGCATCGCCGCGCGCGGATCGGTCGTCGGCTGTCCATCGGCGTCGACCGCCCAGCCTGGGGGCAGGGACTCGCCGCGATCCGCGTAGCGCCTGAGCTCGACAAAGGCGGTCGCGCTCGATGCCTGGTCGATGAGCAGCGGCGGGCCTTCATCGAGCGGCGCGGCGAACGCGATCGGGTTGGTGCAATAGACGGGCGTTCTCGCCCCGGGGACCGTCATCAGCGCCGGCCCGCTTGTCGCAGCGAGCGCGACCAGGCCGGCCTCNNGAACAGCGCAAGGCCGAAAGTCTCGGCGCGGCGGCGAAGATCGTCGAAGGCGAGGTCGAAGCCGAGCTGCGCGATCCCGCCCCTGGCGTCGCAATGGATTGCAGCCGGAGCGGGCGAGGTCACGACGGGTTCGGCGTCGCCGACGATCCGTCCCGCCCGCAAGGCGGTCAGATAGTCCATGAGATGCGAAAAGCCGCTCGACCCTTTTCCATGGGCGTTGGCGGAGACGGTTGCCCGCGCCAGCGACCGCGCCGCCTCGTCGGATGCTCCCGCCGCACGACAGGCGCGCTCGGCGAGATCGGTCGCCTCGGCGAGGCTCAGGCGCCTCGTCATGCGTCCCTCACGCCCGCGCGCCTCCACTCCAGGATTTCGTCTCGGGTGATGAAGTTCGCCCGAGTGCGAGCAGCCCGCGCATCGGCAAGCACCGCGGCGAGATCATTCGCCCTCTCGATCCGGGTGAGTTTGGCAATGGGCACATCATCGCGCGCGATAATGAATTCCTCGCCAGTCTCGACCCTGGCGAGAAGATCGGAAAAGTGGGTCTCTGCCTCGCCGACCTTCACAATAATGGTCATGCGTTGTCTCCGCACGCTACGAAAAAGCGCCGAACCCTGCACACGGCGAGCTTGTCGCGTTCGCGCCGGCTATCCAAGCGGCTGGCCAACCCGTTCATGCGAACACCGGCTCCATGCGCTTCAACGTCTCGACCGGCAGGTGGCACAAGATGGTGTGGCCCTCTGCGACGGTCCGTGTCGGCGGCATCTCGCGTTCGCACAAATCGCCGGGAACCTCGCGCTTGTGCCCGCAGCGGGTCTGGAACGGACAGCCTTTCGGCGGCGACAGCGCCGAGGGGATCTCGCCCTCAAGCACGACATGGCGCTTCTTCACCCTGGCGTCGGCGATCGGAATCGCCGACAGGAGCGCCTCCGTATAGGGGTGGAACGGGGGCGTGAAGATCTGCTCGGTTGCGCCCATCTCGACGATGTGGCCGAGATACATGACAGCGACCCGATCGGCGAGATAGCGCACCACCGACAGGTCGTGGCTGATGAACACCATCGTGGTCTTCGATTCGCGCTGCAGGCTCATCAGGAGCTCGCTGATCGCGGCCTGGACAGAGACGTCGAGCGCCGACATCGGCTCGTCGGCGATGATGACGCGCGGCCGCCCAGCGAAGGCGCGCGCTACCCCGATGCGCTGCTTCTGGCCGCCCGACAATTGCCGCGGCGAGCGACTGGCAAAGGCGCGTGGCAGCTTCACCAGATCGAGCAGGCGCAACATGATGTCGCGCCGCTCGGACATGTTCACGCCAACGCGGAACCGCTCCAGCGTGCGGACAATTTGCGAGCCGACCGAATAGCTCGGATTGAGGGTGTCGAACGGATTCTGGAAGATCATCTGTATCGAGGCGATGGTCTTGACCGCGCGGCTCTCGACCGGCTGGTTCTGGATCGCCTCGTGATCGAAGACGACCAGGCCCTCGCTCGCCGTCTCGAGCCCAAGCAACACCTTGGCGAGAGTCGACTTGCCGCAGCCCGACTCGCCGACGATCGCCAGCACCTCCGCCTCGCGAGCGGCGAACGAGATGTCCTCGACCGCCTTGACCGCGCGGCTCTCCCGTTTGCCGAACAAGGCGCTCGCGGCGACGCGGTAATGCTTTTTGAGTCGCACGACGTCGAGCACCGTCGGACCGATGGTGACAGGCTCGAGCGATNNGCTGATGCGGCAGCGGCAACTGGCCGGGAATGGGAACGAGCGGGTTGTCGTTCTTGTTCGTTCCCGGCATCGGCATCGAGCGGAAGAGACCCTGCGTGTAAGGATGGCGCACGGCGCCGAACACGTCGCTGACCGCGCCGGTCTCGACCGCTTCGCCCGAATACATCACCGTCACCTCGTCGCAGGTCTCGAGAATGAG
>PLUH01000195.1 GCA_003164825.1 Hyphomicrobiales bacterium
TCTTCGACGCCACCCATTCGGTCCAGCAGCCGGGAGGGGAGGGGACCGCCTCGGGCGGAGAGCGCGCGTTCGTTCCGGTGCTGGCGCGGGCGGCGGTCGCAGTCGGCGTCGCCGGCGTCTTCATCGAGACCCATCAGGATCCCGACCGCGCGCCTTCCGACGGCCCAAATATGGTGCCATTGAAGGAGTTCGATGCGCTCATCGCCGAATTGCAGGATTTCGACCGGCTCGCCAAGCGCTGAGCTTTGCGCCCCGGTCCGTGCCTGTCATATGACGGTCGCGTGGGCGAGATATTCGGTGCGATCGGCCTGCGAAGACGAGTCCAATGGACAAATATCTCTTCAGCTACGCAACCGCGAGCGATCCTCCGATCAAGCGGGGGCTGATTCGCCTGGTCGAAAAAGCCACCGGCCAGCCCAAGCTCAAGCGGATGTATGCGCACAACCAGCGCTTTCCGCGCGCGGATGAAACCTTCTGGCAGGCCGCGGTACGGTCGCTCGAGCTCGACGTCCGCTATGACGCCGACGCCCTCGCCTCCGTTCCCAAGGCCGGCCCGGTCGTGTTCGTCGCCAATCACCCCTACGGCGTGCTCGACGGCATTGTCATGGCTTGGCTCGCGAGCAAGGTCAGAAGCGATTTCGTCGTTCTCACCCACATCGTGCTGACGCGGGCGCCGGAAGCGGCCCGGTTCATCCTGCCGGTCGATTTCTCGGGGACCGAAGAAGCCGAGCGGACCAATCTCGCCTCGCGCGCCGCGGCGCGCGCCCAGCTCGAGCGCGGCGGGGCGGTGGTAGTATTTCCGGCCGGCGCGATTTCGACCACGCCCGATAAGCTCGGCCTCAAACCCGCAGTCGACGGGCTCTGGCAGACGTTCGTCTCCCAGCTCATCCAGCGCTCAGAGGCGACGGTCGTTCCGATCTGGTTTGGCGGCCAGAACAGCCGCCTCTTCCAGATCGCGAGTCACGTCAGCCTGACGTTGCGCCTTTCGCTCATCTTCCACGAAGTCAAGACGCGCATCGGGACCAGCCTCCCGGTCGTAATCGGGGCGCCTGTCCCATTCGCCTCGATGGCCGCGATCCGCAACCGGCAAGCCCTCGCCGATGAACTGCGCGCCCGGGTCTATGCGCTCGCGAGGCTTGCTCCGGCCCTCGACCGGCCGAACCGCGCCGCGCGGAAGCTTTTGGAGCCGAGGCCCGGCGCGCGCCGAGCGGACCGGGCGGCGTAGAGCGCGACGGTTCCGTCTGTCGCCCGGCCGCGGCGTCTCAGCCGCGCCCGCGATAGGGGGCGACGCCCTGATCGGGCAGCCAGACGCCTTTCGGCAGCTTGCCACTCTGCCAGAAGACGTCGATCGGCATGCCGCCGCGCGGGAACCAGTAACCGCCGATTCTGAGCCAGCGAGGCTCGATGAGGCCGACCAGATCCTTGCCGATGCGCACGGTGCAATCCTCGTGGAACGCGCCGTGATTGCGGAAGCTCCAGAGGTAGAGCTTCAGCGACTTCGATTCGACGAGCCATTTGTCGGGCGCATAGTCGATGACGAGATGGGCGAAGTCGGGCTGCCCGGTGACCGGACAGATCGATGTGAACTCCGGGGCGGTGAACCTGGTGATAAAGTCGGTGTCGGCCTGCGGATTCGGCGCCCGGTCGAGCGTCTTGGCGTCCGGCGCTTCCGGAATCTGCGACGGACGTCCGAGGTGGGCGAAGGCGGGCTGGGTTTGTTTGTTCATGGGCCTCGTTTAGACCCAAAACCCCTCCCGCCGCGAGCTTATTTGTACTGGTCGCGCAGGTTCCCGCCGCTGACTTGCGACGAAATATAGCCGCTGAGCCGCACGCAGACGCCGTTCGCCGCCACTACGCCAGGATTGCCGGCGATGTCGCATTTCCTCGCGGGCTCGGCCTTGACCGGCTTCTTGTCTTGAGCGGGCAACTCAGCCGCCTGCCCGGCGGTCGCGACCAAGAACGAGGCCGTCAGTGCGCAACCGAACCATCGTGCGATAACCATGAGCTTCGTCCCGATCACGGCGCCGCGCGGAAATCCGCCAACCTCATCCCGAACCGCCAAAGAGGCGCATAGACGCCATATTGGGCGGCTATGGGGCGGCCGGCAAGCGTCTTCGCGAGCTTGCGACTCAGTGTGCAATCCGTGAGGAATAGGCCCAGGCGGAATGGGGAGCGCAGAAGGCATGGAGACGACATCCCCTTTTTCGCGCCCTTTCTTGCGTCGGCCCGTCCCCCCGGCTTCCCTGACGGCGGGCGGCGCAGCGCTGCTCGCACTCGGTTTTTACGCGGCGATCGGCGCGCTCCAGCCGATCGTCGCCGCAATCGCCGGCGCCGGCGGGCTCGCGCTCCTGCGCCGGGCGCACGCGGAGCGCCCGTATTCC
This sequence comes from Hyphomicrobiales bacterium, assembly GCA_003164825.1. Classification (GTDB taxonomy): domain Bacteria; phylum Pseudomonadota; class Alphaproteobacteria; order Rhizobiales; family Beijerinckiaceae; genus Roseiarcus. Next base: position 2,382 of record PLUH01000195.1, read on the forward strand.
GCGGCGCTTATTGCGCTTGACGCCGCGGCATTCGCGATCTTCGCCTTCCAGCGCAACGATTCGATCGGATTCTGGCAATTGCCCGGACCGTGGGCCGATGTCTGGCGGTTCGATCCGGCTGGGGCGACGATTGCGTTGATCGTCTATGCCGGCGGGTCGATCATGGCCCTCATCGCCGGCTTTCGCGGATTGCGGCTCATCGAGGGTGTGAGCCTGATTGCGGTGCCCTTCCTCTTCAACCTGCTGATGGCGATCGCCGCCGACTGGCACATGGCGGAGCTCGGCGCGATGGCGACCGCGCGCGCCAGCTTGCCGTTTCCCGCCCAGGTCGCGATCGGGCGCGCGCTCGCGTTGTGGTTCGTCGGCGAGGCGATGCTGACGATGATCAGCCTGGTCAGCGTCAACCGGCTCCCGAGTTCGGCGCGCACGCACGGGATTTTTGCTTTGAGCGGCGCGCTCGCCGCCGCGACCCCGCTGATCGCCAATGCGGCGCAGTTGGTCGCGCAGCCGTTCCTGGCGATTTTCTTCTCCAGCTTCTGCGCCGCGCTCGCCCAGGCGGGCTTATGGGCGATCGTCTACCTTCTGACCGGCATCGTGCTTGATTGGCTCGGCGGCCGGGCGCCGCGCTTCGAGGCGGCCTGGGAGCATTGGCGAACCGGCTTCGTCAAGGGCGCGATTTACGGCGCGCTGTTCATGGGCTTCATCCTCGTCGCGGCTCTCATCCTGCGCGCGCCCGGCGCGGCGACAATCCTCGACCGCGCCGCGCTGCTGATCGGTCCCATCGGCGGCGCGTTCGCCTTTCCGCTCGCCCAGACGATCATGGGCAGCGCCGACGGAACGGCGCCGTTCTTCGGCCGGCTAAAGCGCGCCTACGGCGACCCGCGCGGTCCAGCGCGCGGGGTCGTCGCCGGTCTCGGCCTGGCGCTCGCCTATCTCGCCGGCCTTGCCACTTACGACGGCGGCGTGCGCTTTCTGGCGATGGCCGCTGTCGGGGGGCTGTGCTACGGCGGCGTCGATCTCATCTTTGACGCCTGGAGCGTCATTAAGGGCGAGCGGCGGAAGCTGCAAAGCTGGCGCCTTTATGCGTTGGGCCTCCTGCTTGGCGGCTTCGTCGCCGGCGCGCTCGGATGGTACTTCGACGCTGCCCAGCTCCAGGTCGTGATCGCCAAATTCTGGGCCTATGCCGACGTCAACTACCGCCTCGACGGGCGCCGGCTCGGAGACTTCACGACCTATCCGATCTTCAACAAATACGGGATGATCAACCTTGGCGAGGTCGCGGGCGGAGTCAGGCTGTTCTGGGCCGAATCGGTGGCCGGGGTCATCAACTGGTCGCTCGCCGCGCCGCTCTTCTCCATCAACTACGTGCTGCTCGATGCGGGCTTACAAAGAAGCCTGAGGCCGATCAAGACGCTGGTCAGCCCGAGCGGGGTCGAGGGCCTGGTCGAGCAGGGCGTTCGCGTCCTGCGCTGGGGCTTGTGGATGGCGCCGATCATCAACTCTTTCCTGCGCCAGTCGCCGGACCCGACCTGGTACAATCAGGACGGCGCAATCCGGTCGGGCGTCGCCATCGCAACCGACGCGACTCAGAGCCCCGGCGAGTTCCGGCAGTTCAGTCTGACCCTCTTTCTCGGCCTGCTCGCCTATGACTGGCTTCGCATCCTGATCTGGTTCGACCATATGGGGCTCAGGGTCGCGACCTTGGTCAACTTGTCCTTTCTCGGCGGTGACCGCGTCGACGAGGCGGCCGCGCGGTTCATCGGCCACCACGGACGCACCCGCGCCATTCCGGACGGCATCCGCCGTTTCGGCACCTGGGCGCCGCTGCTCATTCCGTTTTACATCCCCCGCGGTCCGGACTGGGACAAGGCCTGGACGGGGGCGGAGACGCTCGCCCGCGGCGGCGCTCCCGTGCCCGACGCCGTCAGAACGCTCGGCTTCGCCTACGGCGTGGCGATTGCCGCCGTGGCCGCGGCGGGCGTGGCGGCGGTGGTGAAGGAGCGCGCCAAATTGGGACCGGCGGCGCCCTGGCTCGAAGGCGCGCCGCTCGAGCTTGGGCGGCGCCCCGATCGCTTCGTCTTCAACAACGGCGCCGTCGGGGTCGAGATTCAGCGCGACGGCCGCGGCGCGGCCTTCGTCATGGGGGCCGAGCGCGGCGGCGGCCCGATCGATCTCTATCGCCGCCCGCTCGATCCGCTGCAGGCGCGCGGCCATTTCTTCTACGTGAGCGAGGACGGCGAGGCGCCGTGGTCGATCGGCTTCGAACCGGCGCGGCGCGCCGGCGACTATCGGATCGAGGAGCCGGGCTTCAATCGTCTTGCCATCGTCAATGCGCTGAACGGGATCGAGGCGCGGATGGAGATCGCGCCCGATCCGCGGGGCGGCGCGGTCCTGAGTTGGCGCGTCCGGCTCGAGAACAGATCCGCCCGGACGAGGCGGCTGCGCCTGACCAGCTTCTGCGAAATCGCGCAAGCCGAGGCTGGGGCTTATGCAAAGGATCTCGATTTCGCCGGCATGCACGTCGAGACCATGTTCGTGCGCCCGCTCAACGTCATTCTGGCGCGCAACCGGCTCCTGCGGTCGGGGCGCGCCGACCGCGGCGAAACTGCGTTCTTCGCCGTCAAGCCGGGAGCGGGGACCGATCTCGTCGGCTATGAGGATTCGCGCATCCGCTTCATCGGCGAGGGCTCGCTCTCGCGGCCCACCGGCTGCGAGCCGTGGCGCTGGCGCAAGCTCGACGACGAAGGCAAGGTCTGGACATTCGATCCGGCCGCGAGTTTCACCCTTGAGGCGACGCTTGCTCCAGGCGGCTCGGCCGAGGCGGAATTCATCGTCGGCCGCTCCGACAATGCGGTTTGGGCGAGCGAGCTGGTCGCCGCGCGCCTCGGCCTAGCGCCATTGCCCGAGCCCGACTTGCAGACGCGCCTCTACGAAACCCGCGCCGTCGAGCCCTCGCCCGCCTTGCATTCGCGATGGCCGTTCGCCTTCTCGTCGGACGGCAGGCGGCTCAGCCTCACCCATCGCACGCCGCGCCCCTGGGCGCATGTGATGGCGAACGAACTCGGCATGGCGACGATGGTCTCCAACGACGGCGAGATTTTCTCCGCCTTCGGCAACGCCCGCCAGAATGGCCTCTCCGCCTTCCGTTTTGACAGCGTGACTGTCGTCCAACCGGGGCAGATCGTTTACCTCCGCGACCTCGACAAGGGCGAGACGGGCGCGGTGGGCTTCACGCCGTTCCAGCCTGAGGACGCGACCTATGAAGCGACCTATGAGCCGGGAGTCGCGACGTTTGTCACGACCCGCGGCGACCTGACGATCGACCATGTCGTCTTCGTCCCGCCCGACTATCCAGGCGACATGCGGCTCTTGACCTTGCGCAATCGCGGCGCGAGTCCGAAGCGCCTGCGCATTACGCCCTTCTTCGATCTTGCGCTCGAGGACAGCCCAAACGCGAGCGTGGACAAGATTCGTGACGAGACGGTCGGCTCGACGCTCCTGTTCCAGAACCCCAACAACGATTTCGAGCGTGGCTTCGCCTTCGCGGCGACGACCTTGCGGGATCTGGCGACCGAGACCATCCGCGCCCGGTTCTTCGGCGGGCCGGGACGCAACATCCTGACGCCGGCCTTGGTCGAAACCGGGGCCAGCGACGAATCCGTCCCCGACGATGGACGGCGCGTCGCCGCCTTCTGCGGCGAGATCACGCTGCCGCCCGGGGGCGAAGCGAAGATCGCCATCGGCTTCGGCCAGGCCCCGAACAGGGTCGAAGCGCTGGCCGCCGCCGCGCGCGTCGGCGTCGCCGAAGCGGAAAGCGAGCTTGCCGCGACCCGCGCATCCTGGGCCGAGCGGCTCGGCCGGGTCGAAGTCCGCACCAACCGGCCGGACTTCGACCGGCTGGTCAACACCTGGCTGCCCTACCAGCTCTACGCTTCGCGGCTCTTCGGTCGCCTCGGACCGAACCAGCTCGGCGGCGCGACCGGCTATCGCGATCAGCTGCAGGACGTGCTGCCGCTGACCCTCACCGAACCGCGGCTGACGAGGGCGCAGATCGTGCTGCACGCGAGCCAGCAGTTTCGCGAGGGCGACGTGCTCAAATGGTGGCATCGCGCGCCCGGCGGCGGGACGGGTCTCGGTCAGCGGACCAAGGCGGCCGATCCGCATTTGTGGCTGCCGTACGTGCTCGCCCGCTATGTGCGCCAAAGCGGCGACCAGACCGTGCTCGATGAGACGACGCCCTTCCTCGAAGGCGAGGCCGTCCCGGCGAACGAGGACACCTGGATCGTCATTCCGCGCGTCTCGCGCGAGAGCGCGACCGTCTACGAGCATGCGCGACTCGCGATCGACTTCACGCTTAAGCATCTCGGCGCGAACGGCCTGCCGCTCCTGCGCGCCGGCGACTGGAACGACGGTATCGACGCGCTGGGTCGCCGCAACATCGGCACCAGCGTCTGGATGGGCTTCTTTCTCTTCAACGTGCTCGACGGCTTCATTCCCCTCGCGCGGATGAAAGGGGACGAGACATTCGCCGCCCGCTGCGAGGCGGCGCTCGCCGGGCAGCGCCAGGCGCTCGAGGCTGGCTGGCGCGGCGACCATTACCTGCTCGACTTCGCCGACGACGGACGCGAGCTCGACTTGCGCAACGCGATGACGACCGGTTGGGCCGCCTATTCCGGCGCGTGCGACGATAACCGCGCCCTGGCCGCGATCGAGGGCGGCCTGAAAGGGATCGAGCGGCCGAACCGGGTGCTGCTGCTCGAGACCCCTTTCTACGAGCATTCGCAGCCCTATCCGGGCCGCATCGCCGATTATCCGCCCGGTGTACGTGAAAACGGCGCCCAATACAGCCACGGCGCCACCTGGATCATCGATGGCTTCATGCGCCTGGCCCTCTCAGCCTGCGCCAAGGGCGACGCCGAATCGGCCGCTCGCCTCTATGCCCGCGCTTTCGAGATCTTCGAAAAAATCTCGCCGATGAAGAAGACCGACCCTGAGAACATTGCCATTTATGGCCTCATTCCCATCCAGCAGCCGGCCGATATTTACGAGGGTTGGGGCCACGGCGGGCGCGGGGGCTGGTCATGGTACACCGGCTCGGCCGCGCGCATGCTGTCCGCCGCCTACGCCCTCATCGGCGTGGAGCAGGAGAACGGCCGCTTCGCTCCGCGCGCCGATCTGTTCGAGCCCAAAGGGGAACTTGAGGTCCAGTCGCTGCGCATCGGCGAATCGACCTGGAAGCGCGACGACCTCAAAGGTTGATACTGCCGCGAGCGGGAATCGCCTGATCGCGAGCCTTTTTGCCCGGCTCCCGGCTGCGGCGGTAGGCCGCAGGGCGACTTTGGTCTGAAACCGATCCGAAACGCCCGGCGCCGCGTTGCGGTAGGGCGCGGTTTCTGGCAAGAGGCGCCCAGAAACTGGCTGCGGGAGACCACCCGTGGCCCACCAACGGGGCTTTTCGCCATGCTTTTGGGCTTGATAATCGTCTGTGGGCTCCTCTCGATCGTCTATGGCGTCTACACGGTCAATAGCCTGATGTCGGCGGACGCCGGCTCGCAGCGGATGCAGGAGATTTCCGCGGCGGTGCGGGAGGGGGCGCAGGCCTATCTCAGGCGCCAATATATGACCATCGCCGGCGTCGGAATCGTCGTCTTCATTGGTCTCGGGCTTCTTTTGTCGTGGACGGTGGCGATCGGCTTTGCGATCGGCGCCATCCTCAGCGGCGCCGCCGGCTTCATCGGCATGAACGTCTCGGTGCGCGCNNAAATCGCTCGCCGGCGGCCTCGACATCGCCTTCCGCTCGGGCGCGGTGACCGGCCTTCTGGTGGCCGGCCTCGCGCTTCTCGGCGTCGCCGGCTATTTCGGCATTCTGACCGGCCCTCTCGGCTATGCGCCGGCGGATCGAACCACGATCGACGCCCTGGTCGCGCTCGGCTTCGGCGCGTCGCTGATCTCGATCTTCGCCCGACTCGGAGGCGGCATCTTCACCAAGGGCGCGGACGTCGGCGCCGATCTCGTCGGCAAGGTCGAAGCGGGCATTCCGGAGGACGATCCGCGCAACCCGGCGACCATCGCCGACAATGTCGGCGACAACGTCGGCGATTGCGCCGGCATGGCCGCCGACCTGTTTGAAACTTACGCGGTGACGGTGGTCGCCACCATGGTGCTCGCCTCGATCTTCTTCGATGGCGCGCCGGCGCTGGTCCCAACCATGATGTATCCGCTGGCGATCTGCGCCGCCTGCATCGTGACCTCGATCATCGGCACGTTCTTCGTCAGGCTTGGCGCCAACGGCTCGATCATGGGCGCGCTCTACAAGGGGCTTATCGCCACCGGCGCCCTCTCCATCATTGGCCTCGCCCTCGCCACTCAATTCGTCGTCGGCTGGGGCGAGATCGGGACCGTCGCCGACAAGGCGGTCACCGGCGTCAATCTGTTCGTATGCGGCCTCGTCGGACTCGCAGTTACCGGCCTCATCGTTGTCATTACCGAATATTACACCGCCACCGGCAAGCGCCCGGTGGTGTCGATCGCCCAGGCTTCGGTCACCGGCCACGGCACCAATGTGATCCAGGGCCTTGCGGTCTCGCTCGAATCGACGGCGCTGCCGGCGCTGGTCATCGTCGCCGGCATCATCTCCACCTTCCAGCTCGCCGGCCTCTACGGCACCGCGATCGCGGTCACGACGATGCTCGGCCTCGCGGGCATGATCGTCGCGCTCGACGCCTTCGGACCGGTCACCGACAACGCCGGCGGNNTCGGCAACACCACCAAGGCGATCACCAAGGGCTATGCGATCGGGTCGGCGGGCTTGGGCGCGCTGGTCCTGTTTGCCGCCTACACCAACGACATCCGGCACTTCAAGGAAACCGGCGCGGCCTATTTCCAGGATGTCGGTGCGCTCGATTTCAGCCTTTCCAGTCCCTATGTCGTCGCCGGCCTGATCGTCGGCGGCCTGATCCCGTATCTCTTCGCCGGCATCGCGATGACCGCGGTCGGCCGCGCCGCCGGATCGGTCGTGCTTGAGGTGCGCCGTCAGTTCAAGGAGATGCCCGGCATCATGAACGGCACGCAGCGTCCCGACTACGGACGCGCCGTCGATCTGCTGACGAAGGCGGCGATACGCGAAATGATCGTCCCCTCGCTGCTCCCGGTGCTGGCGCCGTTCGTGGTCTATTTCGGCGCGCTGTGGATCTCGGGCTCTAAGGCGTCGGCCTTCGCCGCGCTCGGCGCGTCGCTGCTCGGCGTCATCGTCAACGGGCTCTTCGTCGCCATCTCGATGACCTCGGGCGGCGGCGCCTGGGACAACGCCAAGAA
>PLUH01000143.1:0-27111 GCA_003164825.1 Hyphomicrobiales bacterium
GACATCAAGCCCGAGAACCTCTTCCTCGCCACCTCCAGCCCCAACGCCGATCCGCCCGTGGTGAAGATCCTCGACTTCGGGAAATACAAATACGAGCAGCAGAAGAAAAAGAACGAAGCGAGGAAGAAGCAGAAGGTCATCGAGATCAAGGAGATCAAGATGCGCCCGACCATCGACGATCACGATTACGACGTGAAAATGCGATCGATGCGCCGTTTCTTCGACGAGGGCGACAAGGTCAAGGTGACGCTGCGCTTTCGCGGCCGCGAGATGGCCCACCAGGATATCGGTTTCAAGCTCCTGCAGCGGGTGAGGACCGAGACCGCGCCGATCGCCAAGGTCGAGGCCGAGCCGTTGATGGAAGGCCGCCAGATGACCATGGTGCTGGCGCCGAAGTAGGGCTTCAGGGCGCGTCAGGAGTCACGCGGAGTTGAAGCGGCCGCGCGTGGAGCCGGCGCCAACGTTGTGGTACTAACATGTTAGTCCCTCGCCAGAGGGACTGTTTTTTTGCACGGCCGTGGAGGGCCGGAGACAATGACCACAGCGCCGACCTACGCCGAGGGCGCCGCGACAAGGAGCAGGGGCGCCCAGACCGCGACCATCGGCGTCCTGATGGCGATCAGCGCCTCGCACATGCTTAACGACGTCATGCAGTCGCTCGCGCCGGCGCTCTATCCGGTGTTTCGCGAGAAAATGGCGCTGAGCTTCTTTCAGACCGGAATCATCACCTTCGTGTTTCAGGCGACGGCCTCCCTGCTCCAGCCGTTCATCGGCCTCGTCACCGACCGCAGGCCGATGAACGCGCTGCTGCCGGCGGGCATGGCGTTCACGTTAATCGGCCTCGTCGCGCTTGCTTTCGCCGACACTTACCCACTGCTCCTGATTGCGGTCGCCATGATCGGCGTCGGCAGCGCCGTCTTCCATCCCGAGGCCTCGCGCGTCGCCCGGGCGGCCTCGGGCGGCCGGCACGGCTTCGCCCAGAGCCTGTTCCAGGTCGGCGGCAATTTCGGCCAGTCGACCGGGCCGCTGCTCGCCGCCTTTGTCGTGGTCCCGTTCGGGCAACACTCGGTCCTCGCTTTCACCGCGTTCGCCCTGGCTGCGATCGTGATCCTGACCGGGGTCAGCCGCTGGTACGCCGGTCATCGGGCGAAGCCGAGGGTCGCCGATGCGAGTCCGCGCGAGACCCTGCCGCGCGCCGTGGTCATTCGCACCCTCGCGGTGCTGATCATCATGCTGTTCTCGAAGGTGCTCTATCTCGCCAGCATCGGCAGCTACTACACCTTCTACCTCATCCAGACGTTTGGCGTTTCGCTGCAGACGTCGCAGCTCATGTTGTTCGTCTTTCTCGCTTCGGTCGCCGCCGGCACGTTCCTGGGCGGTCCGATCGCCGATCGCATCGGCGCGAAATACGTCATCTGGGGCTCGATTCTCGGCGTCCTTCCGTTCACGCTCCTGTTGCCGCACTTGGGCCTGGTGGGCACCGCGATCAATTCGATCGCGATCGGGCTCATCATCTCGTCGGCCTTTTCGGCGATCGTGGTCTATGCGCAGGAGCTGACGCCGGGCAATGTCGGCGCGGTGGCGGGCCTGTTCTTCGGCCTGTCGTTCGGCTTGGGCGGCATCGGCGCGGCGCTCCTGGGCGCGCTTGCCGACCGCACCAGCTTGACCTTCGTGTATCAGGTCTGCGCCTTCCTGCCGGCGGTCGGCCTGCTCGGCGGCTTCCTGCCGACCGCGCCGGGCAAGGTGGGGGCGGCGAAGAGCGCCGCATCGTCGTCCTGAGGAGCGCCCAAAGCGCGTCTCGAAGGACATTCCAGCGCGCGGCGCCCGTTCGGTGTCCTTCGAGGCCGCTTCGGATCGGCAGGCGCCCGCGCCTGAGCCGGCGCTGATGCGATCAAGCCAGCCGCGCCCGCATTAACAAGCTTTCATGTCCGGGCCATCGCCCGTTTATACGCTTCAGCGCATTGTCCACTCCCAGGCCGGCGGTTCGCACTCAGCGCGCCATGCCATTGGACCAGCGGGAGCTCCTATGACTTTTGATCGTCCTTCATATTCTCTCCGCGCCGCGCTTCTCGGCGCCGTCGCGCTGGCCGCTCTCGGCGGCGTCGCGTTCGAGACCTCAGCCGTTCCGGTCTCCGCGGCCGCCGCGACCGCGCAGCCGGCCGCTGGCCCGGCGTCGTTCGCCGACGTCGTCGACCGCGTCAAGCCGGCAGTCGTCTCGGTCAAGGTCAAGCTGGCCGACGCCGATCCGGTCGATGAGGAAGACAGCATTCCGGGATTGCCGGATTTTCCGAAAAACAGCCCCTTCTATCATTTCTTCCGCCGCTTCGGCCAGCCTGATGACAACAACAACAACGAGGGCGGCCACGCGCCCCGCCATCATTTTGGCCAGGCGCAGGGGTCCGGATTCTTCATCTCGTCCGACGGCTACATCGTCACCAATGACCATGTCGTCGACCACGCCACCGAAGTGACCATCACGACCGCCGACGGCAAGTCGATGCCCGCGAAGGTGATCGGCATCGACAGCAAGACCGACCTGGCGCTGCTGAAGGCCCAGGGCGACAGCTTCCCCTACGTCAACTTTGCTGCGCAGGCGCCGCGGGTCGGCGATTGGGTGATCGCGGTCGGCAACCCGTTCGGCCTCGGCGGCACGGTGACCGCCGGCATCGTCTCGGCGCGCGGGCGCGACATTGGCTCCGGGCCCTATGACGACTTCCTGCAGATCGACGCGCCGGTCAATCACGGCAACTCCGGCGGTCCGACCTTCAACGCCGAAGGCGAGGTGGTCGGCGTCAACACCGCGATCTTCTCGCCGTCGGGCGGCAGCGTCGGCATCGGCTTCGCCATCGCCAGCGACGTCGTCAAGAATGTCGTGGAGCAGCTCAAGTCGAACGGCTCGGTGACGCGCGGCTGGATCGGGGTCCAGATTCAGAATGTGACCCAGGATCTGGCCGACGATCTCGGCCTCAAGAATGCGTCCGGCGCGCTGGTTGCCGAGGCGCAGAAGGATTCGCCGGCCGCCGCCGCTGGCGTCAAGAGCGGTGACGTCATCACCGCGGTCGACGGCGACGCGGTCGCCGATCCGCACGATCTCGCCCGCCGGATCGCCGCGCTCGGTCCGAAGAAGACGGCCAAGCTCTCGATTGTCCGCAACGGCTCGCCGATGACCATCGACGTGACGCTCGGAACCATGCCGGCGGACAAGACCGCGAGCGCGGACGCGCACAATTCCGACGACAACGGCGACTCGGCGTCGGCGCTCGCCAAGCTCGGGCTGACGCTGCACACGGCGCATGGCCAGGACGGCGTCGTCGTCACCGACGTCGATCCGGACGGCGCCGCGGCGGACAAGGGCCTCAAGCAGGGCGACGTGATCCTCGAGGTCGCCGGCAAGTCGGTCAGCCGGCCGTCGGAGGTCGCCGATGCGATCGGCGCCGCCAAGACTGACGGCAAGAAGTCGGTTCTGCTGCGCGTCAAGTCGGGCGATGGCGAGCGCTATCTCACGTTGCCCACGCGCGCATCCTGATACTCGGCGTCCCGCGGCGACGCGGGACGCCGACATGAAATGGACGGAAGGGTTCATGGGCTTGTCCCCGGCCCGCGCATAGCGCGCCCTTCCGTCCAAGTCGGCGGTCGCACATATCCCCGCCCGCGCGACCCCGACAAGGTGGCGGCAGGTCCTTATCAAGCCCCCCGAGGACCTGCCGCCATTCCTTTTTTGGCCCGAGCGCCCGGATTGGCTATATGTCCGATATGCGCATCCTCATCATTGAAGACGACCGCGATACGGCGGCGTATCTCGCCAAAGCCTTCCGCGAGGCCGGGCATGTCGCCGATCAGGCCAACGACGGCCTCACCGGATACGACCTGGCGCTCGAAGGCGCCTATGACGTGGCCATCGTCGACCGCATGTTGCCGAAAATGGACGGTCTGACGCTGGTCGGTTCGCTGCGCAGCCAGAACAACGAGACGCCGGTCCTCATTCTCTCCGCGCTCGGCCAGGTCGACGACCGGGTCAAGGGCCTGCGCGCCGGCGGCGACGACTATCTGTCAAAGCCCTACGCCTTCTCCGAGCTCCTTGCCCGGGTCGAGGCGCTGGCGCGCCGCCGCCCCAAGGGCGCGCCGGAGGAGACGGTGCTGAGAGTCGCCGATTTGACGCTCGACCGGCTGTCGCACAAGGTCACGCGCCGCGCAGAAGAGATCGTCCTGCAGCCGCGCGAATTCCGGCTGCTCGAATATCTGATGCAGAACGCCGGCAAGGTGGTCACCCGCACCATGTTGCTCGAACACGTTTGGGACTATCATTTCGATCCGCAGACCAACGTGATCGATGTCCACGTGTCGCGCCTGAGGGCCAAGATCGATCGCGATTTCGACGCGCCGCTGCTCAGCACCGTCCGCGGCGCCGGTTATATGATTCGTGACGGCGCTCGGTAAGCTCTTTCGCGCCACCGCCTTTCGCCTCGCGCTGGCGATCCTGCTCTTGAGCGCCGTCGGCGCCGGCATCGTGCTGACGGTCATCGCCTGGGAAGTCGTCTCCGTCGTCGACCGAGAGATCTCACAGACCATCGACGCCGAGGCAAAAGGCCTCATCGACGCCTTCAATACCGGGGGACTGGACACCCTCCGCGCCCTCATCGAGGCGCGCAAGCGCGAACCGAACGCGTCGCTCTATCTGCTGACAAACCCCATCGGCGAGCCGCTCGCCGGCAACGTCCAGCAGATTCCTGCCGAGGTCCTCTCGCACCCTGGTTTCCTGCCGATCGAGTACCGCGCCAACGAGAGCGGCGGTCGCGACCGCCAGGCGCTGGTTGGAGTCTATGTTTTGCCGTACGGCCTCCGTCTCCTGATCGGCCATGACCTCGGCGATCGGGGTCGCATCGGGGCGGTGATGACGCGCGCATTGGCGCTTTCGCTGATCTTCTTCGCGGTGCTCGGTGCGCTCGGGGCGCTGTTCGTGGCTCGCCGGGTGCTGCAGCGAATCGACGATATCAATACCTCGGCGCACGGTATTATGGCGGGCGATCTCACCCGCCGGTTGCCGGTGTCAGGCTCCGGCGACGAACTCGACCGGCTGGCGGAGGGCCTGAACGAGATGCTGGGGCGAATCGCCGAGCTGATGGAAGGCCTGCGGGAGGTCTCCGACAACATCGCCCATGACTTGCGCACGCCGCTCACTCGCCTGCGCAACCACGCCGAGGCGGCGCTCGCTTTCGGCGGCGACGCCGCCTCCTATCGCCTCGCGCTCGAGAAGACGATCGAGGAATCGGACGCGCTTATCAAGATCTTCAATGCGCTGCTTCTGATCGCGCGCGCCGAGGCGGGCGGCGACGTCGGGCCGCCTCAGCTTGTCGACGTCGGTGAAGCGGCGCGAAGCGTCGCCGAGCTCTATGAGCCGATCGCGGAGGAAGAAGGCGTTGCGCTGATCGTCCGCGTTCAGGGCCCGCTCACGGTCCGGGGCAATCGCGAGCTCATCGGCCAGGCGATCGCCAATCTGGTCGACAACTCCCTCAAATACGGCGCGTCGAATCGAGGGTCCGACGACGCCGAGGCGAAGCCCGACGTCGTCATAGCGGCCGAGCGAATCGGCGGATCCATCGTCCTCACGATCGCTGACCGCGGTCCGGGCATTGCGCCCGCCGATCGGGCGCGGGTTCTCGACCGGTTTGTCCGGCTCGAAGGCTCGCGCTCGCGGCCCGGTTCGGGCTTGGGCCTTTCGCTCGCCGCGGCGGTGGCGCGCATGCACGGCGGCTCGGTCGAACTCGAGGACAACGAGCCCGGACTTCGCGTCCGCCTCACCCTGCCGGCGGCGGACCCGCCGGCCCTGCCGGCCGACCTGGTCATGAATGACCGCAACGCTCGCTGACGGCCTCATCGACGCGCCCCGGCTCGCCGCGCCGGCCGAAGCCCGGCGCCGGCTCGCTTCGCTGATCGAAACGCCGTCAGCGGCGGACCTCGCGCCCGAGCTCGGTCGCGGCCGGACGCGCGACGTGCTGCTCGGCCTCGCCGATCATTCGCCCTACCTTTGGGGGCTGGTCAAAGAAGACCCGGAGCGGCTCGCTCGGCTGCTGAGGCGTCCGCCTGGCGAATCGCTCGACTCGCTCGTTCAGGCGCTCGCCGAGCGGCGCGACGACGAAGAGGCGGACCTGATGCGGGCGCTGCGCCGCGCCAAGCGCGAATCGGCGCTCCTGATCGCGCTGGCCGACATCGGCGGCGTCTGGGACGTCGTCGCGGCGACCGAGGCGCTGACCCGCTTCGCCGACGCTGCCGTCGGCGCCGCGCTCGCCTTCCTGTTGCGCAGGCACGCACGCGCCGGACTGCTCAAGCTCGATCCTGATGCGCGCGATCCGCAAAGCGGCTCCGGCGTGGTCGTGCTGGCGCTCGGCAAGCTCGGCGCGCGCGAGCTCAATTATTCGAGCGACGTCGACCTCATCGTCCTCTACGATCAGGCCGCGGCCTCGATTCCGCCGGGCGCCGAGCCGGGGCCGCTGTTCGAGCGCATGACCAAGGCGCTGGCGCGTCTGCTGCAGGAGCGCACGAGCGACGGCTACGTGCTGCGGGTCGACCTTCGCCTGCGGCCCGATCCCGCTTCAACCCCGGTCGCGCTCTCGACTTTGAGCGCCTATTCCTATTACGAAACCGTCGGCCAGAACTGGGAGCGCGCCGCGCTCATCAAGGCGCGCCCGGCGGCGGGCGATCTCAAGCTCGGCGAGCGGTTCCTCACCGACCTCGCGCCGTTCATCTGGCGCAAGTATTTCGACTATGCGGCGATCGCCGACATCCACGCGATGAAGCGCCAGATCCACGCCGTACGCGGCCACGAGAAGGTCGTCGTACCCGGCCACGACATCAAGCTCGGGCGCGGCGGCATCCGCGAGATCGAGTTCTTCGTCCAGACCCAACAGCTCATCTTCGGCGGCCGCCGTCCCCAGATGCGTGGGGCCCGCACCCTCGACATGCTCGAGCGCCTTCATGCCGACAAATGGGTCAGCGCCGAGGCGGTCGACGATCTGAGCCGATCTTATGTCTTCCTGCGCCGGCTCGAGCACCGGCTGCAGATGGTTGGCGACGAGCAGACCCAGCGGCTGCCGTTCGACCGGCCGGCGCTGGCCCGCTTCGCCAAATTCTGCGGCTATGCGCGGCTCGACAGTTTCACGAGGGACGTCACCCATCACTTGACCCGGGTCGAACATCATTACGCCCGGCTGTTCGAGGACGCGCCGGCGCTGAGCGTCGCTTCCGGCAATCTCGTCTTCACCGGCGTCGTCGATGATCCGGAGACCCTTGCGACCTTGCGCGGGCTCGGATTCCAGCGCCCGGAGGCCGCGGCGGAAACCGTTCGCGGCTGGCATTTCGGCCGCCGCGCGGCGGTCCGCAGCCCGCGCGCGCGGGAAGTGCTGACCGAGCTGACGCCGGCGCTGCTCGAAGCCTTCGCCGGCTCGGGCGACCCGGACGCCGCGCTCGCCGCCTTCGACGAAGCGCTGGCTCGGATGCCGGCGAGCGTCGAGCTGATGTCGATCCTGCGCTCCAACGCCGCTTTGCGCGAATTGTTCGGCGACGTGCTCGGAGCCGCCCCGCGGCTCGCGCAGGTGATCGCGACCCGGCCCCACGTGCTCGACGCGGCGATCGATCCGGCGCGCGGCGAAGATTTCGAGGCGAGCTTCGACGACCACACGATGGGCGAGCGGGTCGAGGCCTTTGTCGCCCAGGCGCCGACTTATGAGGAGGCGCTGAACCGCGCCCGCGATTTCGCCGCCGAGGAGAAGTTTCATATCGGGCTCAATCTGCTGTCAGGGCGCCTCGATCCCGATCGCGCCGGGCGCGCCTATAGCGCGCTGGCGCAGGGACTGATCGCGGCCATGCTCGATCGGGTCGTGGAAGCCTTCGCGGCCGAGCATGGCCGCGTTCGCGGCGGCCGGGTCGCGGTGGTCGGGCTCGGCAAGCTCGGTTCGCGCGAGATGACCGCGGCCTCCGATCTCGACCTCATTCTGATCTACGATTTTCCCGCCGACGCCGGCGAGTCGAGCGGCCGCAAGCGGCTCGGCCCGGCGCTCTACTATGCGCGGCTGACGCAGCGGCTCATCGCGGCCTTGACCGCGCCGACCAAGGCGGGGCGCCTCTACGACGTCGACATGCGGCTCAGGCCCTCCGGGCGCCAGGGACCGCTCGCGACCCAGCTGTCGTCGTTCAAGCTCTATCAGCTCAAGGAGGCGGAGACCTGGGAGCACATGGCGCTGGCGCGCGCCCGGGTCGTCGCCGGCGACGCCAGTTTAGGCGCGGAAGTCGCCGAGACGGTGCGTGAGACCCTGACCCGCAAGCGGGAAGGGGGCAAGGTCGCCCGCGACGCGGGCGCGATGCGGAAGCTCATCGCCGCGGAAAAGGGCGACAAGGACGTCTGGGACCTGAAGCTGGTCGCGGGCGGGCTGATCGACATCGAATTCATCGCCCAATATCTGGAGTTGGCCTTCGCCCATAGGCGTCCGGGCATCCTCGACGTCTCGACCCGCAAGGCGCTCGAAAAGTCTGGCGCCGCCGGGCTGATCACCGCCGAGGAGGCCGAGGTCCTCGTCGACGCCCACCGGCTTTACACCGACGCGACCCAATTCATGCGCCTTTCGACCTCCGGCCCATTCGACCCCTTGAAAGCCGCCGCCGGCGTCAAGCGCCGCATCGCCGCGGCGATCGGCTTTCCCGATTTCGAGGCCTTCACCGCCGCGCTGGACGAGGCGCGCAAGCGGGTGCGCGCGGCGTTCGCGGCGATCGTTGCGGGTTAGAGGTTAGCATATGTGAAATGGGAGACGCGCCAGAACCGACCGTCTCGCAGCTCATACCAATCGATAATTGCGCAGCAACGGCGCGCGTCTTACGTACAACATCACGACCAGTCGCGCGTTATATCCGCGAATACTATCGGTGCGCGTCCGTCAGCGCGGCCCGGACGAGTCCGGATCTGGATGGGAGAACGAGCATGTCGATAACCATCGAGATCAACGGAGAGCGCGAAACGGTCGACGTCGCGGCTGATACGCCGCTGCTCTGGACCTTGCGGGATGTGATCGGCCTCACCGGAACCAAATTCGGCTGCGGGATCGCGCAATGCGGCGCCTGCACGGTGCATATCGACGGGCAGCCGGTGCGTTCCTGCCTGCTGCCGGTCGGCTCGATCGGCGACCGCAAGGTGACGACCATTGAGGGCGTCGGCGCGACGGAGGCCGGACGCAAAATCCAGAAAGCCTGGCTCGGCCTCGAAGTGGTGCAATGCGGCTACTGCCAGTCCGGACAGATCATGTCCGCCGCCGCGCTGCTGGCGAAAACGCCCGACCCGAACGACGCTGACATCGACGCGGCGATGGCCGGAAACATTTGCCGCTGCGGCACCTACGTGCGCATCCGCGCCGCCATCAAGCAAGCTGCGCGTTCGGCCTGAGGGAGGTTTGCCCATGACCCGATCCTCGTCCACTCGCACGTTCACTCGCCGCGCGATGGTCAAGGCGACAGTCGTCGCGAGCGGCGGCTTCGTGCTTGGCGTCTCCATGCCGCGGCTCGCGCCGGCTTTCGCAGCGGAGACGAACGCGGATTTCGCGCCGAACGCCTTCATTCGCATCGACCAGGATGGCAAAGTCACCTTCACGATCCCGCAGGTGGAGATGGGGCAGGGCATTTACACCGCCCTTTCCATGGTCCTCGCCGAGGAGCTTGATGCGCCCTTCGAGCAGGTGAGCGCAGTGGCCGCGCCTCCGAATGACAAGCTTTACGCGAACCCGCTTCTCGGGTTCCAGGTGACCGGCGGCTCGACCTCCGTCCGCGCGTTCTGGGATCCGATGCGAATCGCGGGCGCGGCCGCCCGGGCCATGCTGGTGAAGGCCGCAGCGGCAAAGTGGAGCGTCGATCCGGCCTCCTGCCGGACGGAGAACGGCGCGGTCTTTCACGACGCGAGCGCTCAGAACGCGACTTACGGCGAACTGGCGCGAGCCGCCGCCGGACTGACGCCGCCGCAAAATCCGCCGCTGAAGTCGCCGGCGAATTTCAAGCTCATCGGCAAGCCGNNGGCGTGAAGATCGCCACGCTTGCGAGCTGTCCGGTCTTTGGCGGCAAGGTCGCGCATGTCAATGACGGAGCCGCTCAAAGCGTGCCAGGAGTGCGGCAGATCGTCGTTCTCGACGATCTCGTCGCCGTCGTCGGCGATCACATGTGGGCCGCCAAGCAGGGCCTCGCCGCGCTCGAGGTCACGTGGGACGAGGGGCCGAACGCCAATGTGACGACGGCCGACGTTCTCAACGGCCTCGTCGCGGCGAGCGAGAAACAAGGCGCGGTCGCGAAATCGACTGGCGACATCGCCGCGGGCTTGGGCGAGGGAACGAAACTCGAGGCGGCCTATCACGTGCCGTTCCTCGCCCATGCGCCGATGGAGCCCATGAATTGCACCGTGCATGTGCAGGCGGACGGCTGCGAAATCTGGGTCGGCAATCAGGTCCTCTCGCGCACGCAAGCGATCGCGGCGGAGGTAACGGGCCTCCCGATCGAGAAGGTCATCGTCCACAATCATTTGATCGGCGGCGGCTTCGGTCGGCGCCTCGAGGTGGACTATATCGCCAAGTCCGTGCGCATCGCGCAAAAGGTCGACGGGCCCGTCAAGGTCATCTGGACGCGTGAGGAGGACATCCAGCAGGCCCTCTACCGGCCGTTCTATTTCGATCGCTTCGCGGCGAGCCTTTCGAACGGCAAGATTACGGCCTGGAGCCACAAGATCGCGGGCTCCTCTGTGCTCGCCCGCTGGGCGCCTTCGACCTTCGAGGACGGGCTAGACGCAGATGCGGTCGACGGCGCCATTGATTTTCCCTACGATACGCCGAACCTTCATGTTCAATACGTCCACGCCGAGCCGCCTGGCGTGCAGACCTGCTTCTGGCGAAGCGTCGGCCCCGGACACAATATCTTCGTCATTGAGAGCTTCGTCGACGAGCTCGCGCACGCAGCCAAGCAGGATGCGGTCGTCTTCCGCCGAGCGCACCTTGCAAAAGAGCCGCGGCTGCTCGCCTGCCTCGATCTCGCTGCGGAGAAGGCGGGCTGGGGAAGCGCGCTTCCTGCGCGGGTTGGACGCGGGGTTGCCTGTCAGAGCGTATTCGGCTCGTATGTCGCGGCGATCGTCGCGGCGGAGGTCGACGCCAATGGCGAGATCGCGATCCGCCGCGTGACGGCCGCGGTCGATTGCGGCACGATTGTCAATCCCGACAGCGTCGAGGCGCAGATCCAGGGCGGCCTCATCTTCGGGCTCACCGCCGCGCTCTATAACGAAATCACGATCGCCAAAGGGCGGGTGCAGCAGAGCAACTTCAACAACTATCGAATGATGCGCATCAACGAGGCGCCGGCGATTGACGTCCATCTCATCCGGAACGGCGAGGCGCCGGGCGGCATTGGCGAGCCGGGGACTTCGATCGCCGCGCCGGCGCTCGCTAACGCGCTCTTCGCAGCGACGGGGGTGCGCTTTCGCAGCCTTCCGATCGACCGCAAGCAACTCGCGCTTGGGAAAGCCGCGTGAGGAACGTCTGGCGCATCCTGCTTGCGGCGGCCGGGCTGGTGGCCGTCGCCGTTCTCGGGTTCGTCGCCTGGAACGTGTTTGGCCCCGGGCCGACCAGTTTCGCCGGCCGAGACCGGCTCGCGCTTGCCGACTACAAGCAGGCCGACCCGACCGGAGCGCCGGCGAGCCTCAAGGACGCGAGCCTCATCGAACGGGGGCGTTATCTCATCCGCGCGGCCGATTGCGAGGCCTGCCACACCGCAATTGGAGGGCAGCCTTTCGCTGGCGGTCGGGGATTCGTGCTCCCCTTCGGCGCGATGTATTCGACCAACATCACGCCCGACAAGGAGACTGGCATCGGCCAGTACAGCGATGCGGAGTTTCTGGCGGCGGTCCATCGCGGCGTCCGGCGTGACGGGGCGCCGCTTTACCCCGCAATGCCTTTCGCCAGCTACACCTATCTGACGGACGCCGACGCGCTCGCCATCAAGGCCTATCTGTTCAGCCTCGCGCCGGTCAGCGCGCCCGCCATTCCCAACACCTTCGCCTTTCCGTTCAACCAGCGCTGGGCGATGGGGATATGGGCGATGATGTTCAACGCCGACCGGCGGTTCGAACCGCACGCCGACCGGAGCGCCGAGTGGAACCGAGGCGCTTATCTGGTCGAGGCGCTCGCCCATTGCGGGGAATGCCACACGCCGCGCAATCTNNGCGGTCGACCTCAGTCTCATTCATCTGACCAGTGAAGACATCGCCGCCATGGTCGCCTACCTGCGGACCGTGCCGCCGATCGCCAATCCGAACCTGCCGGCGCCTCGGCCGCCCAGCGCGATCGCGGCCCGCGAGTCGGGTCACGACGGCGATCCGCTTGGCGAACAGATCTATGCGGGAGCCTGCGCGAGCTGTCACGGATGGACGGGCCAGAGCCCGATCTCCGGCCTCGCGACGATCGCTGGCGCGCGCTCGGTCAACGATCCGTCCGGCGTCAATGTTGCGCAAGTCATTCTGTTCGGCGGAGGCCGAAGGCCCGGCGAAGCGGGGATGGCGATGCCGGCCTTCGGCGACGCCTATTCCAACGCCGAGATCGCGGCCGCCGCCAACTTTGTCACGGCCCGGTTCGGCGCCGAGGGTTCGCGCCTGACGCCCGACAATGTCGCCGCGCTTCGGCTTAGCCGCTGACGCTGTCTGGGGCCTGCGAACGGCGGAACGGAGACAAAGTCCAGATGTTTTTCTTAGATTTATTTTGTCCGGGCTTGGCTCCGCGTCGTTCGTATTTGGCTTAAGTTCGCGCCGGCTTGGGTCGGGCAGGCGCGGACGCGGCCACAGAAAGACCCCGTCCGCAGCTTGAATTCGGCGGCGCGTTCGTGACACGCTGTGCGTCCGATGCGCTGGTAAGGGAGGCGCCATGGACCAGGCACTCGCCAATCCGGCTTTGGCCGGGCACAACCGGCCCCGCAATCCGGGCGTCCCGCTCGCGGCCGACTGGTTCGAGAGTATCGGCGTCAACGCCAGCGCGGTCGAACGACGGGCCGCGACGCTGACCACCCGCCGCTCGGTCAAGAAGGAATACCAGGCCGCCTGGCTCGTGAAGGCGATGACTTGCATCGACTTGACGACGCTCTCGGGCGACGACACGCCCGAGCGCGTGCGCCGGCTCTGCGCCAAGGCGCGCCGCCCGCTGAGCGACGAGATTCTCGCCGCGCTAGACGTTGCCGATCTCGGGCTCACGGTCGCTGCGGTCTGCGTCTATCCGACCATGGTCGCCCCCGCGGTCAGGGCGCTCGAGGGCTCGGGGATTCCGGTCGCTTCGGTCGCGACCGGCTTTCCCGCGGGGCTCACGCCCCTGAAGCAGCGGCTCGAGGAGATCCGCTACGCTGTGTCCGAGGGCGCGCGTGAGATCGACATCGTCATCACCCGCGCTTACGTGCTCGGCCGCGACTGGAGCGCGCTCTACGACGAGGTCGCGGCGATGCGCGAAGCCTGCGGGCGAGCGCATTTGAAGGCGATCCTCGGCACAGGGGATTTGAAGACGCTCCGCAACATCTATGCCGCCAGCATGGTCGCGATGCAGGCGGGCGCCGACTTCATCAAGACCTCGACCGGCAAGGAAGACGTCAACGCCACACTTCCGGTGAGCCTGGTCATGATCCGGGCTTTGCGCGACTATCGCGAGCGGGCCGGCGTCGACATCGGCTTCAAGCCGGCGGGCGGCTTGCGCACGACCAAGGACGCGCTGGCTTGGCTCATCCTGATGAAAGAAGAGCTCGGCCTGCCGTGGATGCAGCCTGACCTCTTCCGCATCGGCGCGAGCGGCCTTCTTACCGACATCGAGCGGCAACTCGACCATTACGCGACCGGGCGTTATTCGGCCGCCCACCGCCACCCGATGGCGTGAGGGAAAAGATGGGGGTCATCAAAGACATCCTACGCACCATGGACTATGGTCCGTCGCCCGAAGGCAGCGAGCACGTCAAAGCGTGGCTCGAAGAGCACGCAGGCGGCTTCGGGCTCTTCGTCAATGGCGCCTTCACCAAGCCGCACGACCTGTTCGAGGTCTTCAATCCGGCGACCGGCGAGGGAATCGCGCGCGCGACGCACGGCTCTCCTGCTGATGTCGACGCCGCGGTCGCCGTGGCGCGGAAGGCTCAAGCCAAATGGGCGGCGCTCTCCGGCTTCGAGCGATCAAAGCATCTCTATGCGCTCGCCCGCCACGTGCAGAAGCGCGAGCGCTTCCTTTCGGTGCTGGAAACGATCGACAACGGCAAGCCGATCCGCGAATCGCGCGACATCGACATTCCGCTTGTCGCCCGCCACTTTTACCATCATGCTGGCTGGGCCTCGCTGATCGACAGCGAGTTTGCGGGAACCAAGCCGGTCGGCGTCTGCGGGCAGATCATCCCGTGGAACTTTCCGCTGTTGATGCTCGCCTGGAAGATCGCGCCGGCGCTCGCGGCCGGCAACACGGTGGTGTTGAAGCCGGCGGAATATACGCCCTTGACCGCGCTCGCCTTCGCCGCGATCTGCGTCGAAGCGGGGCTGCCTCAAGGGGTCGTCAACATCGTCACCGGCGACGGCGCGACCGGCGCGGCGCTCGTCGCCCATGCCGGCGTGGACAAGATCGCCTTCACCGGCTCGACCGAGGTCGGCCGCGCGATTCGCAAGGCGACTGCCGGCACAGGCAAGAAGCTGTCGCTCGAGCTCGGGGGCAAGTCGCCGTTCGTCGTGTTCGAGGACGCCGACCTGGACAGCGCGGTCGAGGGCGCCGTCGACGCGATCTGGTTCAACCAGGGGCAGGTCTGCTGCGCCGGCTCGCGGCTCCTGGTCGCCGAGAGCGTCGCCGAGGCGCTGTACGCCAAGCTGCGCGCCCGGATGGCCAACCTGAGAGTCGGCGATCCGCTCGACAAGTCGACCGACGTCGGCGCGATCGTCGCGCCGGCTCAGCTCGAGCGGATCAAACGACTGATGCGCGAGGGCGAGCAGGAGGGGCTCGAGTTCTTTCGCGCCGACGAGTCGCTGCCTGCGCGAGGCTGCTTCTATCCGCCGACGCTCGTCACCGGAGTCGAGCCCGCGTCGGTCCTCGCGCGCGAGGAAATCTTCGGCCCCGTTCTGGTCGCCACCACCTTCCGCACGCCGGACGAAGCGGTCGCCCTCGCCAACAACACTCGCTACGGCCTCGCGGCTTCCGTCTGGACCGAGAACGTCAATCGCGCGCTCGAGGTCGCGGCGCGCATCAAGGCCGGGGTCGTCTGGATCAATTCGACCAACATGTTCGACGCCGCGGCGGGCTTCGGCGGCTATCGCGAAAGCGGCTTCGGGCGCGAGGGCGGGCGCGAGGGACTGCTCGAGTACCGCATCGCCGACGCGCCGAAGATAAAGCCGAGCTCGGCCAAGCCGGCGCGCCTCAACGCCGCGCCCGGGCTTCTCCCCGCTGGGGCGGTCGCGGGCTCGGAGCTCGACCGGACTGCCAAGCTTTATATCGGCGGCAAGCAGGCGCGCCCCGACTCCGGCTATAGCTACGCGGTTCTCGACCCCGCCGGCCGCGAGGTCGGGCTTGCGGGCTTAGGCAACCGCAAGGATATCCGTAACGCCGTCGAGGCGGCGGCCAAGGCGAGGTCCTGGGGCGCGGCGACGGCGCACAATCGCGCCCAGGTTCTCTATTACGCAGCCGAGAATTTGAGCGCTCGGGCGGCTGAGTTCGCGCGCCGGCTGAGGGCGATGACCGGCGCCTCCGCCCGCGCCGCGGAGGCTGAGGTCGAGGCCTCGATCCGCCGCGCCTTTATCTACGCCGGCTATGCCGACAAGTTCGACGGCGCGGTTCACGCGACGCGCTCGCGTTTCGTCACCCTGGCGATGAACGAGCCGTGGGGCGTGATGGGCATCGTCTGCCCGAACGAGGCGCCGCTGCTCGCCTTCGTGTCGCTCGTCATGCCGGCGATCGCGATGGGCAATTGCGTCATCGCGGTCCCGTCGGCCAGCCACCCTTTGAGTGCGACCGACTTCTATTCGATCCTCGATACGTCGGACGTTCCCGCTGGCGTCGTCAACATCGTCACTGGCGAAGCGAATGCGCTCGCCAAAACGCTCGCCGAGCACGACGGCGTCGACGCGCTCTGGTATGTCGGCGATGCGAAAGGCGCGGCTGAGGTCGAGGCGCTGTCCGCCGGCAATCTCAAGGCGACCTGGGTCTCCGCTTCCGCCGTCGACTGGCGACAAGCCGAGGGCCGTGAGTTCCTGCGCCGGGCGACCCAGGTCAAGAACATCTGGACCCCTTACGGGGAATGAGCGAAGCGCCCGTCCCTTCTCCCCACTCGTCGGGAGAAGGTGGCCGCGCAGCGGCCGGATGAGGGGCAGGGCCGAGGTCCGCAGACAGCCGCCACGCTCCTCACCCTGCCCTCTCCCCGAAGGCGGAGAGAGGGTTTCCTTGGGCGCGCCTCACCACAGCTTGGTCACCGCATAGCCATCGGCGCGGAATCGTTCGATGAGGCCGTCCTTGCCGGTCAGATGCAGCGCGCCGACGGCGATGAACGCGCCGCCGGAGGCCAAGAGCGGCGCGGCGCGCTCGGCCATGACGGCGTTGCGGTCGACGAGCAGGACGCGCATGAATTCATCCTGCGCCGAACGCTCGGCCTCGCTCAATCCGCCTACGGCGTCGGAAATGGGCAGGATTTCCGCCGGCCGGCTCTCCCGGTAGAGTCGCAGCATCGTTGCATAGAGGTCGTCGTTCATGCCCGGCTCTCGGGCGGTGAGAGTGAGAAGCGTCGCAGCGACTTCCGGGCGCATCGTCGCGATGGCGTCGAGCTGCTGCTGCGGCGTTTCGAGCCCGATGACTTTCACCCCTAGGTCTTTCGCCGTCTGGGCGAGGAACTGGTCGACCTCCGGCAGATTGAGCGCCTCGCGCGCGGCTTCGCACGTGGGCAGCGCAGTCAGGATGGCGAGAAACCAAGGCTTCAAGTGGTGCGCGAACGCAGCCGGATAGCCTTGGCCGACGAGAAACGTCTCGATAAGTTCGCGGTCCTCCGGCGGTATGACGCCCTCGAACGTGTCATGGTCGCGATCGAGCGCCTCGGCCAGCATCGCAGCCGTCAAGTTGGCCCTCTCGATGGAGTCGATGGGCCCGCCAAGCTCGGTCGCCACGACCTCGGCGCCCTTGATCTGTTCTGCTGCGCGCCGGGCGACTTCGAGCGCGGAATCGTCGGTCGAATGGATCGTGCCGAAAAGGTACGAGGGGGCGAGATTCGGCTTCTCGATGCGCCACATGAGGCCGTCGGCGTTGACGAGATCGTCGGCGCGCGCCGCCTCGGCTGCCGCGAGCCCTTCGACATGCGCGAGATCCGCGCCGCGACAAGCCTCAGGTGTGTTGGCCTGCGCGAGCGTGATCGTCAGAAGGCAGACGATCGCCGCGCAGGCGCTGGGCGCTCGTCGCATCACGCTCACAGTTTTCTCAGGGCCACTTCTTCGATCCGGTGGCTCGCGCCCTTGGTCAGAAGGAGGTCGGCGCGCGGCCGCGTCGGCAGGATATTCTCGTGCAGGTTGACGAGATTGATGCGTCGCCAGATCGATCGCGCCGTCGCCTCGGCCTCCACATCGTCGAGGTCGGCATATTGACGGAAATAACTGCGCGGATCGCGGAACGCCGTCGTCCGCAGGCTCATGAAGCGTTGGATATACCATTGCTCCAGCAACGCGTCGTCGGCGTCCAGGAAAATAGCGAAGTCGAAAAAGTCGGAGACGAACGGAATCTCTTTGCCGTCCCTGGGCAGCCGATTGGGCAATAAGACGTTGATCCCCTCGAAGATGAGAATGTCCGGCCGGTCAACGACAACCGATTCTCCCTTCACGATATCGTAGGTGATATGCGAATAGACCGGAGCGGCGACATTGTGTTGCCCCGCCTTGACGGCGGAAAGAAAGCGAAGCACCCCCGTCCCGTCGTAACTCTCGGGAAAGCCCTTGCGGTCCATGATGCCCTGCCGGATCAGCTCCGCATTCGGGCGCAAGAAGCCATCGGTGGTGACGAGCTGCACCTTGGGCGTATTCGGCCAGCGGGTCAGCAGCGCCTGCAATACGCGCGCGGTCGTCGACTTGCCGGCAGCGACCGACCCGGCGATCCCGATGATGTAAGGGACTTTCCCGTCGGTCGCGCCGAGGAAGCGCTGCGTCGCCTTGAACAGCCCCTGCGTCGCCGCGACATAGAGCGCGAGCAGCCGCGACAGCGGCAGATAGATGGCGACAACCTCGTCGAGCGAGATCGGATCGTGGGTCGACTGCAGCTTTCTGAGATCGTCGATCGTGAGCGTCAGCTGGGTGTCGGCGCGCAACTGCGCCCATTCGTCGCGGGTGAAGCGGCGGAATGGGGACTCGAGCGATTGAGCCGCGACCCGGTTCATCAAAACTCTTTCACTTGCGCCAGCCGGCCTGGTTGGCTCTTTTTCCGGCGCCTTCAATTTGCCCGAGACGCCTTTTCTTCGTGGCCGCTGCGTCTTGATCGCTTGTCCAATTCGTCCAGGACCGACGACAGCGCTATCCCCCGCGCCCGGAGCACGACGAGGAGGTGGTAGAGGACATCCGCCGCCTCCGCCCGAACGGCGCTCTCGTCCAGGGCCGCGGCGGCGATCGCCAGTTCGATCGCTTCTTCGCCGAATTTGCGCGCGCAATGCGCCGGGCCCTTGTCGAGCAGGCTGCGGGTATAGGACATCTCCGCGCTCGCGCCGGCGCGCTGGTCGATCGTTCGGGCGAGTTCGTCCAGCGTGAACATCGCGTCAGTCCTGTCCTTTTTTCGCATCGCGCCTTTATCCCCCGTCAGGCCGGCGGCCGCAACAGGATGACCCGGGCGCCTCGGCGAGGCCGAATCAAATCGGGTTCCCCCGCGTTCCTCGCGGCCTCAGGCTCGCTTGGCGTCCTCCCTGCCCGCTCCCTCGCAAGGCTTCTTGACTTGGCTCTCGCGCGAGCCATAAACCGTGAGGGTCCCAGACAGGGCGATTAGCTCAGCGGTAGAGCACTCCCTTCACACGGGAGGGGTCGCAGGTTCGATCCCTGCATCGCCCACCACCCAGTCCTGGCAAACCGAGGCGGCTTCCGGGTCGGCAAGAACCCTCCCAATTTCCGTCGGTTAGCGAGGCGAAGCACGGTCTGCGAACCGGATTCCGACCGTTCTCTCGCGTTCTGCGCCTGGTTTCGGCCGCCTGTCTCAGCCGACAAAATTCCGTTTCCTAGACCGAGCCCCAGCGTCGACAGCCAAGCCTTCGCGTTGGTAAAACTGAGAGTGGAGGAGGAATTTCGTGCGCGGATAGTCGCCGAGTCGATCAGCCGCCGATTGCGGCCTGCGTCTGAATCGGTTCCCGAAGTCCCAAGGCGGTCCATTGCTCGGACCAGAGCACCGGCAGCTCGGTCAGGCGCCTGATGCTGAACCCGCGCGGAAGGCGTCCGTCCATCGCGGCTTCCGCCAGGACGGGGGAGAGAAAAGCGAGGGATAAAGCGAGGGATAGAGTCATCCGGATCGAGCGCTCGCTCTTGCCCGCGCGGACGGCAAGCGAGTCGAGGCTCGTGTTGGCGTCGGACAAGAGTTCGTCGAGCCAGCGATGAGCGGCTCCAAAGGCTTTGACGAAACCGACTCGCGCCTTTGTTCGCATGGCACGCTGGGGGCGCTTCAGTTCGTCGACGCCCTGGATGATCTCGTGGCGTCGACGCGAGGACGTCCGGGTCCAGGGGAACTCTAATAGTCGATCCTGCCCTTCGCCGACGATGCACTCGCAGAGGACGATCTCGATCCGGGTCGCACTGACCGTGGCCCGGTCGATGGCGTTTCGAATATTCTTCCCAAGTGGCGTGTCTGCTGGTGGGCGTTCGCGCTGCGCGCCCGAGTTTCCGCGATCGTCGAAGAGCTTGCCCGCGCGGAAGGAATGATCGTCGGGCAGGGGTGCTCGCCGAGACTGCGTCTGTGCCGCGAGCCTAGGCTGTACATCCTGCCACGTCTCCCAGTCGATAATCGCCTGATGCAAGCCATCGTGGATCTGCCCTTTATGACGCAGCCGTCCGATGTGGATCGGGTTCGACAGGATCCAGTAGAGATGACCGCTCGAGATCGGAACGCCGCCGGTCTTTCTGCCGGTTGTGCTCGTCCGAACGGGAGAGCGAATGTTCTCGGCGTCGAGAGCAGTCTTGAGGCGCACTACGCTGCCAAGTTCTAGATACCGACGAAAGAGGCTCCGGACGAATTCGGCCTCGTCTTCGACCACATGGAGAGCGCGGTCTTCGACCCGGTAGCCGAGGGGAACCGCTCCGCCCATCCATAAGCCCTTCCGTTTCGACACGGCGACCTTGTCGCGGATTCGCTCGCCGGTGATCTCCCGCTCGAACTGCGCGAAGGACAACAGCATGTTGAGAGTGAGCCTTCCCCAAGCTGGTGGTGGTGTTGAAGGCCTGGGCCACCGAGATGAAGGAGACGCGATGCGCGTCGAACAGTTCGACCAGCTTGGCGAAGTCGGCAAGCGACCGCGTCAGCCGGTCGACCTTGTAGACGACAATCACGTCGATCTTACGGGCCTGAACATCCTCCAACAGCTTCTGGAGCGCCGGGCGCTCCATCGAACCCCTGAGAAGCCGCCATCGTCATAGTGTTCTCGGGCGAGCCTCCATCCTTCGTGCGCTTGGCTCTTGATGGACCTCCGAGGCCTCACGCTGGTTATCGAGGGAGTTGAAGTCCTGCTCGAGACCCGACTCGGTGGAGACGCGTGTGTAAACGGCGCAGCGTAGGACAACCTTACGCTCGCCCTGTTTCATCGTTGGAGCTCCTGACAAGTTCAGCGCGTCGGCGGACTTTGCTCCGCTCGCCGCTCCTGACCGCCTTCAGCCCGAAGAAGCGGTGCCCGTTCCAATTCGTGCGGGTGATCGCCTTGGCGTCCCGGGAAAGGCTGGGATAGACGCTGCCATTCCAGGCGAAGCCATCATCGAGGACCATCACCCGCTCGATGCGACCTTTCCACTGTACTCAGCGCGTCGAGGACCTCGCCCTCGGCGTCGACGGCGCGCCACAGATAGACCATGCGGAAGGAACTCTTGAGATAGACGGCCTCCCCCGGAAGAAAGGGTTTCGGAGCTTGACGCCCTCCGGCGATTGGAGCGACTATGCCAGAAACCTCCCTTTAGTTCAGGAGCCCCGGCAACTCGTCTTTCTTGCGGTTCGGCCAGAACGACACACGCATGCCGCATGCCAAAGCGCCCAATGCAACTGGAGCGGCTGCGTTGACGGCGCCAACCGGCGGCGTGCGTGCGTTGAAGCTTTTTCGAACGCAACAATCGAGGATCATGCCCTTGACAAGTCGCATGGGCTAAGAGACCTTGAACCCGAGGCGATGGAGTTCGCCCTTTAACCGCCCTCAGGGCTGATGACTCCTGTTTGGCCACTACTGGCAGACAGGAGCGTGCGTCTTGAGAGTGCGATCATACATTCATGCGGTTAGATCATCCATTGTAGCGATTGCGCCAGCTGTCCTGAGGGTGAGCCGGTGATCGCGCGAGACGTCATCCTTCAGATAGCCCAGGTTCTTACCACCCTGCTGCTCGCCCCGTTGCTTCAGGGCGTCATCCTTCAGTTTGAAGAGCGGGTGCAGCGAGGCCAAGGACCTGGCGTCTTTCAGCCCTACCGCGACCTGTGGAAGTTGTTCCACAAGCAGATCGTCGTCCCGGACACTGCGTCGTGGTTGTACTGGGCGGCGCCGATCGTCGCTTTCACGACAACCCTCACGGTTCCGATCCTTATCCCGGTCCTGACCAACTACCCACTGCCGCTCTCCGACATGGGCGACATCCTTGGCGGCGGCCTGATTCTCACGCTCGGCTCCTTCATGATTACGCTGGCCGGCCTCGACACGCGCAGCGCTTATGGCGGCATTGGGTCCAGCCGGGCGGTGATGATCACCATTCTCGCCGAGCCGACGCTGATTCTTGTCTTTGTCGGGATCACGCTATTGGCGAAGGCGATGCTGCCATTCGTCGTCAATCATTTGCTCGTCGCCGAACCATCCATCTACTGGGGCCCGACGCATCTGTTGCTGGTGGCTGCGTTCTTCATCTTGATTCTGGTCGAAACCGATCGGCTGCCCATCCATTCGAGCACCCATATCGAAGTCTATATGATCGACGAAGCGCGAATCCTTGAATATTCCGGCCCGATGCTCGCCATTCTGAGGTGGGCGTCGATGATGAAACAGTTCATCCTTTATACGATTTTTTCGAACGTGCTGCTGTTCCCGTGGGCGCTGTCGTATCGGGGAACGCCTCTGGGCGTCGTTGGCTCTTTGATCGCGCTTCTCGGCAAGTTCCTGGTTGTCGCGTGCGTCGTGGTGGCGGTGGAAACGAGCCAGTCGCGCCTTCGGTTCTATCGATATCAAGAGCCGCTCGCCGCCTCGTTCCTGCTCGCAATCCTCGCCATCGTCGGCACCCAGTTGAGTTGAGCTCATGCTTGCGGCGCACCTCGATCCTCTTCCCGCTGCCTTGTTCAGCCTTCTTGCAATTGGCAGCCTTCTGCTTTCCTTCGTTATGCTCGGCTCGCGCTGGTTGCGGCATTACCTTTATGCATTCGCGGCGCAGTCGTGGCTCATTGCGGTGCTGTCGGCTGCGGTCGGATTCTATGGCGGCTACGCCGAGCTCTACATCGTGGCCGTTCTCACCGCCGCGTTCCGAGGTCTTCTGCTTCCTTATCTGATCCTACGGATTATCCGCCGACTCAAAGTCAGCCGGGAAATCCACGTCATCCTGCAACCAAGCTCAAGCCTGGTCATAGGCGCCTTCGCGGTCCTCTTCGCGCTCGCGGTCTCCTATCGCATCGGGGCGGCGCTTGATCTTGCCGGAACGATTGTCGTCCTCGCGCTGACCGTGATGCTGTCGATGAAGCTGATCGGCTTTCTGATGCTGTCCGTCCGGCACGAGGCTATCAGCCAAATTCTCGGCCTCCTCGTGCTGGAGAACGGGGTGTTTCTCGGCGCGCAGATCCTCGTGCCTGGCATGCCGCTGCTGATCGAAATCGTCATCCTCTTCGATCTTCTCGTCGTCGTGGCGTGCTTCGGCGTTCTTGTTCAATACCTCCTGACCCACGTTGGAACGACGAGCTCGCTGCGGCTCAAGCGACTGGTAGGCTGATGAACCCGATCGGCTTTCTCGCGCTCGCCATGACGTTGGCGCCCGCCATGGCGATCGTACTCGTGTTAGCGATCAGGCGGCCTCGGCCGGCGGAGATGATCAACCTGATCGCCAGTGTCATCTCGCTCGCCTCGATTAGCGCGATTTTGCTGACAGCGCCCCGATCATCGGTGATGTTTTGGAATGGATACGTCGTCATCGATGGTCTCGGCGTCTGGACTATTCTTTGCGCTGCGCTCGTCTACTTCCTCGCGTCGATCTACGCCGTGGGCTACATGAGGCTCATCGACGCGCCGGGGCGCCTTCATCGCTTTTACGCGCTGTTCGCCGGCTTCGCGCTCAGCACGTTGATCGGACCGATGATGAACAATGCCGGTCTCTACTGGATCGCAATTGAAGTGACAACGCTCATTAGCACCTTTCTCGTCGCCTATGAGCACGAAGCGACGAGCATCGAGGCCGCGTGGAAATACATCATCGTGGTTTCGGCCGGCATCAGTCTCGCGTTGCTGGGGACCATCCTCTTCTACTGGAGCGGAACATTTGTTCTCGGACCAACGTATGACATGACCTGGGACGCGCTGCGCGACATTGCTCCCCGGCTCAATCCCGCGCTCATTTCGCTCTCGTTTCTCCTCGTGCTGATTGGTTATGGAACGAAGGTCGGTTTGGCCCCTATGCACACGTGGCTCCCCGACGCGCATAGCGAAGGCCCGGCGCCGGTGTCAGCCCTTCTGTCTGGCGCGTTGCTCAATACCGCCATGGTCGGGATCGTTCGCTACCTCGCCGTCGCCGATGCGGCCGGAATCTCGACTTTGGCGCGCGGCACGGTCCTCTCGCTGGGCGGTTTTTCCCTTTTCGTCGCCGCGCTGTTCATCGTCCGACAGACAGGGGTGAAGCGGCTAATGGCTTACTCCAGCGTCGAGCACATGGGCGTCATCGCAATTGGCTTCGGCTTTGGCGGATTTCTTGGAATCGCTGGCGCGCTCTATCACATGCTGAATCATTCGCTGAACAAGTCGCTGATGTTTTTCGGCGCCGGCAGCGTCATGCGGGCTTACGGGGCCAAACGCATCTCGAAGATTCGCCTCGTCGGCCAATGCTTTCCAATAGTGGGCGCGTTGTGGCTCGCGGGAGCCGTGGCCATAACGGGCGCGCCGCCGTTTGGTTTGTTTCTTAGCGAACTGACAATCATTCGCGCCGGCCTGGCGGGATCACATTGGCTCCTTGTCGCTTTGATTGCTGTACTGTTGATCGTTATTTTCATCGGCTTTCTTAACCACTTCGTATACATGTATTTTGATGAGTTGCATGGCAAGCCCGGAAAAATGGCCGCGATCAGCGCATGGTGCGTGGTCCCCATGGGTCTCGCGCTCTTGCCAGTTTTTGTCATGGGTCTGTGGTGGCCGGACCGCCTGTGGGACCATTTCCTTTCGATTGCCGTCTCCCTCTCGACCACGTCGGCGGGGTCACCATGATCGGAACGCGGATCAGATCGGTGACGGCCGAGACGCTCGCCACCGAGGCGCGGGCGCTGCGCGATACCGGCGGCCGGATGCAATTCGCTTACGCCTGGTCCCCGAACGGCGACGATATCGAGGTTCGCTACGTTGCGGCCTTGCCGGAGCGGAAGGATTTCGAGACCTGGCTCCTGAGAGCGGGAAACGAAGTTCCGAGTCTCGCCCACATCTGGCCGCTACTTGGCTGGTACGAGCGCGAAATGATGGACCTTAGCGGGATCCGGTTTGCCGGCCATCCTGAACCCCATCCGCTCGTCCTGCGCGAGGGGGCGCCGTCACGAGGCAACGGCCAGGATTTCCTCAAACATCCGCCAGTGGACGGCGGACATCATCTACCAATCATCGACGCCAAGGATATCCAGCGGCTGCCATTCGGACCCATTCGCGCGGATGTCGTCGAGTCGGCGGAATTCACGTTTTTCTATGTCGGCGAGCACATCCTCCATTATCAACCGAGGCTCTTCTTCAAGCATCGGGGCATGGAGACTTGTTTCAACGGCCGCTTGCCGAGTGACGCCGTCGTCGTGGCGGAGCGGGTTTCTGGCGTCGGAACGGTCGGTCACGCGCTCGCTTTTTGCGAGGCGGTCGAGCGCGCCGCGGGCTGCGATGTCCCGGTTCGGGCCCGAGCGCTTCGCGTACTGCTCGCGGAACTCGAACGCCTCTACAATCACCTGCACTACCTCGGCCATCTGTGCAGCACCACGACTTTGAAGGTCGGCGAGGCTCAGGGCAAGTTGCTTGAAGAACGCGCCAAACAATTGAACGCGCGGCTGACCGGAAGCCGTTTCCTGCGAAGCATGCTGGCGCCCGGGGGCTTGCGGCGCGATCTTGCTCCCGACAAATGGCTTGGCGACGCGCTTGAGGCGTTGCGGAAGGAGGTCATTGCTTACGTCGATCGCCTGGAGGCGTCCGAAAGCTACCTCGACCGCCTCATCACCACCGGACCCCTCCCCAAACGGGTCGCGTTCGATCAAGGCGCGACCGGACCTGTCGAGCGCGCCTCGGGACTCGACCGCGATCTTCGTCGCGATCACCCTTATGCGCTTTACGACGAGCTTCCTGTCACCGTCACGACGCTTGAGGAGGGGGACGCCTACGCGCGCGAACGCGTTCGCATTGCGGAGATCGAGGCCGCGTTCGACCTATGCCAACGTGTCCTTTTTCGGCTCGAACCGGGCCCAATTCGCACCGATGGTGTTGCTCCTCCTTTGTCCGAAGGACTCGGGTGGTCAGAGGGGCCGCGCGGGTCTCTGTTTTACGCCGTCCATATCGGCGGGGACGGAACGCTCGCGAGGGTCAAGATCAAGTCGCCATCGTTCTCGAACTGGCGTGCTTTCCCCCTCACGGTGCACGACTCGAACATGATGGACTACGCAATCAACGAGGCGAGCTTTGGACTGACCATAGCCGGCTGCGATCGGTAGGAGGCATCCATTGGCGCTCTGGACGTTGTTTGGACTGTCGAGCGGCAAAGCGACGACGACCTGGCCGGCCGGCGACGACGCCGATGGGCAGGACGGCCTTTTGGGCATGCCGCGATACAATCCGCAGGCGTGCGATGAAGGATGTCGCATTTGCGCTGAGGTCTGCCCAACGCATGCGATCGAAGCGCACGACGACAAGCTTTCGGTCGACTACGGCCGCTGCGTTATCTGCCAACTGTGCACGGAAGCGTGTCCGACGGGGGCGATGACGCCGTCTAACGATTGGGCGTTCGGTGTTCGCGACCGTGAGGATCTCGTCTGGGCGAGCGGGGGGGCGCCTACAGCTGCTCCCGGCGGAACCGGAAAACGCGCGTTCTTTCGGAGCTTGCACGTGCGCCATGTCGACGCCGGCTCGTGCAACGGCTGCGAATCCGAGCTGCAAGCTCTGAACAATCCGTTCTACAATCTCCACCGCCTGGGGATCTTCTTCACTCCGTCGCCGCGCTTCGCCGATCTACTGTTGGTGACCGGACCGGTGACACGCCCAATGTTCGAGCCTCTGCTGGCCGCCTACCAGGCCATGCCTGAACCGCGCTGGGTGATGGCCGTGGGAACCTGCGCTGTGTCAGGAGGAATCCCCGGCGGAAACTATGCTTGCGCAACCGGGCTTGAGGGCATTCTTCCGGTCGATCTCTATCTTCCGGGCTGCCCACCCAATCCAGCGGCGATCATCGACGCGCTTTTGATCTTCCTGGATCGGGCTCCGCAACGCGTGAGTGGGGGACGCGTCCGTGACTAGCGGGATGCTCATATTGTCGTTTGTGTTGTGGGTCGCCGCGGCTCTCATTGCCTCGCTCAGAAGATGGGCGGTTCTGGGTCGAGCGCTCCTAGCCGCCGGCGCGCTGAGCGGCGTCATCGCCGCCATCGTCGGGCTTCCCAATCCCACCAGCACGGCCGTTCTTCCGCTTCGACTCGCCGGCGAAGCCGTCGCCTTTCGTTTGGAGCCTGA
>PLUH01000143.1:27138-49502 GCA_003164825.1 Hyphomicrobiales bacterium
TCAACGGTCCTTTTCATGCTCGCGCTGCTCGAGGTCGGCGCCGTCGGGCTCATCCTCGCCGTTGCGATCCTCGGCCTCGGAACGTCGTCGCTGGACTTCGCCAGCTTCGTCGGCGCCGCCGCTGCTCTGAGGTCCACGACGCAGATCGGCGTCGGCCTCCTCGTACTGGTCGGCTTCGGCGCCAAACTTGGGCTGCTGCCGTTCTACGAATGGTTCCCGGGCGCTTACGGCTCGGGCAGCGGCGCTTCGGGCGCCATCCTATCCGGAGTGGTGCTGAACGCGGCGTTCTTCGGCCTGTCGCGGGGACTGTTCGAGTGGCTCCCGCCCTCGCCAGAGGGAGCCTTTCCACTGCTTGCGATCATCGTGGTGGTTGTCGGAACGGTGAGCGCTATCCTGACCATCCTGTACGCCTTCCAGGAGGACGACTGGCGCCGGCTCCTCAGCTTTTCCTCGGCCGAGAACGCATCGATCGCTGTTGCTGCGCTCGGCGCCGCCATGCTCTTTCGCAGCTACGGCCTGCGGGAACTGGCCGGGCTCGCGTGGACGGTTTCGCTGTTGCATCTGGCCGGCCACGCGCTGGCGAAGGGTTCGCTGTTTCTGACCGCGGACGGCTTGCAACGCGCGACCGGAAGCTACGCCATCACAGCGAGTGGCGCGGGCAAGTACTGGCTGTTCGGTATCGGCGCGCTTTTGGGAGCAATGAGTCTCTCGGCCATGCCGCCAACGGCTGGCTTTGTCAGCGAATGGTTCGTGTTCCAGACCGTCTTTCAAGGCTTCCACCTCCCCAATCTCGCCGGCCGACTTGTCCTCGCTCTGGCCGGCGCGGGGCTCGCGCTGACGGCCGCGATCGCCTTCGCCACCTTCGTGAAAGCCTTGGGGATCGGCGTGCTTGGGCGGGACGTCAATCGCAATGCGCCGATCTCGCGATTCTATTCCGGGGCCGTTGGCTTTCTCGGGTTGGCCGTTCTGCTGCTTGGCGTTGGAATGCCAGTCTGGCTCACCGCGCTTGATGTCGCCACGGCGCGCCACTTCGGCGCGGCAGTCGCGCGCCAAATGTACGTAGGACCGCTTCTTGTTCCGCTGACGGCGAAGTTCGCCTTCATTTCCCCGTCGCTTCTCATCATCGTCATGCCGCTTCTGGCGCTCGTGCCCGTCACGTTGATCCTGGTAAGTGGTCGATATCGTGTACGCCGGTCTCCGGTCTGGTACGGCGGATTGTCTCCCGATCCTGCGGGCGCAGCCACGACGGCTCTGGCGTTCTCCAATGCGATGCGAACTTTCTACAGTTTTGTCTATCGTCCCACCGCGGTCACCGAGCGCGAAGCTGACGCGCAGGGGTATTTCGTAAGAAAGCTCGCTTTCGAGCACGACGTGGCGCCAATATTCGGACCGCTGCTGTTTCAACCCGCTGTCCGCTCGATCAACGCGATAGCCGGCAAACTGCGCCTGCTGCAATCCGGCCACCTCAATTTCTATCTCGGCCTGATCGGACTTCTGCTCGTTCTCGTCCTGGGGCTGACATTGGCCTAGGCAAGAGGGACGCCAAGCAAGTCTTTGCATTTGAACGTATGGAGGATAGGGACGTTCGTCCCTTGTGGCTCTCCCAGGTAGGGAGCGCCAGCACGTGGATCGACGACAGTAGGAGCGCGCCTGAGGATGATGTGGAGCCCCGTTCTAGCCATTTCCGCCGGCGCAGCCGGTGGCGCGCTCCTTCGTTGGCAGCTCGGCGTACAGCTCAACAGTCTCTTCCCGACCGTGCCTCCGGGCACTTTGGCTGCGAATCTCATTGGCGGTTACATCATTGGCTTTGCGATTGCGTACCTTGCTCAAGCGCCAAATCTTGCGCCAGAATGGCGCCTCTTCATCATCACCGGCTTTTGCGGCGGATTGACCACTTTTTCGACGTTCTCCGCCGAAGTCGTAACCAGGCTGCAGGAGGGCCAGTGGATCTGGGCGGCAGGCGCCATCGCAATCCACGTCGCCGGCTCGCTGACGATGACGCTGGCTGGGATTGCGACCTGGCAGTTGCTCAGGTCCCAGTGAGGAGCAAGCCATGAATGGCTATCAAATCACTTTCTTCACTCATCAGGATCGCCGCTTCAAAGGCAAGCAAATTGGCGACTGGTTGATGCACTTGGTTCAGGAATTGGGACTACGGGGAGCCAGTTTGCATGCGGGGGGTGAGAGCTTCGCCCGCGGGGGCCGCGTGCATTCAGCGCATTTTTTCGAGCTTGCCGATCAGCCCGTCGAAGTGCTGATTGCCGTGACGACGGAGGAGGCGGCGCGGTTGTTCGACAGGCTAAAGGCGGAGGGGGTGCACCTGTTCTACGTCAAAACGCCTGTCGAGTTTGGCGTGCTGGGCCGTGAGCAGTGACCGAGATCTTCGCGTGGGACTGTTGTCAGCCCGTAGCAAGGGAAGCTTGGCATTATTCGAGGCCCTTGCTGAAAGAGACAAACTCTCAGGCCCGCACTTGGCGACAGCGGTAAGGGTCTTAGACCGTTTGAATCGATCGTTGCCCGATCTTGTGGCCCACGGATAGATGTTTTGGGCGGTCGAATGACAGCCGATAAGAAACGTTCGCGCAGCCCGGCTCTATCGAGCAAATTGCCGGAGCTTTTGCCGAAGATTTCTCTACGCCACGGTCAGGCGATTTGGTTACTGACCGAACTGGGCGGTGTCAAAGTAACGGCGGCTCGTCGACATGCAGCGCGACCGCCCTCTCGCGAGCGGCGAACTACGCCGCGAGAGCGCGCCAATCGGCCATGGCGGCAGACCGTCTCTGATTGTAGACTGGCCTCGTGACGAGATGGCGCTCCTGATTGAATTGGTTGTGGACCTGGGCGTGAACTGAGCTGAA
The DNA here is from genome assembly GCA_003164825.1 of Hyphomicrobiales bacterium. Taxonomy (GTDB): domain Bacteria; phylum Pseudomonadota; class Alphaproteobacteria; order Rhizobiales; family Beijerinckiaceae; genus Roseiarcus. The sequence goes on from PLUH01000143.1 coordinate 29,997, forward strand.
CTTCTGCAGCGTCTTCAGACTTCGAAACCGCTGCATCGCCCGTTCGCGTCGCCGAAACGGCTGATGCGAATTCTCCGCTCGATTGTTGAGCCGACCGCCGACCTCGTGCCGCTCGCCCGCAACACCGATTTCGTTCATCGCCGCCGAATATGCCCGAAGCCCATCGGTGACGATGCTNNCTTGTCTCGCCTCGCGGCGACCCCTGCCTCCAGCACCTCGCCTTCGTGGTCGACGGCGCGCCACAGATAGCAGAGCTTGCCGTTGACCTTCACGAACACCTCATCCAAATGCCAGCGCCACTGAGGATAGCCGCGCATGTGCGCGACGCGTCGCTTGCGAATCTCGGCGGCGAACATCGGGCCAAACCGATTCCACCAGAACCGCACGGTCTCATGGCTGACGTCGATCCCGCGCTCGGCCAAGAGATCTTCGACGTTTCGAAGCGACAATGGAAATCTGACGTACTTCATCACAACCAGACGGATGACCTCTGGCGAGCTGTTGAAATATCGGAACGGATTGCTCATGAGCCGAGGCTAACACAGCCGGGACTGCCCGATGATTTGCTCTGACACCGCCATCTTTGATCGATATCGATGCGGGGACGTGTCAGGTCACGATGGTGGGCGGCGGAGTGTGCGGACTCAGGAGGACGTCGGACATGACGATCGGTCCCTTCTACATTACGCAGAGCGATCCTGGGGCAGACATTACATCATGCAGTGCAGGAACGTCTGTCTTAACAGGCACGAAGAACGCAGCCTTCGTGCTTATCGCATTGCGTTGGCGACGAAGGGACGGAAATCGAGGTCGTAGCCGAAATAGCGCGGGCCGACCAAATCCAGTCCTTCCGGCGTGCGCCACTGGTCGGCGCAAGGATATGCGAGCGCGACCACCCGAATGCCATACCGCACCGCGTCGGCGGTAACCGGTGCTCCGGTCTCAGCTTCGAGCAGGGTGATCATGTCGGGGGTCGTCACCAAAGTCTGGCCGTCGCGCTCCGCGATCAAAAACTCGTTTTGAAACGCGATGCGCATCTTGTGTCCACGATCGCCATCGAGGCCCTCAATCTGCGCCTCGCCGCGGGCGAAGCCCCCAATCGTTCGCCGCAGAACGTCCTGCACGCGGCCGTTGAAGATGATCTCCGCCCCCAGCGCCGCCCGGATCGCCTCGACCGGATCATCATGACGCGCACGCGCCTCCCTGAGCTTGCGGCCTAGGTCCGCGCACAGACTCAGCGTTCCGCGCACGACCGCCTTTTTCGCTACCGCGCCCGACATCGGATAGAAAGCAAGAAGCGCCGAGCCGCCCATATCGACGGTGCATGAGCGGGCGAGGCGCTCCGTCCAACGATTGCTGATCGTCTCGAGCACGACAGAGTTGCCCTTGTCGTCGCTGAGCACCATCGGCGTCGCTGAGACGCCGTGCATCCCGAACGTCGTCATCTGCAGTTCGGGAAACGCCCGTCCCATGCCGTCGCCGTCGACCAGGGGAAGATCCGCTGCGGCCGCGGCGACGAACGGGGTCGTGGAATTGAGGCCGCCGGCCTCGCCGCACAGCACGGCATCGACCTTGCGGCCGAGAAATTTCTCGAGTTTTCGCAAAGCGATCACGATCTCCTCGCCCTGCGGCAGCTTCTCCGTCATCACGGTCGGCGCCCCCATCATGCAGACCGGGGCGACGAGGGCGTCGTCGTCGAAATCGTCGACATCGACGAGGCGGACCTTGCCGTGCCGGCGGATCGCCTGCTGCGCCATCAACTTGCCGATGTAGGGATCGCCGCCTCCGCCGGTCCCGAGGATCGCCCCGCCGATCGCGATGTCCTCGAGATCGGCCACGTCAATCGTGCGGATGGATTTCATTCCGGCCATCTCCCCTCGTATGAGCGCCGTATCAGAGGCCGCTCAACACCCCTCCGCGCTCGCGCGAACGTCAGACGGCGCGCCCAAAGGAGCGAAGGTCAGCTCCGGGTAGCCGAACGCCGCCGGGCCAACGATCTTGAGCGCCTCCGGCGTCTTGATGAGATCATGCGCGGGAATCCCGATGACGGCGAGTTGCTGGCCGTAGCGCAACATTTCCGTCGTGATCGGCTCGCCCGTCTCCAGTTCGAGATTCATGATGAGATCGGGGACCATCACGGCCGGCGTTCCGTCAACCCAGAGAACGAGGTTTTCGTTCTGGATCGCGACGCGAGCCTGCGACCCCGCATGGTCGCCGACGCCGGTCAGCATCGCCTCCCCCATCGCAAACCCGCCCCTAAGCTCCCGGCGCACGTCGGCGACTTTGCCGGTGAAGAAGAGGGTGGCGCCGGTTTTCGCCAGCAATCGCTCGACGACGTTATGGCGCCTTGCTCGCGCGTCGAGAATCGTGCCCCCGATTTCGAGCGCCTGCGTCAAAGTGCCGGGAACGGCGACCCTCTTGACATATGCGCCCTTCATCGGCGCCGTGGCGAAGCCCGCCGCGGCGCCCATATCGACCGCGATATGGCGAGCGAAACGCTCGAGCCAGAACATATCGACGACTTTCTTGAAGACGACGACATTGCCCTTGTCGTCGGCGATCGCTCCTGGCGACGGATCGAGCCCGTAGATGAAGAAAGTCGACATCTGGATTTCGGGAAACGCCCGGCCCATCCCGTCGCCGTCGACGACGGGGAGGCCCGCGTAGGCGGCAGTGAGGATCGGTTCGATGGAATTGGAGCCGCCAACTTCCGCCGATATGAGAGCGGAGACGCGCACGTTCATCGCCTCCTCAACCCCGCGCAGCGCCCGCAGACATTCCTGGCCTTGCTTGATTTTCTCGACGCTCACGACCGGCGCGCCGATGCCGCCGACCGAGCCGATGACGTCGTCGTCGTGCACAGCCTCAAGCGGAAGGATCTCCACCGACGCTCCCTTGCGGAGCAGTTCGCGCGCTCTCAGCATCCCGACATAAGGATTGCCTCCGCCCCCAGTCCCGAGCAACGCAGCCCCCAGCGACAGCGGCAAGAGATCGGACTCCTCGAGGACGTAGCCCCTAGGCGACATGCAAGTCTCCAACGACTTTCACTCGCACGCGCGTCGCGTTGCCCGGCAGATAGGCGAGCGGCACGTCCTCCACATCGACGACCTCGATCGTCTCGGCGCGCGCCCCCGCGGCCACCGCGACCGCTGTAGCTTTCTGCTGCGCGTCGCCGATCGCGTCCGCCCGGCTCAGCGAGGTCAACGAATAGACGCGGTCGACCTCGCCCGAGACTTGGGCGATCGCCGCGCCAACCGCATTGGCGACGGCAAAGTGATGTGGCTTGACGATCTCAAGGCCAGCGATCCTGTCGTGAACCAGGATCGAGCCGCCGCCCACGACGATCACCGGCAGCGGCTCTGGCGAGAGGCGTGAGCGCTCGACCGCGGTCTCGAGCATGTCGGCGATTTTCGCCTCCGTGCGCACGATCAGGCTCTTGTCCAGATTGGCGACCCTCTTGTGATCGCCGAGATATGCACGGCCAGCGGCGACAACAATGTCGGTGGTGGTCAGCGTCTCGCCGCCGAAGACCAGCGCTTCCTTGGTCAGCTTGTAGCCAACCGACGTCGGACCGACCTTGATCCCGCCGGGACCGTCGACCACCAATGAGCCGCCGCCCAGCCCGAAAGAGAAGACGTCGGGCATGCGAAAATTCGTCCGGACGCCACCGACTTCGACCGCGACGGTCGCCTGCCGGGGAAAGCCTTTGTGCAGCGCGCCGACGTCCGATGTCGTGCCGCCGATGTCCACGACAATCGCCTCGGCGACGCCGGAGAGAAATGCTGCGCCGCGGATCGAATTCGTTGGCCCGCTGGCGAAGGTCAACACTGGAAAACGCTCGGCATAGGCGGCGTCCATCAGCGTGCCGTCGTTCTGCGTGAGGAAAAACCGCGCCTTGACCCCACAAGCGTCGAGCGCATCGCGGAATGCGTCGATCACAAGCTTCGAGAGATCGCGAAGGCACGCGTTCATAACCGCCGCGTTCTCGCGCTCAAGCAGACCGATGCGGCCAATATCACTCGACAGCGTGACGTGAGCGCCCGGCAGGGCTTTTTCAAAGATCGCGCCTGCCTGGGCTTCGAACTCCGTNNATATCCGCGGCGATGCCGATCAGCTCGGCCTCGTCCAGCGGCGAAATGACCCGACCGTCAAACTCATGACCGCCATGGGCGAGATATGCATGATTGCCGATCGCGCTCCTGAGATCTTCGGGCCAATCGACCATCGGCGGCAACGATGCGGTAGCCGGTAGGCCGAGCCGTACAGCTGCGGTTTGCGCGAGGTCCCGGCGCTGCACCACCGCATTGGTGAAATGCGTCGTGCCGATCATGACAACGTCGATCGCTTCCGGCTTGAGCCCGGACGCCGCAAGCACGGATTTGAGAGCAGACACAACGCCCGACATCACGTCCGGCGTCGTCGCCTCCTTGACGCCGGCGAGCACTTTTGTGCCGTCCATCACGACTGCGTCGGTATTGGTGCCGCCAACGTCGATGCCGATCCTCATCATCCCGCATTCTCCCGCTTCAAGGTCTCGATGGGCTTCGCGCCCAGGGACGCCGCGTCCGGCGCCAGAAGATGACAGCGGGCGAAATGGTCCCCATCGAGCCAGTAGGCCTCGGGATTCTGTTGATCGCAAAGGCCGAACGCGAGCGGACACCGCGTGTGGAACGCGCAGCCCGGCGGCTGATTCATTGGGCTCGGAATTTCGCCTTCGACGATCGGCGCCTTCGGTTTGATCGCCTCCTCCTCGGCCGATATCACCGGAACGGCTGCAAGCAGCGAGCGCGTGTAGGGGTGCGCCGGCGCCTCAAACAATTTTCTCGTCGGCCCCTCCTCGACCAGTCGCCCGAGATACAGGACACCGACCCGGCTGGCGAAATTCCGCATCAAACTCAGATCATGTGAGATGAAGATATACGTCAGGCCCAGCGAGCGCCGAAGTTCATTCAGCAATTCGATGATCTTCGCCTGCACCGACACGTCGAGCGCCGACGTCGGCTCGTCGAGAATGATCAGTTGCGGTTCGACCGCCAAGGCGCGGGCGATTGCGATGCGCTGCTTCTGGCCGCCAGACAGTTCGTGAGGATAGCGGGTGCTGAAATCGGCGGGCAATTGCACCATGTCGAGGAGCCGCGCGACGCCACGCTCTACATCCGCCCGCGCGATTTTGCGCGCCTCAAGCGGAACCGCTATCGACTGGCCTATCGATCGGCGCGGATTGAGAGAGGAGCCGGGATTCTGAAAAACCATCTGGACGGCCTTGCTGCGAGCCAGCGCCAACGGCAGCCCCGTCAAATCGAGGCCGTCGAGCAGGATCGCGCCGGCGCTCGGATGGGTCAGCCCCATGATCATTCGGGCGATGGTCGACTTGCCCGAGCCGCTTTCCCCGGCAAGTCCAAAGACGTCGCCTTTCGCTAGCGAGAAACTGACGTCGCTGACCGCCTTCACATCCCCCCGAATTCCGCCAAAGAGACCGCCGCGCAACGGGAACGCCTTGGAGAGTCCGATGATCTCGATCAGTGGCGCGCTCATGGCGCCGCCTCCGCCAGATGCCAGCAGGCCGCCAGATGGCCCTCACTCACCGGCCTGTCCGACGGCGGACGATCGCACAGGGCCGTCGCAAGGACGCAGCGCGGCGAAAACCGGCATCCTGCAGGCGGGGCGGTGTAGTCGGGCAGCGAACCGTCGATGCCCCTGAAGGCCGTGTCGCCGGAAAGTTTCGGCACGCAGTCGATCAGCGCGTGCGTATAGGGATGACTGGGGCGGGCGAAGAGATCGGCGGTCGGCGCGTGCTCGACGACCGACCCCGCATACATCACATAGACATAATCCGCCGCTTCACGCACGACGCCGAGATTGTGCGTGATCATCAGGAGCGCCAGGCCGCGGTCCTCGACGAGGTCCTTCAGCAACTTCAGGATCTGCGCCTGGGTGGTGACGTCGAGCGCGGTTCCCGGCTCATCCGCGATTAAGAGGCGCGGCTCGGAGAGCAGCGCCATCGCGATCAAGACGCGTTGGCGCATGCCGCCCGACAGCATGATCGGATAGGACCGGGCGATACGCTCGGGATCAGGCATCCGGACTTGGCCCAGAACCTCGAAGATCCTAGCCATTCGGCCGCGCCTGCCGCGCACGCGTCCAAGCCGGCGATCGGCGTATTTCAGGATGGTCGCCATCTGGTCGCCGATGGTGAAGACCGGGTTGAGCGACGTCATCGGGTCCTGAAACACCATCGACATTGCGGTTCCGCGCAGACGCTCGCGCTCGCGTGGGCGCATCGCGAGAAGATCGCGTCCGTCGAACAGGATCTGGCCGCACACAATCCTGGCCGGTGGCGTCGGCAGGATGCCCATGATCGTGCGCATCGTCACGCTCTTGCCGCAGCCGGACTCGCCAACGAGCGCGACGTGGCGATGGGCAGGCACGTCGAGGGAGACGTCGCGCAGGACCTGCGAGCGCCGCCCATAGGTCGAGAAATCAACGGAGAGACCTCGGACCGAGAGCAGCGGTTCGCCGGTCATCGCACGCTCTCGACGTCGTAGAGGTCGCGCAAGCCATCGCCAAGCAGGTTGAAGCCGAGCGCGACGAACAGGATCGCCGCGCCTGGCAGGAGAGATTCCCACCAGCGATCGGGCAAGAAATCGGCGCCGTTGGCGACCATCGTCCCCAGGTCCGGCGTCGGCGGCTGGACGCCGAGCCCCAGATAGGACAGCGCCGCCCCGATCAGGATGACGAAGCCGAAATCGAGCGACACCTTGACCAGAATCGCCGATGCGCAATTGGGCAAGAGCTCGCGAAAGAGAATGTGGAAGCGGCTTGCGCCCAACGTTCGCGCGGCCTCGACGAATTCCTGATGACGGAGGGTTCGCGTGATCGAGAAAATGAGGCGTGTGTGCCAGGTCCACCACAGCGCCGCGATCGCAAACATCGCGTGCAGAAGATTGGGCGTGAGCACCGCCGTCACCGCGAGCGCCATCACGAGCGGAGGAATCGCCAGCGCGACATCGGTAAGGCGCATGATCAAGATCTCCATCCAGCCGCCGAAATACCCGGCGAGAAGTCCAAGCGTCGCGCCCACCGGGACGGCGAACCCCAAAACGACCGCCGCGAGCAGCAGCGAAATCCGGTAGCCAAACAAGACCCGGCTGAAGATGTCGCGACCCACATTGTCGGTGCCGAACCAGTATTGCGCCGAGGGCGGCTGGTGTCTGACGCGAAAATTGACGATTGCGCCGACGTGGTCGGGATGCGGAGCGATCCATGGCGCGAGCAGCGCCGCAAGGACGACTATGGTCACGATTGCGGCGCCGATTAACGCAGTCGGATTGCGGCTGAACCGATGCCAGTTCTGATAGGCGATCGAAATCCGAACCGACGCCGCCGAAACCGATGCGCTCATGCGCGAGCGCCCCGGATACGCACCCTCGGGTCGATGAACCCGACCAGGACATCGATCATGAGATTGATGACCACGAAAAAGACGCCGGAGATCATCACGACTCCCATGACGGCGTTGAGATCCTTCTGCAGAATGCTGCGGACGCCGTAACTCGCCATGCCGGGCCAGGAGAAGACGAGCTCCACGACAAAGGCATTGCCGAGCAGTGAAGCGAATTCCAGGCCCATGATTGTCATCGGCGGGACGAATGCGGGCCGCAACATGTATTTGAACATGCGCACGCGATCAGGCACGCCGAATGCTCGGACAGCCTCGATGTAATCCTGCGTCGATACGTCGATCATCGAAGACCGGGTGATCCGCGCGATCTGCCCGATTGTAGCGGCGGAGAGCGCGAGTGTTGGCAGTAGCAGGTGCCGCAGCGCGTCCGAGAGTCCGCCGAGGTTGCCTCTCAGCAGCGTGTCGAGCGTCAAAAGCCCGGTGATGTCCGCCGTGAAGGGCGAATCGGGCGAAACCCGACCGGTGGTCGGAAGCGCATGCAGGACGTATCCGGCCAAGACCTGAAGCAGCAGCGCGAGCAGGAAGCTCGGCGTTGCCGCTCCGAGGATGGCGAAGAAGCGAACGAGATTGTCGACCCAGCCGTCCTTGTTCGCCGCCGCTACGACGCCTAGAGGGACCCCGACAACAAACGCGACGAGGATCGTCGCCAGCACCAGTTCGAACGTCGCGGCGAACGTCTCCGCGATGTCATGGTTGACCGGCCGCTTGGTGAGAAACGAGAGACCGAGGTCCCCGTGCAGAAGGCCGACGGCAAATTGCCCGTATTGGGCGAGAATCGGTTTGTCGAGCCCCATCTTCGCCTTGAGATCCGCCACCTGCTCCTGACTGGCGCGGGGCCCCATGGCCATGCGCGCTGGATCTCCCGGCATGACGCGCGCAATGACGAAGATCACGATCGACAGCCCGAAAAGCACGAGCAAAGACCAAAATACGCGGCGGATCAGAAAATAGAAAAACTCCAATTGGACATCCCACTTGGCCGCAAACCATGCCGCGCCGGGCGCGCCTTCGGACGGCGATCACGCCGAAGACGCCTCGAGGAGCCAGATGCTACGTCAGACGACGAGGCGTCAGCTGCATGTCCACTTGTACTTGTGGAAGGCATAATCGAACGACTGCATCGGCACCGGAACATACCCATCCAGACACTTATCCATCGCGTGCCGGACGACTTGCGTCTCGAGGAAAGCGTCTGTCTGCTGGTCGATCAGGGTCTGCTGGAGATCCTTGTAGATCTTCGCCTGCGCCGCGGCGTCGCCGGTCGCGCGGGCCGCGTCGATCATCTTGTCTATCTCGGGATTCTGCAGCCATTCCATTGAAGCCCAGGTTCCTGCCGACTTGGAATCGTACTGCGCATAGAACATCGAGTCCGGCGATGGATAGGTCGGGCCGAAGAACACCTCGGTCACATTGGGCGTGGTCTCGACCTTCGTGGCGATTTCGGTGACGCGATTCCACGGTTCCCCCGAGAGGGTCACCTTGAAGCCGATCTGTTCCAGGTTCGACTGCATCAGCAAGGCCAGCTCTTCCTCGAACTTGGCCGACGACACATAGGTAAGGCTCAGCGGGATGTCCGTCTTTCCGGCATAGCCGCTCTTGGCGATTTCCGCTTTGGCCGCCTCGAGATCGAATTTCGGCGCGGGCGTCGGGAGATACGCTCCAGCAAAAGTCTTTGGCAAAGGCCCGGTCAGTTCGCCGCCAGGAATAATCGTATTGTGGATGGTGTCGTAGTCGGTCGCAAGCGCGATCGCCTTGCGGATATGCACGTCATCCGTTGGGGCCACCTTGCTGTTGAACTTGAGATAGAAGGCGACCGGGGTCACCCCCGTCACTATCTTGAAGCGCGGCATCTTCGACAGCGCGTCATACGTGTCGGGCGACTGATATTGGCTCGACATCGTGAGCTCACCTGACGCAGCCATCGAGCGCACAGTCGCCTCATCGTTGGTGATGATGAAACGCACCTCGTCGATCGGGCCCTCACCCCAGCCGCGATAGTAGTTGGGGTCGCGCTCGATGGTCATTTGTGAGCCGCGATCCCAGCTCTTGAGCGTATAGGGGCCAGCGCCGGCGACATGGGTCGACAGGTAAGTCTGGCCGTCGTCCGCGCCCGCATTCGCCTTGACGATCTTCGAATTGACGATGCGGATCGCCGGCACCGTGGCGAGGAACGGCGAGAACGTCTTCAGGAGAGTAAACTTGACGGTTTTTGGGTCGATCGCCTCGACGCTGCCCGGCTTCAGGACGCCGGCGAACAGGTTGGCGGGCCCCTGGTTGATCTTCAGTAACCGCTCGACCGAATAGACGACGTCCTCGGCTTCGACGGGCGAGCCGTCCTGAAACTTTGCGTCGGGCCGAATGTGAAAGGTTACGCTGGTGGCGTCGGGGGAAACGTCCCATTTCTCCGCCAGCTCCGGCACAAGATTGCCGTCGGGATCGACGTTCGCCAACCCGTCATAGAGATTCGCCGAGGCCATATAGTCGGTGTAGTCGGAGATTTTTGCGGGGTCGATCGTCCCGAAAATCTGGACGGTGTTGACTGTCACCGTGTGACCGGCGGCAAATGTTGGAGATAGCGCTAGCGCGCAAAGGCCAAGAACTAGAATCAAGCTCGATCGCATTGAGGACCTCACTGTACCGAACGCCTGATGCGGTTCCCCCCGTCTGCGACATCCACGCAGAGACTCTTTTGCGGTTCCGGACCTTGATTACGGGCACGACCTTGATTACGCCCGCACAATCGTGGCCGTGATCTGCATCCGCGTCAACTGCAACTAGAGGCCGAGGCTCACTTCATAAAGCGGGCCTCCCCATTTGCAGCCGCTAGTTGGGGCGGAGGACAGCGCCCAAGTCCTCGCCCGCGAGCGCCGTTCGGCGCACGTCTCTTATCTCGTTGCGCTCAAATTGTCGCGAGCTGCTTGACGCCCTTCGCCGCGAGCCAATCGAAGAATTCCGCCGCCTTGCGCGCATAGGCGCGGCGCGTGTGCGGGTTCCTGATCTGCGCCGTGAAGAATTCAAGGAAGCGATAGGAAGCACCGGGCCCACTCGCGGCGATGAGCGCAGGCGCGTGTGACGCGGTGATTGCCACGAGCCGGTTCACTTCTCGTCTCGAATGACAAAGCCGCCATGCGCAGCCAAGGCGCCCGCGTCGCGTGCGCCGTGCAAGACGCGCACAATCACAAGCTCGCGCTCGTCATGCAGGTAATAGATGGCGAGTTGCCAGACAAAGCAGCGCGCAGCCCTGGCGCGGAATGCTCGCGCAAGGAGCAGACTCGGGAAAATGCCAAAGGGCTCGCGATCGTCCTTGATCTTGTCGATCAGCCCCGTCGCCGCCGCCTCGGAAGCTTCACCGGCAACATAAAACCAAATCTCGGCAAGATCGGATTCTGCCGAGGAGCTAGCGGCGCTCAAAGCGGACATCGACAAGGGATTGGCCGATGTCGCCGCCGGCCGCGTCAAAGACTTCGACACGGATCGGATTATCGCCCGATGGAGTAAGCTGTCAGCCGACCGCTCACCCATCGCCTGACCGACACGATCGCGTCTATGACAGCATCGAGCAGACCCGCGCATTGCTCAACGACCTTGGCCGAGCCCGCCCCGAAATCCAGCCGGAAGCGCGCTCGATCGTCATCGAGCGTTGGCTTGCTCTCTATTGCATTGCCGAAGACGGCGCGCAGGTTATGCGAATCATGGACGGCGCACGCGACTTGTCGGCAATTGAATAGACACCCGAATGAGTTCCGACCGTTGCCATCGCGTCGCGCGCCAGCAGGCTGTGAGCTGGATCAAGCCGGTCTCACCGCCGATAACCGTCCTAGTCGTCGTCCAGCCGATAGTTGCTTGGCAATTTATTTGCCTTGGCCGAAGTCTAAATCATTGCTCACTGCCCAAGTTGCGTCTGACTGAAGCACCAGTGTGGGCGTTTTGAAGACCGCTCTCATTCGCTCTGGCCAGCGCTCGCCGACCGCGGTCAGCCGACTTTTCCATCGCTCGGTCTGCAGCATCGCCACGCCGAGGGCGACCGGCTCGACTCCGCAAGCTGCCAGCAGAGCGATACCGGCCGCCATTGAGACGCCGCTTGAAGTCACATCGTCGACAAGCGCCACCCTCGAGTTTTCCAGCAGTGGCAGCATGCGCGGATCCACATACAAGCGCTTGCTATGACTTGGCGACGTAATCGACGAGAGCGGAACGGACAGGTCGTCGTCGTACCAATATTTGCGCGATGTCCCGAGTGGGATGTACCGGGCGTGGCCCAACTTCCTCGCGACCGCGCTGGCGACGGTCAGACCGAGTGTTGGCAGTCCGACTATAAGCGCCGGACCCAAGGGCGAGAGTTCGGCAGCAAGCCCTTCCGCAATTGCGTCTTGCACAGCGAAGCTCGCCTGGTTGATGATGAGCGAAGCAAGCGCGCGCTTGCCGTCAGGAAGCGGCCGGATCGGTAACAGAATCTGGCGGCCGTCGCGAAGCGTTGCAGGGAAGCGGTCATTGTGGCGCCCTTCCAACTGGAAGGAGGCCGGTGGATAGACCTGTTGCCAGAACTCGTGCGGCAGCATGCCTTGTCGCTTCTCCGATAAGAAATTTATCGCGGTACAGCCGGAAGAGGTTCAGGCAGAGTCGATCTGCCTCTTATAGAAAGCGTCCACCAAGGCTGCGGGGATACGGCCCATCATGGGCATTGTCCAGACACAACCAAGGTCGAAGGATTTCATGCATCTTTCAAAAGAAATCGCTTCCGATCTGCATTTCCTCACCGAGTTGCGGCGGGATCTTCACGCGCATCCCGAGCTTGGATTCGAGGAGGTGCGGACTAGCAATATTGTGGCGACGCTCCTGGAAGAGGCTGGGCTTGAGGTGCACCGCGGTCTCGGCGGCACCGGCGTCGTGGGAACACTGCGTGTCGGAAACGGCGCGCGAGCCATCGGGATGCGCGCCGATATGGACGCGCTGGCCATGCTCGAGACGTCCGACCGCCCATATAGGTCGACGGCGGAGGGCAAGATGCATGCCTGCGGGCACGACGGCCATACAGCCATGCTCTTGGGCGCGGCCCGTCATCTTGCCGCAACGCGTAGATTTTCCGGCGTGGCGCATTTCATCTTTCAGCCCGCCGAGGAGGGCCGCGGCGGCGCGAAGCGCATGGTGGAGGACGGGTTGTTCCACCTCTTCCCATGCGACGCCGTCTATGGGCTCCACAACATGCCAGGACTCGCAACGGACGAAATGGCTGTCGTTGAGGGGCCGCAGCTGGCCTCTTCCGACAGCTGGCGACTCACGCTGCGCGGCGTCGGTACCCACGGGGCGAAACCGCATCTCGGCAAGGACCCAATCGCCGCCGCGGGGACATTCCTTTCCGCTCTGCAGACGATAGTCGGGCGGGTCATCGATCCTCTCCAGCCTGCCGTTGTCAGCGCCTGCTCGCTTCAGGCCGGCAATCCGGAAGCGCTGAATGTCATTCCCGACGTCGTGCAAATCGGCGGCACCGCGCGCGCCTTCAAACAGGAAATCCGGGACGCCCTCGAAGAAGAGATCGGGCGGCTCGCCCGTGGCGCGGCGTCGATGCACGACGTCGAGGCCCGGTACGAGTTCATCCGTCGTATTCCTCCTGTCACCAACGACGCGGATGCAACAGCACGGGCGCGACGGGCCGCAATCGCGGTTTTTGGCGAGGCGAAGACGATCACCCGATTTCCGCCTTCGACGGCAGGCGATGATTTCGCCTTCTTTATGCGAAAGGTCCCAGGCTGCTATGTGTGGCTCGGCAACGGGCCTGCCCTCGACGGCGCCCTGCATCACAACCCCACATACGACTTCAACGACGCCGCCATCGCCTGGGGCGTCAAGTTCTGGACGACGCTCGTCGAACAGGAACTGTTGAGGGATAGCGTTTCAGTCGAGCAATTCGAGTAACGGCGTCTCGAGAAGCCGACCGCTGGAAACATCGGCGATTCCGCGATCGGTCTGATGCGGCCCCGAATTGCAAGCCAGCGTCGCCCCAAAACAGGCCTTGAACACGAGATAGGGTGGCTGCCAATCAACCACGCGATCGATCGCGGTCCGCAAGTCGGCGAAATTTGCCGAAACCTCGGCGAGTCCCTTGCCCGAGATAAGCCCCGCCAGCGGCAAGGGGAGCACGCAATCGACCTTGCCGTCTGAGGCTACCGCCATGCCTCCCCCTGCAGCGATGACCGCATTGGCCGCTGCCGCCATGTCTTCCGCATCGACGCCGAACACCGTGAGGTTATGGCTGTCGTGAGAGACGGTTGTGCAAAATGCGCCGCGCCAGCGTCCCCACTCGGTCAGAAACCCTACGCGGGGCCGGCCATCGGCCCGTCCATGGCGATGGGCGACGGCGATTAGCGTGGTTCCCTCCGGCGGAACGATGTAGCCGGCCGCCACGTTGGCTTCGGCTTCGCCCCACCGAGTGAAGCGCGGCCGATCGATGGTGGCCACGCGAACCTTGCCGCCCGTGGCAGGGATACAGAAATCGTCCGCTTTCAAAGCTCGAAGCTTCATCGTACCGAAAAGAGCGTCCGGAGGGCTGCGCTTGAGATCAACGAGCATATGGCCGGCTTCCGCGACGCGACGGCCGCTCGCCAAAACAGTTCGCGCCCGAAAATTGGTGAGATCCTCGAACAGCACGATGTCCGCCCGCCGTCCGGCCGCAATGAGTCCGAGGTCGCGTCTTCCGAGCCTGACGGCCGCATTGAGTGTCGCCGCTTCGAGCGCCCATTCCGCTTTGAGCCCGTAGCGCACCAGCCGACGGACTACGTCGTCGACGCCGCCCTTCGCGTGAAGATCATCTGGAAAGACGTCGTCGGTGCAAAGAGTAACGGACTGCGGCAAATGATCAAACGTCTTCAGAGCCTCCACGAAATCGGGCAGAAGGTGGTCGTGCGAACCGCGCAGCTCGATTGTCAGCCCCGCTCTCAGCTTGGCGAGCAGATCGTTCGACGAAATGAGCTCGTGGTCGGAATCGACGCCAGCCGCCATGAAGGCGTTCAAGTCCGCGCCTTCGAGACCCCGCGCGTGCCCGCAGATCAGCTTGCCAGAAGCGAGGCCCGCCTGGATGATCGCCTGCATGCGCGGGTCGCCGTCGATGACGCCGCGCATGTTCATGACTTCTGCAACCCCGCCAATTTCCGGCCAGGCCAGCATCTCGATCATCGCGGCGCCGTCGAAGTCTGCCCCGGAAAGCTCGAGACCGGGCGCTGAAGGGACGCATGACGGCGCCAGGACGATCGTTCTGAGCGGTAAGCCGCGGGTCGCCTCCACCGCCCATCGCACACCGTCCAGCCCCTTCACATTGCCGAACTCATGTGGGTCCCAGACAATCGTTGTCACGCCCCGCGGAAGAACCGCACCGGCATAGACGGCGGGCGTGACCATCGAGCTTTCGACATGCATATGCGTGTCGATGAGCCCCGGCGAAAGAAAGGCGCTTTTGGCGTCGATCGTCTCGGCGGCGTCGTCTCGCTTTCCATGGACATGGACGCTGGCGACTAGCGGACCGACGATCCCGACGTCGGCGGCCCGCAATTCGCCCGTCATCATGTCGACCAGCGTGCCTCCGGCAATCAGGACGTCGAACGGCAGGTCGCCGCGCGCAGCAGCCACGGCGCGGCGCCGCAAAGCAGACTCGGCGAGATCGTCGGGTTCCGGAATGTCCTTCATAGGGGCACAGCCTCTGCGAGAAGGTCGCCGAAATCTCTCCATATTGTCTCGACTTCGATGTCCATGGGGAACTATCCGAAGCGCTGGAGGGGCGCCGCGATGGACACCGGGAGGTCAAAGCGCACGGTGGCGCCGAGAGCGTGCGTCGGCAAGTGGGCGCTTGCCTCGACCTTGATGGGTCCAAGGGGCGTGTCCAGCAGATATTGACGCGTTCCGCCAGCGAAGGACATTCCGCGCACGCTTCCCTCAAAAGGACCGCCCCCCAGTTCGACCATTGACGGACGCCACGCAAGTCCCTGTGCCTCGCGCGGGATCGCGCCGCCCAGCGCGAAGCGCCCGGTCTCAGTGTCTAATTCCCCGGCGCGCACCCTGAAGACGTTCTCGAAGCCGACGAAATCAGCGACGAACGCCGAATTCGGACGATTATAGATCTCTTCAGGGGCGCCTATCTGTTCGATCGTCCCATTGAGCATGACGACAATGCGGTCGGCGAGCGCCAGCGCCTCGGCCTGGTCGTGGGTGACGAAGATCATCGTCACGCCGGTCTCCTTCTGGACCCGCTGCAGCTCCGCGCGCATTTCGAGACGAAGGCGAGCGTCGAGATTGGACAGGGGTTCGTCGAGCAGGAGGACCTTTGGCTCCATGACCATGGACCGGGCGAGCGCCACACGCTGCTGCTGGCCCCCCGAGAGTTCCCCGGGTTTGCGGGACGCGAACGAAGACAGACCCACCGTCTTCAGGCCGGACTGGACCCGATCCTCCAGCTCCTTCCCCCGCATTCCCTTGAGCCGCAGCCCGAAGGCGACGTTTTCGAAAACGGCGAGGTGAGGAAAAAGGGCATAGGATTGAAAGACGAGGCCGACGGACCGCTTATTGGCGGCGACGCGCGTGATGTCTCGGCTGTCGAGATGAATATGCCCCGAGACGGGCGCCAGAAGACCGGCAATCGCCCGCATCGTCGTGGTCTTGCCGCAGCCCGACGGGCCAAGCAGGGCGATGAGCTCCCCCTGTTTTATCGCTAGGTCCAGCCGATCGACCGCAACCGTCTTCCCATAGGCGAGCTTCAGCTGTTCAAGCGAGAGATAGGCCGAGTCAGACATAGCGGGAAAAACCGATGAAGCGTTCGGCCACAAACATGATCCCGATCGACAGGAAGGCCAACAGCGATGAGAGCGCGGCGACGGACGGGTCGTAGGTGCGCTCCATATAACCGAGCATGTCGATCGGCAGCGTTTGTACGCCGGGACCCGACAGGAAGAGCGAGACCGGCACCTGATCGAAGCTGGTGACGAATCCGAGGATGAACGCGGCGAGAACGCCATTGCGGATGTTCGGCAGCACCACCCGAAAAAACGCGCCGAGCCTGCTGGAGCCTAAGAGAATGGCAGCTTCTTCAACGTCGGATCGCAGATTGTCGAGACTGGCGGAGACCACGCGCACGCAATAGGGCAGAACGAGCGCGGTATGGGCGAGAAACAGCGCCACGACCACGTTGATGCCGAAAGGCGCGACGAGGTATCGAAGAAGCGCCAGCCCTACGATAATTCCCGGCACGATGATCGGCGACGATACGACCGTCCGCACAGCCTCAGCAAAAGGCATACTATACCGGGACATTGCGTAGGACGCGGGTATCCCGAGGACGAGGGCCGCAAGGGTAGCGAAGACGGCGAGGAACATCGACAGCGCAAAGCTCGACCGGAAACTCTGCTCCGCGAAAACCTTGGCCACCCAGCGGAGGGAGAAGCCCTGAGGAGGAAAGGCGAGCGTGTCGCCTGCAGAAAGCGAGGCGGCGACGATGACCACGAAAGGCCCGACAAGAAAGGCTACCAAGAGCCCCAGCACGACGATGGCCGGCTGCCGCATCGTCATTTAAGGCTCCTCCCCGTCGCTATCCGGTTGAGAAGAAGGTTTGCGCTGAAGCTCATGACGATCAGAATGAATGCGATAACGCTCGCCGAAACGAGGTCATTGGCGATTGTCACGCGCTGATAGAGCAGCGTGACAAGGGTGAGCACTTTCGAGCCGCCGAGGATCGCAGGCGTAATGTAGGCTGTCACCGAGCCGGCGAACACCAGCGTTCCGCCGGTGACCAGACCCTCCCGGGTGAGCGGCAGGACAACTTTGACGAAGATCTGCAGCCAGTTTGCTCCGAGAACGCGAGCCGCCGGGATGACGTCGTTCGGCATGTTCTCCAGGGCGCTGACCAGCGAGAGCACCATCAACGGCAGGAAGAGTTGCAGCAGGCCGATGAAGACGGCTGTCTGGGTGAAGAGAACGCGGACAGGCTCGTCGGTCAGGCCGATGAGCATGAGCGCCTTGTTGACGATGCCGGCTCGGCCGAGAATAACGAGCCAGGCATAGGTGCGCGCTACGGGCGAGATCATCAACGGCAGGACGACGAGACCGATCATCCGGCTCTTGCCCGCGGCGGGCAGGTCAACGATGGCCAAGGCGGAGGCATAGCCGATGACCGCGGCCGCAGCCGTCACGAGCGCGCCCAGTTCGAGGGTCCGCCAGACGACAAGCCGGTTGAGCGGGTCGGCGAAGAAACGCTGGTAGGCCTCGAGGGTCCAGCGCCCCTCGACATGAAGGCCTCCCGACAAGAGCACGATCACCGGCAGGACGAAGACCAGCGCGGCGAATGTCGCCGCCGGCAAAGCAAGCGTCAACGCCTCGGCCCGATTCTGAAACACGGTGGGACTTCCTATTTCATGGACGGCCGGCGAGCGATGGGCACCGCTCCAGGCGCCTCATAAGCTACTCGCGGTCGCTCGTGTCAGACTATTGTTGAACCTTGGCGTTCCATTCGCTGAGCCAATTCTCCCGGTTGGCGAGCTCGACCGCGGAGGGAATGAGCTTGACGTTCGCTGCTGTCTCCGCTCCGTAGGTGATGTTCTCCGCCACCTCAGGCGAAACCTCGACGTCCTTGTTCGCGGGGCTGTCGACCAAAGCGTTCGCAAGATCCGTCTGCACTTTGGTCGACAACCAAAAATCCATCAGTTGGAGAGCCAGGTCACGGTTCTTCGACCCCCTGGTGACGACCATGACGTTGAGGCCGCCCGTCTGGCCTTCTTTGGGCGTCGCCCACTTGATCGGAACATCGAGCTTGCGTAGCGGCGCCCACGCGAACCGCCCGATCGGCGCCGCCCAGATCTCGTCCTGCTCCATAAGTTGAACAAGTTGCGACGACCGATTGTAGAAGGTGACGATGTCGTTGCGATGCTCGCCAACGGCGTCGATGGACGCCTTGAGGTCTGGCGTATCCTTGCCCATCGCCAGCCCGAGCATGTAGAGCGCGGGCGGACCCTGATTCGTGGTGATATTGGGCAGAGCGACGCGTCCGGCGAGCTGCTTCGAGAGCAAATCGTTCCATGAGGTGATCTTCACCTTGTCCGAGCGATAGGCGATCGACGTCGCATAAAAGGTGTAACCGACACTCATGCCGTCATGGTTGGGATCCTTGGCAATGTCATAGAGCCTGACGAAATTGCTCAGCTTCGACGTATCGACCTTGTCCACCAGACCCTGGCGGGCGGCGGATAGGGCGTCCGCCATCGACATAACCGCCATGTCGATGACGGGCTCGGCTTTGTTGACCTCCATCTTCGTCAGGCGCTCTGCGCTGTTGCCGGTCTCGACCACGAGCTTGCATCCGCACTCCTTCTCGAAGGGCTGATAGACAATCTTGGCGTAGGCGTCTTGTGCGAAGGCATAGACCGAGATCGTCAGCGTGCGTTCCTGCGCTTGGGCCGTGGTGCCAGCCATGAACAGCACGGCCGCCGTCGCCAGAATTCGATCTTTCATGCGCTGAGTTCTCCTTCGACGTTGTCGCAGCGGGCGAGTTCGCGCGGCGTCAAGTCGGCGCCGCAAACGAGGGTATCGACTTCTGCCTCCGGTCCGCTCAGATGTAACTTCTTTGGCAGGAAGGATGACATGATGTCGAGTTAATCTCTTTGCCTTGTGCCTCTTCGCTCGCGCCCCTCCCCACAGTTGGCACGGACTTCGTGTGCGCCGATCTTGTGACCTCGACCGTTCTTTTCGATATGAACGACGTGCTCTACAGCTATGATCGGAATGTGCGCGTGGCGCATATTGCGCGAATCTTCGCGAGCCGGCAGCGGCCGTCGCGGAGGCGATCTGGGGATCGGGTTTCGAAGACTCCGGAGACAGCGGGGTCATGGATGCCGACGCCTACCTTTCGGGTTTTGGCGAACGTCTGGCTACCCACTGAGCCAAGATGATTCTGCGGGCGGCGGTGAGGCCGACCGCGGAGACGCTTGCGCTCGCTGCTTCGGTTCGTCGACAGGCGCGCGGGTCGCCGTCCTCACCAACAACAATTTGTTGGTCAAGCGCGCCGCCGACAC
>PLUH01000251.1:0-11276 GCA_003164825.1 Hyphomicrobiales bacterium
CGATTCCGGGCGAGGCCTCCAAACACAAGCCCATAGGATGTAACTGGCGCCCGGTGTTGGGCATGCCGTTGCCGGGGCGCGTGTCGCCGGTTGGTCCGTGAGCGTTCACTTTCCTTGCTTTCACCTTCACCTTGCCGCAACCCGTCGTCGGAACCGAGACGGTTGAAATAGCCTTTGGCCCGGCGGCATCGCCGGTCCCCGAGCCTTCGACCTGGGCGATGATGCTCCTCGGCTTCGCTGGCTTGGGCTTCTTTGGCCATTGGGCGTCGCGGAGGACCGCCGCAGTCGCCGCATAAGAAAGGGCGGCCCCAAGGCCGCCGCGGATGCGTGGCTCCGCTGTTCCGGCGCGACNNACATTTCCGCCGAAACGATGCTCGACCGGCGCCTGCACATGGTCAACGGCCAGCTGCGGGCCGGCGGAATCGTCGACAAGGCCCTGCTGACGGCGTACCTCGAAACGCCGCGCCAGCGCTTCGTCGCTCCGGAATATGAATCGCTCGCCTATCTCGATCGCCAATTGCTGGCGCGGGGCGCGGCGAAACGCAAGCTCATGGATCCGTTGACCTTGGCGCGGATGCTGCAGGCCGCGATGGTCGTTGCGGGCGATCGCGCCCTCGATGTCGGGGGCGGCTCCGGCTATTGCGCAGCCCTCCTCGACGCCGTGGGCGCGAAGGTCGTCATGCTGGAATCGGACTTGGGCGCGGCGGCGGCGGCGCGGGCCGAACTCAAGCGCCGGGCGAACATCGTCGTGGTCGAGGGCTCGCTCGACCGGGGCGCCGCAGATCGCGGGCCGTTCGACCTCATCGTCGTCGAGGGGGCGTTCGCGATCTCTCCGGACAGNNGCGGTTCTCTACGAGAAAATCGGCGCGGCGCTCAGCCGGCGAACGCTGTTCGAGACCGCCGCGGACACCCTGGACGGCTTCCAGCCCGGGGTGAGCTTCGCCTTCTAAAGCTCGGGCGCGGCGAGGGAAGAGGCTCCCTCCCACGTCAGGTGTCTCATGTTTGCGACGCTCGGCGGAAAAATCAGCGCTTACGCGTCTGCCCGGCCTACTGCGCGTGGCGCGGGCAGCGGATTGTCGCCTATGATGGTCCGTCGCGGTCGCTTTCCGAGAGCCGCCGGGACGCGCGTTTGTGATCGTGTCCTTTTGTGACAGGCGAGTTGGCGTCTTTGATTTTCGCGTCGGACATGCGAGTTAGGCGACGGCGAGGGCGTCGGCCGCCTTTTACCTTGGCGGCGAGGGCGCATGAGGCGACGATGATTTGGGGCTCAGGCGCATTCCAGGAGCGGCGCGGCGCATCCTGCCGCGCATGGTCGTGGCGCCTATTGCGCGCAGCTCTGCTTGCGACGGCGGGTCTGGCGGCGATCGGCGGCGGAGCGGGCAGCGCGGAAACGATCGGCGGCGCGCTCGTCAAGGCTTATCTCACCAACCCCGACATCAACTCGCAGCGCGCGGCGGTCCGCCAGACCGACGAAGGCGTGCCCGAGGCGAACGCTGGCTATCTGCCGAAGGTGAGCGTCATCGGCAACATGGCNNGTGCAGGGCACTGAGACCGTTTTCGACGGCTATCAGACGATCAACCGGGTCCGCAGCGCCGAAACCCAGGTGATGGGGGCGCGCGAACAGTTGCGCAACACCGAGCAGAACACCCTGCTCTCGGGCGTCACTGCCTACATGAACGTGCTCGAAGACACCGCAATCCTGGACCTCGATAACAACAATGTTCAGGTGTTGCAGGAGCAGTTGCGGGAGACCCGGGACCGCTTTACCGTCGGCGAAGTCACCCGGACCGACGTCGCGCAAGCGGAGGCGAGCCTGGCCAGCGCCCAGGCGATTGCGCTCAGCGCGGTAGCGACGCTGCAAGCCGCCGTCGCGACCTACCGCCAAGTGATCGGCGATCAGCCGGGAAGCCTCGCGCCGGTCAAGCCGATTGTGAGGCCGTTGCCGAAGACCCTGCCCGAGGCGATTACGATCTCGCAGGTCGAGCATCCGGCGATCACGGCTCAGTTGGATGGCGTCGACGCGGCGCAGCTGCAGATCAAGATCGCCGAGGGCGCGCTCTACCCGCAAGTCAGCGTTACGGCGAGCGCCTCCAACAATTACGACGTGAACATCACTCCGGGGATGAAGGCGCTCCAGGCCGAAATCATGGGACAGATCACCATCCCGATCTACCAGGGCGGCGCCGAATACGCCTCGATCCGGCAATCCAAGGAAGGTCTCACCGTACAAGAACTGAGAGCGGATTCGACGCGCGACCAGATCCGGCAGAACGTCGTCGCCGCCTGGGGCCTCAACGAAGCCTCGGTCGGCGTCGTGCGCGCTGCGCGCGCCGCCGTCTCCGCCAACGAAGTCGCGCTTACCGGCGTGCGCGAGGAGGCCAAGGTCGGCCAGCGGACGACGTTGGACGTGCTCAACGCCCAGCAGGCGCTGTTGCAGGCGCGAACCACGCTGGTCCAGGCCGAGCACGACCAGGTCGTCAATTCCTATTCGCTGCTGTCGGCGATCGGCCGTCTCAACATCCCGACCCTTGGGCTTGCGGTCGCCGAATATGATCCGCGGGTGCATTTCGACCAGGTCAAGAGCAAGTGGATCGGGCTCAGGACTCCGAGCGGACAGTGAGATCCTGCGGCTTTCGCGCGTCGCTTGCGGGCGCCGGCTTCGAGCGATTATCGTGCGCGGCGTCGGCGCCCGATTCGGCCATCGGCGACAGCGCCGTTTGATTCCAGAGTCGTGCAAGGCGTATGGCATAAGGCCCCTTGAACGGGGCAGGGCGGTCCGATGAGCGCAGTCAACTCGAATTCCGACGATCGCGACCTCGAGGCGATACGCCGCGCGCAGCGCGCCCACGAGCCGTCGATGGAAGAGATTCTGGCCTCGATCCGCAACATCATCGCCGAGGAGCATGAGCCCGCGCCGGTTGCGGCGCTCAAACCAACGCCGCAGGCGCCGGCTGTCGCATCCGCGCCCCAGATCGTCTATTCGAAGGAGGCGCCCGCGCCGCACCGCAACGCCTCCGAGCCCGCCCAGCGGGCGGACCCCGGCGCGCCGACGGTCGTATGGCGCCGCCCGCGGCCGGCTGACTCCATTTCGGCCTCGGATGCCGTCCCGCCCGACGAGGAGCCGCTTCTCTCGTCGGAGGCGAACGAAGCGGTGACGGCCTCGTTCGGCGTCTTATCGGCCAATCTCGCCGCAAGGAGCGCCGAGCTCGCCGACGGCCTGGCGCGCGAGATGCTGCGTCCGATGCTCAAGCAGTGGCTGGACGAGAACCTGCCGGCCCTGGTGGAGCGATTGGTTCGGGCGGAGATCCAGCGCGTCGCGCGCGGGCGGAAGTAGGCGAGGCGCCGGCCCCGGGATCGCGCGTTGACTCCGGCCGCGGCGATGCGTTTATAGCCTCGGGGCGCGGTCCGGTTCCGGCGCCCGGAGCCTCCGGCGCCGCCCGGACAGCCGCCATCCGATCTCAAAGAGCCGCTCCGGCGGGGCATCGCGCGGACCAGAATTTCATGATGGACAAATCGTTCGACTTCGCCGCGGTCGAAGGCCGGGTTTCCGCGCTCTGGGAGGAGACGGACGCGTTCCGGGCGGGGCGCCCCGAGCGGGCCTCGGCGCGGCCGTTCTGCGTCGTCATTCCGCCGCCGAACGTCACTGGCAACCTGCACATGGGCCATGCGCTCAACAATACGATGCAGGACATCTTGTGCCGCTATTGGCGCATGAACGGGCGCGACGTGCTGTGGCAGCCGGGCGTCGACCATGCCGGGATCGCCACCCAAATGGTTGTCGAACGCATGCTCATGGAGCGGCAGGAGCCCGACCGGCGCGCCTTGGGCCGCAGGGCCTTCGTGGAGCGCGTCTGGGCGTGGAAGGCGGAATCGGGCGGCGCGATCGTCGCCCAGCTCAAGCGCCTCGGCGCGTCCTGCGACTGGAGCCGTGAGCGGTTCACGCTCGACGAGGGCCTCTCGCGCGCGGTCGCCAAGGTTTTCGTCCAGCTCTATCGCGAGCGGCTGCTCTACAAGGACAAACGGCTCGTCAACTGGGACCCCAAGTTCCAGACCGCGATTTCGGATCTCGAGGTCGTGCAGGTCGAGGCCAGGGGCTCGTTCAAATGGTCGCGCGCGGACGAAGCGCCGCTCGATGCGGCGGCGCTCGCCAAGCTTTTGGCAAAGAATCCGAACGGGCATCTGTATTATTTCGACTATCCGGTCGTGGACGCCGAGGGCGAGGAGACCGGCGAAAGCGTGACCGTGGCCACCACGCGGCCCGAAACGATGCTGGGCGACACCGCGGTCGCAGTCCACCCGGACGACCGACGTTTCCAGCATCTGATCGGCAAGCGGGTTCGTCTGCCCCTGGTCGGCAGGCTGATTGCGGTCGTCGCCGACGACTACTCCGATCCGGAGAAGGGCACGGGCGCGGTCAAGATCACCCCAGCGCACGACTTCAACGATTTCGAGGTCGGCAAGCGGCATGAGGCCGAGGGCGTTCGGCCGATCAATGTCCTGGATGCGCAAGCGCGGGTGGTCCTCAAGGATAATCTCGACTTCTTCGAAGGGCTGGAGAGCGATCACGACCATGCGCGGCTCATCGCCGCCGTCGACGGCCAAGACCGCTTTGTCGCCAGGCTCAGGATCGTCGAGATGATGGCGCTCGCCGGCCTTCTGGCCGGGATCGAGCCGCACGCCCACGCCGTTCCGCACGGCGACCGGTCGAACGCGGTCGTCGAGCCGTGGCTCACCGATCAGTGGTACGTCGACGCCAAGGCGCTCGCCGGGCCGGCGATCGACGCGGTGCGCGACGGCCAAACCCAGTTCGTGCCGAAGAGCTGGGAGAAAACCTACTTCGACTGGCTCGAGAACATTCAGCCTTGGTGCGTGTCCCGCCAGCTGTGGTGGGGGCATCAGATTCCGGCCTGGTACGCCCCCTGGGGCGCGGTCTATGTCGAGGAGACGGAGGAAGCGGCTTACGCCGATGCGCTCGCCGACGGCGTCGAGCGCGGTGCTTTGACGGAAAGCGAAGCCCAAGCCCTGGCGAGCGATCAGGCGCGGCTCGCCGAGACCTTCACGCGCGACGAAGACGTGCTCGACACCTGGTTTTCGTCGGCCCTATGGCCGTTCTCGACCCTCGGCTGGCCGGATGAGACGCCAGAGCTCAAGCGGTTCTACCCCACCGACACGCTCGTCACCGGCTTCGACATCATCTTCTTCTGGGTGGCGCGGATGATGATGATGGGTCTGCATTTACAGAACGAAATCCCGTTCCGCGACGTCTACATCCACGCCCTCGTGCGCGACGAGAAGGGAGCGAAGATGTCGAAGTCGAAAGGCAACGTCATCGATCCGATCGACCTCATCGACCGCTTCGGCGCCGATGCGCTGCGTTTCACGCTGGCGGCGATGGCGGCGCAGGGGCGCGACATCAAGCTCAGCGAGGCCAGGATCGAAGGCTACCGTAACTTCGCCACCAAGCTTTGGAACGCCTCGCGTTTCGCCGAACTGAACGGCTGCGCCCGGGTCGCGGGATTTGATCCGGCGGCTGCGCGCGAACCCTTGAACCGCTGGATTCTCGGCGAGGCCGCCAAGGCGGCGGGGGAAACGGCATTCGCGATCGAAGCCTATCGCTTCAACGACGCCGCCAACGCCGTTTATCGGTTCGTCTGGAGCGTGTTTTGCGACTGGCATCTCGAGCTCGCCAAGCCGGTGCTGCAGGGGCCCGCGGACCCAGCGGCCAGGGCCGAGACCCAGGCGACGATCGCCCATGTGCTCGACACGATCTACGCCCTCGTTCATCCGTTCATGCCGTTCCTCACCGAAGAGCTTTGGGCGATCAAGGGCGAGGCCGGGCCGGGGCGCGAAGGTCCCCTGGCGCTCGGGCCGTGGCCCACGCAAGGTTTCGAAGTCGACGAGGCGGTCGAGGCCGAAATCGGCTGGGTGGTCGACCTCATCGCCGAGATTCGCTCGGTGAAATCGGAAATGGGCGTGCCGCCCTCGACGCTGACGCCGCTCGTTCTTGTCGCCCCGAGCCACAGGGCGGAAACAGGCGCGCGCGCCTGGAGCGAGAGCATCAGGCGTCTTGCCCGCGTCAGCTCGATCGAAAGAGCCGAGGCCGCGCCGCCGGGCTCGCTTGAGCTTGTGGTGCGTGGCGAGGCAGTCGCGTTGCCGCTCGCCGGCGTCGTCGATCTCGGGGCGGAAAGGGCGCGCCTTGACAAGGAGATCGCGCGGGTGCGGCTGGAAATCGCCAAGGTCGAGGCGAAGCTCGGCAACCCCGACTTCGTCGCCCGCGCGCCGGAAGACATCATCGCCGAACATGAGGACCGGCTCGAGACGTTTCAGGCGCGGCTCGTTAAGCTTAACGCCGCACGCGAGCGTCTGGGGCGTGTCTGAGGGCATGGCCGAGGCGCCATATTGTTGCTTTTGCGCAACAGCTCAGCCGCAAGTCTTGCGAGTCGAGATTCCGGCTGGAATGCGCCCCGATTGCGCCATAAACGGCCCGCACTTTCAAAATCAATTGATGACGAAAGTCGTCCGTGTCGCGCGCCGCTAAAGGACCGCGACGCGGCCGGATGGCAGGTCGGGATCGATATGAGCGTATTCGCGTGTGCGGAAGTTCGGTTCGATAAGGCGCCATTGCGCCGCCGCCTCGCGTTCGCAGTCATCGGAACTCTGACGTTCGGGCTCGCGCCCGCTTTCGGCTTCGACGGCACGACGTCGAACGCGCCGGAGAAGATTCCCGGAAACTTCACCGATCCACAGCAGGCCTTGCGCGTCGGCGTCGACGACTTGAAGGCCGGCGACGCCGCGGGCTCCCTCCCCGCTCTCACCTATGCAGCCGAAAGCGGGCAGGCGATCGCGCGCTGGAAACTCGGCGAGATGTACGCGGATGGCGACGGCGTGCCGCGCGACGACGTGAAAGCCTACCATTACTTCAACCAGATGGTCGAAGACTACGATGAGGACGAGCCCGACCGGCGCAACCTCAGCGCGATCTCCAACGCTTTCGTCGCCGTCGGCGTCTATTGCCTGAACGGCATTCCTGACAGCGATGTCAGGGCCGATTCGCGGCGCGCGCACGAACTGTTCCAGTATGCGGCAACGATCTTCGGCGACCCGAACGCGCAATATAATCTGGCCCACATGTATCGGGTCGGCGCCGGCGGGGTCGCCAAGGATAGCGTCGCCGCTATTCACTGGCTGGCGGTGGCGGCCGAAAAGGGCCATCCTCCGTCGGAGGCCCTGCTCGGCCATATGCTGTTCACCGGCGAAGGCGTGCAGCATCAGCGAGCGCGAGGGCTGATGTGGCTCGAATTCGCCAAGGACGCGGCGCCGGATCCGAAGGAGGCGTGGATACGCGACCTCTATCAACACGACTACGAGCTGGCGAGCGACGACGACCGGCAAGCGGCCGTGGCCATGCACGATACGCGCGCCAAGGGAACGCCGCCGCCTTCGCCCCCGGGTAGAAACTTCATCAAGACCTTCCTCAAGCCGCTCGGCCTGCCGCTGTTGATCGGGTCGGCTCCGCCGGCGCAGTGAACGCGCAAAGTTCCCGATTAGTACCGGCGACCGAACGGCGCTGCCGCGCCAAAGCGGCCAATGACCGGACGGCTTCGACATCCGTCGTTGCGCCTAGTGTCCGTTCCGGGTTCACCGCCTCAATCGGCGCGCTTTCGATTCCTCTCAAAGAAGCACCCGTCTGGGCGCGCTAACGCCGCCGCTCGGTCGGCAGGGGCCGGCTGGAGCTGCGGCATGACAGATGCGCCGGGATGCGGTAGGCGGCAGAGCAACGTCAAGCCTGCCGGCGACGCGGCTTCGCTGGGATGCTCCCCAACCCGCGCCGCCCCGTACCCAACGGAGATCCGATCGGAATGGTTGAAATTGGCCTCCGGCTTCTGAAAGGGCCCTGGGCGACGGCGGCGCTCATTTGCCTCGCAGCGTTGGTCGTCCTGTTCGCGCTCGCCGGTCAAACGCTCAACGCCCCGTTCGTCTACACCGCGCCCAGATGAAGCGTAGCGCCTCGCTCGATTTGCTGCGCGGAGGCGCGGCGTTCGCGGTCGCGATTCCCCACTACCTGACCTTGAATGCGCCGTTTCAGCCGTTCGCCGAAGCCTCCGCGATCGCGGGCGTCGAGGTCTTTTTCGTCCTCAGCGGCTTCGTGCTCGCGCCGCAGATCGTCGACTGGGTGGTCGGATGGCCATGGCGCAATCTCGGTGTGTTCCTCATCCGGCGCTGGATGCGCACCATACCGCTCTACGTGGTCGCGCTGGTCGTCATCGCGCTCATGACCGGCAACCTCTTGACCGCCGACTTCGTGCGCTACCTCTTCTACGTCGAGAATCTCTTCGTCTCCGCCAATCACACCGACTTCTATCCCGTGGCCTGGAGCCTGGCGGTCGAGGAATGGTTCTACGTACTGTTTGCCCCGGCGCTGTTCGTGGTCGCCATGCTCCTCAAGCGACGCGACCGGCGGCTCGAGGCGGCGTTCGCGATTCTGGTCATCGTCGTCGTGGCGGCGCTCCGGTTCGCGCTTCAGCCGCACGATTGGGACTTGAACGCCCGGCGGGTCACGCTGTTCCGCATCGACTCAATCGTTTGGGGCTTCCTGCTTTATCTGGCGCTCGAGCGCTTTGCGCTGCTGGCGCTCGACGACGCCAAGGGCCGAAAGCGCCTCGGCGCGTTGCTTGCGCTGCTTGCGCTTTTCGTTCCGACTGAGCTTGCAGTCGCCATCTTCGCCGTCGACGGCCACTCATTGGCGCAGCGGGCGTTTCCTTACGTCTCGGCGGCGTTCGGCATGGTCTGCGTCGGCGTCTTCCAGCAGGCGGACGACGCCTTCCGCGGCCGTTTCGTCAGAGGCGCGAGCTTCTATCTCGGCCGCATCTCGTACTCCGTCTATCTCTTTCACCTCATGATCGTCATGGCGCTGAAGCCGATGATCGCGTCCGCCCCGCTCGTCCTGCAGCTGGCGATTTATGTCGCTCTGATCCTGACGCTGTCGACGATTTTCTTTGCCGGATTCGAGCGGCCGATCCTGGCCGCCCGGCCCTATTATACCGCCGCACGGGGCGAGGCCGCCGCAGCCCTTGCTGCGCCGCGCGGCGCGGCTCGCCGCTTTCGCCCCTCGCTCGTGTCGATTGCGCTTGCTCTCGCAGCGCTTGGCGCCGGCGTGCTCGCCCGCAACGCCTTCATGGCGAACAGGCCCTATGCGTTCTATGGCCTGCTCTTCGCGACCGCAGGCCTCGCTCTTGCGCTGAGCGAAAGAGCGCGTCCTGCTTCGAGAGGGGCGCTCGCCGCGGCTGCGCGGGCCTTTCTCCTGTTCGCGCTCGCGCTGCCGTTCGCCGACGCTCTCTACCGTCATTCGACCGGATTGCCGCTCGCTGCGACCATCGCTCATCCGACTTATTCCTATCGCGCCGCGCAGGCCAATCCGGCCGCGTTCGCGGTCTGGTGGTACTATTATCTCAACGAGTGGATCAGGGATGACGGCATCAGATCCAAGATCGATGCGCCCGATCCGCTAAAGAAGCTGCCGTTCGTCCTTGTTCCGGGTTCCTCCGGACGCATGTTCGACACCACGATCCGGATCAACAATCTCGGCTTTCGCGGTCCGGACATCCAGCGCGACAAGGGCGACGCTTTCCGTATCTTCGCTCTCGGGGAGTCGCAGACCTTCGGGCCCACTTTGCGCGACGGCGAGCGCCCATGGCCGGAGCTGCTGCAGGATCTGTTCGACCAGCATGCCGAGTGCGGGCGCAGAGTCGAGGTCGTCAACGCCGGAACCGAGGCCTATACGCTCGAAGACAATATCGAGCGCATGCGCCGCGACATCCTGCCGCTCAAGCCCGACCTGATCTTGAGCGCGCATGGCATGAACGGCCTGCTCGCGCTCGGGCTACGGCGTGTTCCCGAACCCAACGAGCCGGGCGTGCGGCCGCGCGCCTCGGCGCTGATCGGCCGCGCCGTGCTGACGATCGAGCGCGCGGCCCACGACTGGCGGAGCCGCAATTCGGCCGAGGCGCGGCCGGCGGCGCTCGCGCCGATCCCGGACGCCGAACTGATGAAGAGCCGCTATGCCGAGGCCTATCGCAAGCTGATCGCGCTCGCGCGCGCGGGCGGCGCGGAGGTCGCGCTCGCGGACGCGAGCATGGCGATCAACGAGGACAGTCCGCGCGAGGTCAAGGACTTCTACGGCGCGGTGTTCAAGCCGATCGACGACATCATCGCCGCCAACGCCGCCCACAATCGCATGGTGCGGCTATTGAGCGAGGAAGAGCACGTCCCGCTCATCGACACGGCCGGTGACCTCGACGGCCAATGGGACGACGACCTCTATCTCGACATCGTCCACTTCACCGAAGCAGGCAACGAACGGGTCGCGGACGTCATCTTCCGCCAGCTCGTGCCGATCCTGGCCGAGCGCGAGGGCTTGCGATGCGTGCTGCGGTGAGCCGGGCGGCGAGCGTGCGGGAGGTTGAAGGCTCAGGGGTCGGGCGTCAAAATACACCGCGTTGAAGAATAGGGATCGTCCGTGGCCCAAAGCGAAATCGACGCTGTCCGCGCCCTTCTTGGCGCCAAGCCGCGGCCTGTGGGCTGGGAGGAGCGGCGCAATCGCATCGACGAGGTCGGGTCGGTCTGGCCGGTTGCCGACGACATCAAGCTCGAGACGGTCGATCTCGACGGCGTGCCCGGCGAATGGTCGATTGCTCCCGCCAGCGACCCGTCGCGAGTGCTGATGTTCTTTCACGGCGGCGGATATTGCTCGGGCTCGATCCTGAGCCACCGCCGGATGGTGACCGAAGCCGGGCGGGCAGGGGCAGTGCGCACGCTCGCCGTCGGCTATCGTCTCGCGCCGGAGCATCCGTTCCCCGCGGCTTGTGACGACGCGATGACCGCTTGGCGGCGCCTGCTTAAGGACGGATACGCGGCAAACCGGATTGCGGTCGGCGGCGACAGCGCGGGCGGCGGACTGACGCTTGCGCTGGCCGGCGAACTCAAGCGCGCGGGCGAGGAGCTGCCCGGCTGCCTCTGGCTCGCATCGCCGTGGACTGACCTCACGATGTCGGGGGCGACGCTCTCAAGCAAGAGCGCGATCGATCCGCTGATTCACAAGGAATATCTCGAGGAGCTGGCCCATGCCTATCTGCCCGAGGGCATGGACCGGAAGGACCCGCGCGTATCCCCGCTCAACGGCGATCTGAACGGACTGCCGCCGACCCTGATCCAGGTCGGCTCGGCCGAGACGCTGCTCGACGACTCGACGCGCTTCGCCGCCGCCGCCGGCGCCGCC
>PLUH01000251.1:11389-11546 GCA_003164825.1 Hyphomicrobiales bacterium
ACCTGGACCGCGCTCCGGACATCGAGCGAATGACTTGACCACCGAACTGAACGGCAATCCTGAGACGCCGATGAGCGCCGAATCGCGCTGGGGCGTGTTCGGCAATTCCGCTTTCGTGGTCATCCTCGTCGCGACCTCGCTTTCCAGCGTCGGGTTG
>PLUH01000397.1 GCA_003164825.1 Hyphomicrobiales bacterium
GTCTCCGGCTTCTTGATCTCGCCGAACGACCACGACAGGATCTTCTCCGGGCTCGCGATCGCGATCTGGATCTGGTCGAACGCCTGCGGCGGAGCGACAGGCGCGAACGGATTGGTGATTTCTTGATTCATTGAAGTCTCCCGCGAAGTCCGGAGAAAAACCCCTCCTGACTCGCCTTGTTGGAACCGTCGCCTGCGCCCAAACGGGCGTGGGCGACGAACGCCAAAAACCCATCGCGCCCGTCAACCAGCCGAGCGCGGCCTTGCGATCACTCGGCCGCCTCGGCCGGCGGCAGTTCTTCCACCGGGCGCTTGAGCGACGCCAGTTCGACGTTGAGTCCGAGCGACCGCATTTCCTTGACCAGCACGTTGAAGCTCTCCGGAATGCCCGATTCGAAAGTGTCGTCGCCGCGCACGATCGCCTCGTAGACCTTGGTGCGGCCGGCGACGTCGTCCGACTTGACGGTCAGCATCTCCTGCAGCGTGTAAGCTGCGCCATAGGCTTCGAGCGCCCACACTTCCATNNATCTTGTCGTCGACCAGGTGGTGGAGCTTCAGCATATAGATGTAGCCGACCGTCACCTTGCGATCGAAGGCGTCTCCGGTCCGCCCGTCATAGAGCGTCACCTGCCCCGATGAATCGTAATTGGCGAGCTTGAGCATCTCGACAATGTCCTTCTCG
This sequence comes from Hyphomicrobiales bacterium, assembly GCA_003164825.1. Lineage (GTDB taxonomy): Bacteria > Pseudomonadota > Alphaproteobacteria > Rhizobiales > Beijerinckiaceae > Roseiarcus. The sequence continues at coordinate 682 of PLUH01000397.1, forward strand.
CGCGCGCCGTCGAACACCGGCGTTGCGATCGGCACCCCGCGGCGCAGGTTCTCGCCGAGCTCGGCGAGGCTCTTGTCGTCGAGCGCCTTGATCGTCTCGTCGTCGCCGTAGACCTGCTTGAGCTTGCCGCGCAGCGGACGGGCGTCGTTCGAGCGCAAATAGGCGTCGACCGCCTCGCCGACCTGTTTGCCGAGGCCTGCGCAGGCCCAGCCGAGATGGGTCTCGAGAATCTGCCCGACGTTCATCCGGCTCGGCACGCCGAGCGGATTCAGCACGATGTCGACCGGCGTTCCATCCTCGAGGAACGGCATGTCCTCCTGCGGCACGATCCGCGACACGACGCCCTTGTTGCCGTGGCGGCCCGCCATCTTGTCGCCGGGCTGGATCTTGCGCTTGACCGCGATGAACACCTTGGCCATCTTCATCACGCCGGGCGGCAATTCGTCGCCGCGCTGCAGCTTCTCGACCTTGTCGAGGAAGCGGCTCTCCAGCGACTTCTTCGATTCGTCGTACTGCTTGCGCATCGCTTCGATCTCCGACATCGTCTGGTCGGACTCGAGCGCGAAGCTCCACCACTGCGAGCGCGGCTGCTCATCGAGCAGCGCCTTGTTCAGCACCTGATCCTTCTTGAAGCCCTTCGGCCCGGAGAGCGCCCGCTTGCCCTCGAGCGTTTCGGCCAGGCGCGCATAGACGTTGCGGTCCAGGATCGCCTGCTCGTCGTCGCGGTCCTTGGCCAGGCGCTCGATCTCCTCGCGCTCGATCGCCTGCGCGCGCTCGTCCTTATCGACGCCGTGGCGGTTGAAAACCCTGACTTCGACGATCGTGCCCTGGACGCCCGGGGGAACGCGCAACGACGTGTCGCGCACGTCGGAGGCCTTCTCGCCGAAGATGGCGCGCAGAAGTTTCTCTTCCGGCGTCATCGGGCTTTCGCCCTTGGGCGTGATCTTGCCGACCAGGATGTCGCCGGCCACGACCTCGGCGCCGATATAGACGATGCCCGCCTCGTCGAGGTTCTTCAGCGCCTCTTCCGAGACGTTGGGAATGTCGCGGGTGATCTCCTCGGGCCCGAGCTTGGTGTCGCGGGCCATCGCTTCGAATTCCTCGATGTGGATCGAGGTGAAAACGTCGTCCTTGACGATGCGCTCCGAGAGCAGGATCGAATCCTCGAAGTTGNNAGCGGCTTCTGGTTGATGCAGGTCGACTGGTTCGAGCGCTGGAACTTCATCAGCCGATAGATGTCGACGCCGGGCTTCGCGGCGTCGGTCTCCTCAGTCGCGCGCACCACGATGCGGGTGGCGTCGATCTGATCGACGATTCCGGCGCGCCTGGCCGCGATCGCCGCGCCCGAGTCGCGGGCCACGATCGCCTCCATGCCCGTCCCGACCAGGGGCGCGTCCGAGCGCACCAGCGGCACCGCCTGCCGCTGCATGTTCGAACCCATGAGCGCGCGATTGGCGTCGTCGTTCTCGAGGAACGGGATCAGCGCCGCCGCCACCGACACCAGCTGCTTGGGCGACACGTCCATGTAGTCGACGCGATCGCCCGGCAGGAACACCACGTCGCCGGCGTGACGGCAGACGATGAGATCGCCCACCAGCTTGCCGCCGGCGTCGATCGGGGTATCGGCCTGGGCGACGGAATATTTCTGCTCCTCCATCGCCGACAGATAGGCGACCTCCTCGGTCACCTTGCCCTCGCGCACCTTGCGGTAGGGCGATTCAATGAAGCCATACTTGTTGACGCGGGCGAAGGTCGCGAGCGAATTGATGAGCCCGATGTTCGGCCCCTCGGGGGTTTCGATCGGGCAGATGCGGCCATAGTGCGTCGG
>PLUH01000185.1 GCA_003164825.1 Hyphomicrobiales bacterium
CCGGCGTCTGAAACCCTTCAGTCAAGCGGACGTTGCGAATCGCGCCGGTGGGTGTCGCAATTGGGCAGATTCCGGACCTTGTTGGTCAGCCCTTCTTTAGTCCGCTTCCGCCCTTTGCAGTCATCCTAGTCGGGTAAGACACGGCGCCGCGTCGTGACTCGTCGCGACCAAGGAGGGGAGCCCGATTGTTCGACCCCGCGCCATAACCCGGTCAGTCGCCGCAGCCGATCTGCCGGTAGAACTCCGCAGTCGACCCGTCGGACCATCATTGCCCGGACTTCCTTGCGTGCTTATCTAGGAAACCCGATTGGATGCGGCTCCACATTCGGGCGCGGCGAATGATGGCGCCGATCTTAGGACGGCAACGCAGAAGGTTGATCGGATGAGCGAAACATCGATTCGCCTTGTCGACAGCGAAACTCGCACCGCACCACCGCTGTCTTCTCCCGGGCGCGCGCTTTCCGCGGCAAACCTCCCTGAAGCGGCCGAGGAAATCAAACTGTGGGCGACCGAGCAAGGCCTGCGGGGAGCGACCGCGCGTGATCTCTTCGAAGGCTATTGCCGCCGACTGGAGGCGCACCGCTTCGAATTGATGCGCGCCTACGTGTCGACCCAGACCTTGCATCCGCAGTGGACGGGCTACGGCTACACCTGGAAGCGCGAATGGCAATCGGTGCGCGAACAGCAATTCGCGCGCGGCGGGCCCGTCTCACAGGAATGGCTGGCGAGCCCGTTCTACGCGCTGATCCAGCGTTCGCAGGGCGGTGAGAAGAAGGTGTGGCTGCGGCGCCGCCTCGAACTGCGGCCGGACCAGCGAGACTTTCCCGCTCTTGTCGATTTCTACAACGCGGGAGCCACGGACTATCTCTGCCTCGGATTCAGGTTCGGGGAGAACGCCGACCCCTCGCACGGGACTGGTGTTCTCTATTCCTTCACGACCGATCGTCCCGGCGGGTTCCATGACGCCGAAATCGAGCTCTTGCACTCGACCTTGCCGGAATTGTCGCTCGCGATGAAGGCTCACGCCGGTTATGACATCGCCTCCGGACTTCTGCGGACGTATCTTGGGTACGACGCGGGCGCGCGCGTTCACTCGGGCGCGGTCGAGCGCGGAACTGTCAACAGCCTGCACTCGGTGTTGTGGTACGCGGATCTGAGAGGCTTCACGCGGATCAGCGACGTGACCTCGGGCGCGCAGATCGTCGAAATGCTGAACGAGACCTTCGAGACGCTGACGGCCTCGTTGCGGACGCGTGGCGGCCATGTCCTCAAATTCATCGGCGACGCGATGCTGGCCACAATATCGTTTGAGGAGGTCGAGGAGAGGGTCGCCTGCAATCGCGGCCTCGAGGCCGCGGTGGAGAGCTTGGAAAAGGTAGAGTCACGGAACCTGCGGCGCCAAGCGGAAGGGCTGCCCTTCGCCGAGCTCGACATCGCACTCCACGTCGGTGAAGTGCTGTACGGCAATGTCGGCGCCGCGGATCGGCTCGACTTCACCGTCATCGGACCCACGGTCAACGAAGTCGTTCGAATGGAGAAGCTTTGCGATATGCTCGACCGCCATCTCCTCTTTTCCTCTCGGTTCGCAGAGGCTGCGGGACGCTGCGACGGACGCCTGGAATCCCTCGGACAGTTCAAGCTTCGGGGCGTCGGCGAACCCAAGGAGATCTTCGGGTTGCGGGTTCCGCACATCGCGACCTCGGTCGGTCCCGGCCTGATAGGCATGACGCCGGCGCTCCATGACCGTCACGGCCAGCCGCGCCTAGATCCCTGCACGGATCAGATATAGAAGATCCGCGGGTCCGGTGGATTCTGTGGCGGGACAGATGCAGCGCCCGCGCGATCCGGGATCGAACTCCCAGATATGTGCACATAGAAACTACGTCACGTCGCACCTCTCAGGCGTGTGCAAGGGATCATTTTTCGCGGTGCCGATAAGCTCCCAGAATGGAGCGCCGAAAGTGCATACTGCAATCGAGGGGCCTTTTTGCAAAGTCACCAAGACCGTCGGCGTGATGTTCTCCTCATTGAGCGCTTTCGAATCTGTCAATGAAAGCGTGGATGTGGCTTTGACTTCATAGCCTTGCCCCAAAAGATCCGCGAGCGAGGCCCTGGACCCTGCAAGGGCGGCGTTATCCACTCCACCAATGAAAGCGATCGCGAAAAGCAGGCGAGCAGAAGCACGCATTGTTGTCTTCCTCCGACACAGTGGCGTTCCTCGCCGGAGCGAGGGCTCGTCCCGCGGAAACGGAACGCCGTTCCCCCTTGTCGCGCAGCCTGTCATTCAACCCCCCAGCCTGAAGGAATGTTCCGGGACATAGCAGCCGCCCATCCGCGAGGCGACCCAATTGGTCCTAGCAACGCTGATCGGGACGCCGGGCGCGACTGGGGGCTGACGATCCTGACGGATGCTCAGGTCGCTGCGCAGCCCTTCGATTTCAGGGCGGAGACGCGTCTGGGCGTCGCGGCGCAGGCCTTGGCGCTCGTTGGCGCCCTCGAATTCCAAGACGGCCGAGCGGACAATGCATTCGCCGAAACTCTGGCGATGAACATGCTCGAAGTTGAGGGCCAATTTGCTCCGAACAATTTGGCCCTGCTTGCAAGTGCGCGGAAGCTGAGCGGAGCCGGCGCAATTCCGACCGGGGCGGCTTTCGGGCCGCCCAATGCTACAGTGCGAATCGCGAGGGCTAGGCCGGCCAGCCGAACGCGGGAATACACCGCCCGCCGCCCTCGCGACCTCCACGGTGCGGCGCGAGGTGTGCGCGTGAAGCTCGAATTTTCCGCTCCATATTGGTCGCTGGATCAGGCGAAAGCCTGGGCCCTCACAAGGCATCCGGAACCCGTTTCCTGGGCGGCGAAACCCGCGAATTTCAAAGGAGCGCCGGTGGCGCTTGCGGCACGCATCGGACTCTATTTGGAGCGAGCAAGAAGGCAGGGCCAAGACGTCAACGCGGAACTCTGGCGCACAAGCGGCAGGCCGCCTCCTATTGAATCGTCTTCGGCGCGGAACGACGAGCCGGAAAGCCTTAGCGACCATGGACCTGATGNNGCCGCCTTGCTTGAATCACAAGCGATTCTAACGATTCGTTATTTTCTCGGACAGGCTCTTAGCGACCATGGACCTGATGAATCTCAGAGGCAGGAGCAGCCGGAAGGCGATGAAAGTGCTCTCGCGCGACTCCCTCTCTTTCCAATCGAAGACCACCTCCTTCAGCTTCTTCGGGCCGGAAGGATCAAATCCTTGGGAAAACGGCCAAGTGAAAGGCGGCATCAAGAGCTATCAGCAGCCGACTGGATGGGGCTCGAAATTGCTGAACTGGTTGGCCTCAGCGTGGCCAAGTCGGAGGCAACCTGTCTCTTCGTGATGCTGTCTCAACCCGACGTTCTTCGAGAATTTCCCGCCCTCCCCATCGAACCGAAATCGCAAAGTACGGAACGGCCCGACCTGATGACGAAATCTGGGCGAAAGGGGCGACACTGACCCAAGCGGAGGCCGAGAAATTTGCGCGGAAGGCCGGCGTAACCGAGGGTCGAAAAAAAATTCGCGAGGCCCTCAAAGCTTTGGGAGGGTCAAGCATAACAGGACCTAAGGGACCCGGAAAAAATCGCGCTGACGCATAGGCGCAATTTCGCACAATTGCGTTATTCGACAGTGGCAAATCGTTAGCATCTTCTTCGATCACCTACACCAGAGGCGGCCATCGACGCCAGAAAGAAGGGTGATCAAGATGCCGACCGTACCCTCTGAAGAGGGCGTCAAAAGTCCACGTCAATGGCGAGTGTGGGGCGCCCGATCCAAAGCGCGCCCGGCGGTCTCACGAGGGCCGTAAGGAGCGCGGATAGAACCCAAGATCGACACCGCGGCCGTCACGCCGCTTCTGACCCTGCGCAGGCCGCGGAGCGCCTCGCGACCCACGGCGTAAGCCAGCCTCGCGTCGATCGGAGCGCCCCGATGGCCGGGCGCGGCCTGAGCGACGCGCCGCTGTACTCGAAGGAGGCCCTCGACGCCTGGGCGGCTGCCCTCTCGCGACGGCGGCGATCGGCGCGTGGCGAGGATGTGACCGAACGAAACTCGATCTTGAGGTTGGCCCGGTCTCGACGTCTTCCAGGACCCCCAAATACCTAGAATTGACCGCGCAGGATAACGTTGGCAAACTAAACAGAGAGCATGAGGGGTCGCCTCCAGCGCCACGGTCAGATCAACTCCGCCCCGACCCGAGATTGTGCCAGCCGCCATCCTCAGCGATCAGCACGTCGGCCTCCTTGGGCCCCCAGCCGCCGCGCTCGTAAGGAAGAACCGGGGAAGGCGCGTCGAGCACTGAGGCGACGGCAGCCCAGGCGGCCTCGACCGCGTCCTCTCTTGTGAACAGCGCGCCGTCGCCCGCCATTGCGTCCCCGAGCAGCCGGGCATACGCCGATTGCTCGCCCGGATGCTCGTCGGCCAAGGTGAGTTCGCGCTGGTCGCCGACAAACTCCTTGCCAGCGCGCTTGACGCGCGCGGCGAGCGCGACGACGGCGGTCGGCGAGAGTTGAAAGCGAAAATAATCGTTGCGGCCGGTGATCGGCGCCGAATCGGCGAACAGCCGCTGTGGCGGCGGCTTCAGCTCGACCAGCACCTCGGTCACGGTCTGCGCAAGATATTTGCCGGAGCGCAGGTACCACGGCACCCCCTGCCAGCGCCACGAGTCGATGAAAAGCCTGAGGGCGCAGAACGTCTCGACGTCGGAGTTCTTCGCCACATCTGGCTCGTCGCGATAGCCGACATATTGACCACGCATCAGATCGCTGGGGTCGAGCGGGCGCATCGCCTGAAAAACCTTGGCTTTCTCGTCGTGCACGAAGCCATAGTTGCTGCCGGCGGGCGCCTCCATGGCGAGCAGCGCGACAATCTGGAACAGGTGGTTCTCGATTACGTCGCGCAGGCAGCCGGCGCTCTCGTAGAAGGCGCCGCGGCCGTTGATGCCGAAATCCTCCGCCAGCGTCACCTGGACGCTCGCGACATAGTTGCGGTTCCAAATCGGTTCGAGGAACGCATTGGCGAAACGAAAGTAGAGGATGTTCATGATCGCCTCCTTGCCGAGGAAGTGATCGATGCGGAAGATCGAATCTTCCGGGAAGACGCTGCGCGCGACCCCGTTGAGCGCGCGCGCGGAGCTAAGATCGCGCCCGAACGGCTTTTCGACGATGACGCGCGCATCGCCGGCGAGACCGGCGCCGCCGAGCCCTTTGATCACCGTCTCGAACAGAGCGGGCGGGATCGCGAGATAGTGCGCGGGGCGCGCTGCGCCGCCCAGCGCCTTCTTTATCGCCCTGTAGGTGGCCTGATCGTTGTAGTCCCCGCTGACGTAGCTGAGGAGGGACAGCAGGCGGTGTAGCGCGGAAGAATCGTCGATGCCGCCCGATCGTTCCACGCTATCCTTCACGCGGTCGCGCAACTGCGCCAGGCTCCAGTTCCGCCCGGCGACGCCAACGACCGGGACGTCCAGGGCGCCACCTTTGGCGAGCTCGTAAAGCGCGGGAAAGATCTTCTTGTCCGCAAGATCGCCGGTCGCGCCGAACAGCACCAGTGCGTCCGAACGGGGAGGGGTCATGGGGGCCTCGCTGCTGGGGTTCGATCACTGTGGGGGCACGCCAATCGTCTTGACTTTAACACAGTGGCGTCTTGGGACGAGAGCGGGCGAGGTGTTCGGTAACCAAAATAAGGATAAAGGACATT
>PLUH01000427.1 GCA_003164825.1 Hyphomicrobiales bacterium
TTGCGGATCGCGTCGGTGCACGTCGCAATTGCGTCGAAACTGGCCGAGTTTGATTGAGTTTTGATTCAGGGTTGGGCTCATTCCTCTCCCCACCCGCCTCCATGAGCACGACGTAGCGCGCCATCTGGTCGACCTCGATATTGACCTTGTCGCTCGCCTTGCCCTCTGCGTTGGACCGCCACCACTCCGCGAACGCGGAAAGAGTGCATGGGTTGGACCGACCGCTCGACCGATGCGAAAAGGAGTTGCTGTTCAGCGAGCCCGCCGCCACTAAGGGCCGCTAAGCGCCGAAGCGATCCCGGAAGTTGCGCGCAGCGAATGCCGGAGCGGGTTGTCTTTAATATTCAGGCGCGCCACCCGTCCACGCTGCCGACCATATGCCACATCAGCGCGTCTAGACTGTCGAGCATATCCTCAAATTTGGTTCGTGTATTAACGAAGGCAGCCCAACTAAAACCGGTGTGCGTCCGAACCGCGAGGGTTGCAGTTCCGGGCAACGAGCCCGTATGCCAGCAGTTACGGACGCTATTGACAAAAAGCCCTTTCGCGTAACCCGAATTGGCGTGGGAGGGAGTCGTCATGATCGTGAGAGTCTCCGGGCTCAGCAACGGGTTGCCTCTGGACCCGTCGATGCTCGCAGTAAAGCGGATAAGATCTAGTGGCGCAGCAATCCATCCTCCGTGGGAGTCCATTCTAGATATGTTTAGGTCGTAAGGATCTTCGCCGGCGACCTGGCTGTAGTACTTAACCTCGTTTGCGGCTCTCTCTTCAAGTGTATTGCTTTTGCATATCCGATATCCCAGACGGACCGAGCAAAGCGCTTATGATATATTGATCGTACTTCTGGTTCGTAATTTTTTCAATCACCCGACCCAGAAGACAATATCCAAAATTTGAATAAGCATAGCGATATCCGGGCTCACAACGTAGAGGTTCAGTCTCCAAAGCCAAATTGATTAATTCCCGATGATTCATTTCTTTATTTTTGAACATTGGATCATCATGATCATTAGGCCACCCACCTGATGTATGAGTTAACAAATGCTCAATAGTAATCCTCTCAATATCCTGCCGGTTGGGCGGTGTTTTATATTCGTCTCCCAGGATCGAATTTGGGCCGAAGACATGATCAGTTAGACGGAGTCTGCCAGCCTGCATCAGTAGTAGAATCCCTGCTGACGTGATGGGTTTAGTCACGCTGGCAATTCGAAAACGATGTTGCGTTGTGAGAGTTTCTTGCCTCTCTTTGTCCGCAAAACCAAAGGCTTCGACGTATACCGGCTCCCGCTTCGTCGCGATGGCGACTGAAAGCCCGGGGGCTTCGTACCAGTCCATAAGATCGGCGGCCAGGTGGGCCAGCCTTTCGCGTTCCGCAGGAGTCGGCCCTGCCGCTAGCGACTGCGCGGCCATTGGNNACCCGCTTTCGCCTATGATCGCATCCGGCGGGTGAGTCGTCGAGCCAATCCGCAAACGACCGTCGAGTCACGCGAATGCTCGTCAGCTTCGTCCGGACGGGCGAACAAGATGGATGTCAGGTTACGGCCGTGTGGTCGACCGTGGACCCGACGGCGAAGCTCGCCGGCTCATTAACGTCGTCACGGATGTAACCGAGCGCAAAGCATGGAGGAACATTCTTGGCGGATGATTCGTCCGCCGTTTCCATTTGACAGAAACATGCCGAGCCACTGTCCAGGTTTCCCTGCCGAACAAGTCTATGGAACACTTGCCGCGGCTGCTGGTTTGCAATCCGGTGGGTTCCAGCGAGCAAAAAGCGCCAAGGATGAGCGACGTTCCCAAGTGGGCGCATGGCCCGGCCTTCGAAGCTGGCGGAATCCGGTTCCGGCTCTGGGCGCCCGCTGAAAAGCGCGTCACCCTCGTACTGGAAAAAGGCGCCGCAATCGCGATGGAGCGGCGAGGGGACGGCTTCTTCGAGGCATTTATCGATGGCGCCGGCAACGGTGCGCTCTATCGCTTTAAGCTGTCGGATGGAATGCTCGCGCCCGATCCGGCGTCGCGATTCCAGCCTTGGGATGTCGACGGGCCGAGCGAGGCGATCGACCATGCAGGCTATCACTGGCNNTCTCGGAGTGACCGCAGTTGAGATCATGCCGGTCGGCGACTTTTCCGGCCGATGGGGGTGGGGCTACGACGGCGTGCTGCCTTATGCACCCGATGCCAGTTACGGCCGCCCGGAGCATTTCAAGGCTTTTGTCGAGGCGGCCCATCGAAGGGGTGTCTCGGTGCTGCTCGACGTCGTCTATAATCATTTTGGACCGCACGGGAACTACCTGCCCCGCTATGCGCCGGATATTCTGACAGACCGCCATAAAACGCCTTGGGGCGATGCGATCAATTTCGACGGGCCGAATTCCGGGCCGGTGCGCGAGTTCTTCCTCCAGAACGCCGAATACTGGATCGACGCGTTTCATCTCGACGGACTGCGGCTCGACGCGGCGCACACGATCAAAGACGACAGCCGGCCCGACGTGCTCAACGAACTGGCGGAGCGGGTCAGAAAGCGCTCTACGCGACCGATCCATCTGGTGATCGAGAACGAGTTGAACGATCCCGCGCGGCTGATCCGCCGCGGCCGGAAGCCCCTCCGCTATACAGCGCAGTGGAACGACGACGTCCATCATGTGTTGCATGTCGCCGCGACGCGGGAGTCCAGCGGCTACTACGCGGACTATGGCCAGAGCAGGCTGCTGGCCGACGCCCTTGCCGAAGGATTTGCCTATCAGGGGCAGATGATGCCTTATCGCGGAGCGCCTCGCGGCGGGCCGAGCGCCGATCTTCCGCCTACCGCCTTCATCACGTTCATCCAGAATCACGACCAGATCGGCAATCGGGCGTTCGGCGAACGACTCAATGCGCTTGCGCCGCCCGAGGTAATCCGCGCACTGGCGAGCGTTTATCTCATCGCCCCACAGACACCGATGCTCTTCATGGGGGAGGAGTGGGCCGCGGAACAGCCCTTTCCGTATTTTTGCGATTTTCAGGGGCGACTAGCGGACGTTATCCGCAAGGGGAGGCTCAAGGAATTCTCGCGGTTTCCGGAATTCGCCGATCCTGTCCGGGCCGCCATGATCCCCGATCCGCTCGCGAAATCGACGTTCCTTTCGGCCAAGCTCGACTGGGACCGGATCGATTCGGATCATCTGAGCTTCTACCGGGCGGCGCTGGCGGCCCGGCGTGAGCATGTGCGGCTGCTTCTGCCGTATATCGAGCGCGGCGGCGAAGCGGTGCTGCAGGGTGAACAAGCGCTGCGCGTCGCCTGGCGCGCAGGAACGCGCAGGCTGATCCTTGACGCCAATCTTTCTGGCACTCGGGTCGAGTTCCCCTCTGCCGCGGCCCCATTCTGGCGCTACGGGGACACGGACGGCGAGTTCGGCCCATGGAGCGTGCGCTGGAGCGTGGAGTTGTGACGATCACCCCCCGCGCCACTTACCGGCTCCAATTGCGCGCTGGCTTCGGCTTCAATGAGACCGCGGCCATCGCGCCCTACCTCGCGCGGCTCGGCGTCAGCCATGTCTATCTCTCGCCGTTTTTCAAGGCGCGCCCGGGCAGCGCGCACGGCTACGACATCACGAACCATGCGGAGCTCAATCCGGAGCTCGGAACGGAAGCAGAATACGCGTCGATGATCCATGCGTTTCGACGAGAGGGCCTGCAGCGAATTCTCGACTTTGTACCGAACCATATGGGCGTCGGCGGCTCCGACAATCCGCTCTGGCTAGACGTGCTCGAATGGGGACCGGAGTCCCGTTACGCCGGGTGGTTCGACATCGACTGGTCGGCGCATGACGGCGCAGGCCAGGACAAGCTGCTGGCGCCGGTGCTCGGCGAGCAGTACGGCGAGGCGCTGAGGAGCGGCAAGCTTTCGCTTAAGTTCGACGACGGGGCCTTTGCGATATGGGCTTATGACGAGCACAAGCTGCCCATATGTCCCTTGACGTATCCGCTCATTCTCGGCCACCAAAACGCGGCGCTGGACATCATGGCGGATCGATTTCTCGACCTGCCGCAATGGCGCCCCGAGATCGCCGAGCGCGCGCACGACCTCAAGGCGGAATTGGCGGTGCTCGCCGACGCCGACGCGAAAGCTCGCGGCGAGATTCGCTCCCGACTCGCGGCGTTCAACCGCGACTGGCGCGAACTGGACGCATTGATCAGCGCGCAGTTCTGGCGCGTCGCGTTTCATCGGGTGGCCGAGGACGAGATCAACTACCGGCGCTTCTTCAACATCAACGACCTCGCCGGCCTGCGCATGGAGCTCGCGTCGGTATTCGAGCACGCTCACGCGCGGGTGTTCCAGATGCTCGAGGCCAATGAGATCGAGGGCCTCAGAATCGATCACGTCGACGGGCTCTTCGACCCGAAGGCCTATCTCGAGGCGCTGCGCGAGCGCGTCGGCAGGCCGTTCTATCTCGTGGTCGAGAAGATCCTCGCGCCGCACGAGCAGCTGCGCGCCGACTGGCCGGTCGAGGGCACGACCGGCTACGACTATCTGAATCTCTCGCTTGGCGTGCTCGTGGACCCGTCCGCGGAAGCCTCGTTCACCGAGATCTATGCCGCGTTTGCAGGCGCCACCGATGAATTCGAAGAAATCGCCCGGCTCTGCAAGCTGAGGATCATGGACAACGAGATGGCGAGCGAGCTCAATGCGCTGGGCCGCGCCGCGGCGAGGCTTGCCCGCCAGAGCCCGATGACCGCGGACCTGACCCGGGCCATCCTGCAGCGCGCCATCAAGCAGATCGTGGCGAACTTTCCTGTCTATCGCACCTATCTCGATCTGACCGATTCGCCAATCGACGCAGACCGGCGTGACATCGCATGGGCGGTTGCGCGCGCACGCCGCTTCGATCGGGATGTGCACCCGTCCGCTTACGACTTCCTGCAGGATGTGTTGTCTGCGGAAACGGCGCGCTCTCCGGCAAAAGAGATCAGCAGAATCGCCGCGCTGCGTTTCGCGATGAAGCTGCAGCAGTTCTCCGGCCCGGTGATGGCGAAGGGTGTCGAGGATACCGCCTTCTATCGCTACAATCGCTTCCTGGCGCTGAACGAAGTCGGCGGCGCGCCGGACCGCTTTGGCCTCGCGCGGTCCCTCTTTCACAAGGCTAATGCCCAGCGCGCGGAGCGCTGGCCGCACGCCATGCTAGCGACCGCTACCCACGACACCAAGCGGGGCGAGGACGCGAGAGCGAGGCTCGCCGTACTTTCGGAATGCCCCGACGAATGGGCGCGCCAGGTCGCCGCCTGGAGCCGCCTCTTGCGTGCAAGACTGGGCGACGTCGAAGGTCGCGCGCCGCCGGATCGCAACGATGAATACATGTTCTATCAGATGCTGGTCGGCTCCTGGCCGATCGATTTGCTGGACAGCCTGGACCCTGCGGCGCACGAAGCCTACCAGGCGCGAATCGAGGCCGCGCTGGAGAAGTCGCTGCGCGAGGCAAAGCGGCGTTCGAGCTGGACGGCGCCGGACGCCGAGTATGAGCAGGCCATGCGCTCCTTCGCCCGGGAGGCGCTGAGTCCCGAGGGTAATGGCTTCCTGACGAGCTTCCTTCCGTTCGTGCAGGGTGTCGCGCGGCTTGGCGTCGAGAACAGTCTCGCGCAGACTGTCCTGAAACTCACGGCGCCCGGAGTTCCCGACATCTACCAGAGTTGCGAGCTGTGGGATCTGAGCCTCGTCGACCCGGACAATCGCCGCGCCGTCGACTATCGGCGTCGCGAGCAAATGATGACCGAACTCGCGCCCCGTCTTTCGGCAGTCGGGGAAAGACGCGCGCTGTTCGATACGCTCATGCATGATTGGCGCGATGGACGGGTGAAGCTCGCAACGATCGCGCTCCTGCTTGCGTTCCGGCGCGAACACGAGGAGTTTTTCGCCAATGCGGATTACCAGCCGATCGAGATCAAAGGCGAAGAGGCAAGTTGGGCGCTCGGCTTNNGTCAGGTCGCACGGTGAGCGGCGTCTGGCCGTTCTCATCGCGCGGTTTCCCGCGTTGCGCGCGGGGGCGCCGAGCTGGCGCGCTCAAGCTGAACTGCCCGCCGGTTCGTGGTTCGATCTCTTCCGGGGGCGCCCGTTCGATGACGCCGCTCCGTTGAGCGAATGGCTGGGGCTGATACCCTTCGCAGTCCTGACGACGCCGTAGCGCGGTTTGACCGCGTCGGTCAGGCCGCGCCGTCGCAAGCCTTCTTCGCGGAAGGGNNCCCGCTCGAACAGCAGCATCGAGCGCCCGGTCACCTCGTAAACAGCGCCGATCTTATATTTCTCCCCGGGGAGCGCGGGATCATTGGTATCGAAAAGTCTGTTCCACCCGTCTGTCTCGGCGCAGGGCGGCAAGGCGAATTTCACCACGTCGTGGTAGGCGTTGAACACGGCAAGCAGGGTTGCATCCTCTGCTCGCCGCTTGATCCCGCTCACCTGCGCGCGCCCATCCAGAAGCATGCCGAAACAGCGCGTAAGTTCGTTGTCCCAGGCTTCCGCCGTCATCTGCGATCCGTTCGCGTCGATCCAGGTTACGTCCAGGACGTCGGTGTCGGGATTCATCTCACCGGTGAAAAACCGGGATCGGCGAAGCACCGGATAAAGATGGAACAAGGCCGTGAGGCGCCGGAAAAACTCGACGAGCGCCAGCTGCTCTTCGTCCAGCTCCCAGTTCGCCCAGCTGATCTCGCTGTCCTGGCAATAGGCGTTGTT
>PLUH01000019.1:0-746 GCA_003164825.1 Hyphomicrobiales bacterium
GGCCCGGTTCGTGGGGTCCAGCCTCGGCTTGGCGATTCCTGCGGCTGTCGTGGCCGGCCTGATCTCGATCGGGCTTGCCTACGCCTATTCCGACGATTGTCGGCGAATTCTCACGAGCCAGTTGGCCCGAGCTTGGGGTATCGGCGGGGGACTGATTCGGCGCGCGAAGCAGCCGGCGCAAACCACCTAGATGTTCAGTCCAGTNNCCCTGGAATCACTCGATAAGAAATTGCCACACGAAACATCTTGGGAGCGAGAACTCAAATGACCGGTTCGGGTCCCGGTCCGAGTAGACAACGTTTACAGCGTCGGAACCCGGCGCGATCGCCCTCGCAATTTTCTCGGCGTTGCTGTGTTGCCCCGACCAGGAGATGACGAAGCTATGTAGGGACGTCGAGCGTACCTTCTTCTCCTGGTCACTTCAAGGTTTCCCACAATGGGTGGGAGTCGCGCTAGGGCGCGCCATGATCCCAGCGAGGCCATCTGGATCGGCAAAAGTGTCGTATGCGCCGCTCCGCCGCCTTTAGGCTTGCGTGTCTTGAACGACAGAAATGTCGCACGCGGCGCTCCGCCGACTTAAGACCGGCGTTGAGACGCATGATCCGGCCGGGCTTGAACTGCGCGTGCGGGGCCGCGCGCATTCCGAAGGGTTTGTTCCTGGACCGCGCGAGCAAGCGGGATTCAAATTCCGCCTTCTCCGCCGACAGGCGAGATTCCAACTCCATCTTGTCCGCGGTCAGGCGGGC
>PLUH01000019.1:754-3003 GCA_003164825.1 Hyphomicrobiales bacterium
AATTGCCCTGCACCATGTCCCAGATTCGCCGAGAGTAAGTGGCAAGGTCGGAGCGCCCAATCGACGGTCGTCCGATCAATTCGTTTACCGCGAGTTCGAACTGGCGGCCGCTTTCGGCCCAATCGGGCCATGACTGCGCGGTCTTCAACGCCCCGGCTTTCAGACCTTGCAGAAATTCCGGCGTTTCTTTTAGCCGCCTGACATATCCGCGTACGGCGGCCTCGTCATGCTTGCGGGCAACGAGCGCGTTTCTTCCATGTACGATATACTCGTCGTGGCCGGTGACGTCGTAGACGATCGAGGTGCCGCCGCAATGGAACATTTCAAGAGGTGGGCCGAACATGCCCTCCACGGTGCTGAGCTTAAGCAGCACGTCACATGCGCGATATATTGGAGCGGTGCGTTCCTGTGGAATTCGGGAGAAAACCCGGTCGACCCCCGGCGCGCGTTCGATGTCTGAGGCGGTCAGCAGCCAGACTTCGTCAGCGCCGCCCTCGCGCGCGAGCCGAATCGAAGCGGGAACATTCTTGAACTCCACCTCCACTGGCCCTTCCACAAGAACGCGCATGCCCCCGCCGCGGGGCGCCGCCAATTCCCCGTCGGTCCGGTAGATGGACTTATCGATACCGTTCATCGCGAGCTCGGCTGCATGTCCATGCATGCGATTGAGGTAGTCGCGAATCCACTTAGCCTCGGTTACAAAACCAAGAGAGGCTTCATAGGTTGCATCGACTGCGGCACGGAGCACGCGATCCTGTAGTGGATAGAACCGCGATTCGATTGACTGCACGAAATACGCGTAGCGTTCGGATTTAACTTTCCAGAGATTGAAGAACGTTGCCCACCACGTAGCAATTGCGAGATCGAAATGATGATCGGAAGCTTGGTTATAATCGAGCCACGTGAAGCGCGGGTCGGTATAGATTTCGCGGATGGGATGCCAGTCGACATGGCGGGGCAGGACCGGCGCGCTCGAGATGAACGCAACGTGCATTCCGCGGCGCACCAATTCCATCGCCTGCCGAAAGATCACATTGAAACCCCCGCCTATGTCTGGCTCGGAGATGAGGAAGGCGACTTTAGGCATCTCTGACACGAAGTTGATCGAGTAGATGTTCAAACCCGTCAAATTCAGCGCAAATCTCGAGGGGCGCGAGACGCACTCGGGCAAGGTCAAACGTTGGCTTTGAGAAATCGCGATCTAAACAACGCTCAATCAGCGTCGGCCAGACCTTTCGTGCTGACAGTTCCCGATGAACCCGTTCGTGCCCTGCTCGGCGCACGATTTCAAATTTTTCCGGACTTTCCAGAATCCCAAGACAGGTCTGGTAAGTTTCCCACGGACTTCGCACTTCCAGGTAATGTTCGCCGGGGAGCAGCAGGTCATTCGGCGAAATTGGCTCGCTCACCACCAGTATGCCCGCGGCCATCAACTGCTGCACGCGCGGCTCCCAGGCGAGTTCCGGTTCTGAATGTACGTTCAATCCGATCCTTGACCTAGAATAGAAAGCTAAGGCTTCTTTTCCAACGACTCCATGCGAGATGTGCAGGAAACGAAGATCTCTTTTTAGCGGGCCGAAGTGCATCTCACGATGAATGGTCGAGCGTCCCACAAAGATAACGTCCCAATCCGGATGGCTCGCCGCCTCTCCACGCCAGGTCGCCGTCGCGACGGGCAGCATGAAAGGGCCTGACAGGCGCACGCCCATCTGTTCGAGAAAGCGAAGGCTCGTAGCGTCGTAGTGAAATATGTAGTCGAATCCCAGCTGCGCGCTTTTTAGAAAGGATTTGAATCGTCGAATGGAATCTGATGTATAATGAAAACTATCATCAATGTATTTTGGGAATGGCTCGGTAGAAATTGCGATCTTCAGCCCTTTAAGCCTTGACAATAGGCTATTGGAAAAACACTCGACCCGAAAAAAGATAGCCACATCCGGATCAAATTCCATCAGATCAGGCATGGTTGCAGGAGTTACTTCATTGTTAGAGCTTTGGTCAAATACCGCGGCAAATCGCCTCGTAATATACAGGTCGTCAACGTCCTCATCATACATAGGCAAGAAATATTCGTGCTGTCCAACGAAAGCGAGTTTCAAATTATTGCTCATTTCATATTTGCTACCAACAAGCGCGTCAGGTCTCAGCAAAGGTCTAACGCATCATTGACGCTCGCAGCTCGGTTAAACGCGCCCATGAATTCGCGCAGATCCAAAAAGGCCGCCCCATGTGCCTTTTACCTTGATTCG
>PLUH01000209.1:0-5825 GCA_003164825.1 Hyphomicrobiales bacterium
ATCGCCCAGGACCGGGTGAGCTTCACCGAGCTCAAGGCCAACATCTCGGGAACGATCACCGCGCGAACCGCCGAATCGGGCGAAGTGGTGCAGGCGGGCCAGCCGATCTTCACCGTCGCCCGGCAGGACGGGCGCGACGCCGTGTTCGACGTTCCGGCCCAGGTTCTCCGCGCCGCGCCCACCGACGCGACGGTCACGATCGCCCTCGCCGACGACCCGTCGGTGACCGCGAAGGCGCGCGTGCGCTCCGTCGATCCGCAGGCCGATCCGGTGACCCGCACCTTTCGGGTCAGGCTGAGCCTGATCGATCACCCGGAGGCGATGCGCCTCGGCGCGACAGTGACCGGCCGTCTTCAGCTCGAGGGCGGCAAGGGCATCTCGATTCCGGCGAGCGCGCTCACCTCGATCGATCGCCAGCCGGCGGTGTGGATCGTCGATCCGGCGAGCCTTACGGTCGCGCTGCGCAATGTCGAGGTCGAGCGATTCGATCCGGCGACGGCGGTGATCTCGCAGGGGCTAGAGCCCGGAGAGGTGGTGGTGACGGCGGGCGTTCAGGCGCTGCATCCGGGCCAGAAGGTCCGGCTGCTCGGGGCGACTTCGTGACAGGACTCAATCTTTCCGATTGGGCGCTGAAGCATCGCTCGTTCATCGTCTTCCTGATGATCGCGGCGACGCTCGCCGGCGTCGCCTCCTTTTTCGGCCTTGGCCGGGCGGAGGATCCCCCCTTCACCTTCCGCACCATGATCGTCCAGG
This sequence comes from Hyphomicrobiales bacterium, assembly GCA_003164825.1. Classification (GTDB taxonomy): domain Bacteria; phylum Pseudomonadota; class Alphaproteobacteria; order Rhizobiales; family Beijerinckiaceae; genus Roseiarcus. Next base: position 754 of record PLUH01000209.1, read on the forward strand.
CCGCCTGGCCCGGCGCGACCATGGACGACACGCTGCAGCAGGTGACCGAGCGGATCGAGCGCAAGCTGCAGGAGACCAAGGGGCTCGACTTCCTGCGCAGCTACACCACCCCCGGCCTGACGACGATCTTCGTCAATCTGAAAGGCTCGACCAGGCCGGCCGAAGTGCCGGACATCTGGTATCAGGTGCGCAAGAACATCGGCGACATCCGCGGCGCGCTGCCCGCCGGAGTGGTCGGACCCGGCTTCAACGACGATTTCGGCGACACCTTCGGCCTGATCTACGGCTTCACCGCCGACGGCTTCACCCACCGGGAACTCCGCGACACTGTCGAGGACATCCGCTCGCGCCTCCTGCAAGTTCCCGACGTGTCGAAGATCGAGCTCATCGGCGCCCAGGACGAGCAGATCTTCGTCGAGTTTTCGGTGGCGGAGCTGGCCGGCCTTGGCATTGACCGGACGGCGTTGATTGCCGCGCTGAGAGCCCAGAACGCGGTCAGTCCCGCCGGCGAGCTTCAGACCGGCGACGAGACGATTTCGCTCCGGGTTTCTGGCGCCTTCCGGTCGGAAGCGGACCTGCTCGACGTCAACTTCCTGTCCAACGGCCGGCTGATCCGGCTGCGCGACATCGCGACCGTCAGGCGCGCCTATTCCGATCCGCCGCAGCCGATGTTTCGCGTCAACGGCAAGCCGGCGATCGGCCTCGCCATCGCCATGCGCGACGGCGGCGACATCCTGACGCTCGGCCGCAACGTCAAGACGGCGGTCGACGAGAGCGTCGCCAACCTGCCGCTCGGCATTGACGCGTCGCTGGTCAGCGATCAGCCGGTGGTCGTCCAGACCGCGATCGGCGAGTTCATGGAATCGCTGTGGCAGGCGATCGCCATCATCATGGCGGTGAGCATCATCAGCCTCGGCTTGCGGCCGGGCTCAGTGGTGGCGCTGACGATCCCGCTCACCATCGCGATCGTGTTTCCGATCATGGAGGCGATGCACATCGACCTCCAGCGCATCTCGCTCGGCGCGCTCATCATTTCGCTCAGCCTGCTGGTCGACAGCGCCATGACCACCATCGACGTCATGACGACCCGCCTCACCCAGGGCGACAGCAAGGAGGAAGCGGCTTCGTTCGCCTATAAGACCCTGGCTTTGCCGATGCTCACCGGCACTTTCGTCACCATCGCCGGCTTCGTCCCGATCGGCTTCGCCCGCAGCGCCGCCGGCGAATATACGTTCTCGATCTTCGCCGTGGTGACGATCGCGCTCATCGTGTCGTGGTTCGTCGCCGTCTTGTTCGCGCCGCTGCTCGGCGTCTGGCTGCTCAAGAAGCCGGAAACCGCGGCCGCCCAAGAGCCCAACTTCGTCATGCGGACCTTCCGCTCGATCCTGGTCGGCGCGATGCGGATACGCTGGGTCACGATTGCGGTGACGCTCGCCTGTTTCGCCGCTGCGCTGCTCGCCCTGCCCTATGTGCCGCGGCAGTTCTTCCCGGCTTCCGACCGCCCGGAGCTCACCGTCGATCTGACCCTGCCGCAAAACGCCTCGATCTACGCCAGCCAGGAGGCGTCGGCCAAGCTCGACGCCATGCTCAAGGGCGATCCCGACGTCGCCAGCTGGAGCACCTATGTCGGACGCGGCGCGATCCGTTTCTACCTGCCGCTCGACGTCAAGCTCGCCAACGACTTTTTCTCGCAAGCCGTCGTGATCGCCAAGGACGTGCAGGCGCGCGACCGGCTGCACTTGAAGCTCGAGAAGGCGCTGGCCGATGAGTTGCCGAACGCCGTCGTCCGCGTTTCGCCGCTCGAGCTCGGGCCGCCGGTCGGTTGGCCGGTGCAATATCGGGTCAGCGGACCGGACGCCGCGAACGTGAGGGCGATCGCGCTCAAGCTCGGCCAGGCGATGGGCGAAAACGCCAATCTGAGGCTGGTCAACTTCGACTGGATGGAGCCCTCGCGCGAGGTCAGGGTCAGGATCGACCAGGATCAGGCCCGGCTTCTCGGCTTGAGCTCGCAGACGCTGGCCGAGACGCTCAACGCCGTCATGTCCGGAACGCCGATCACCCAGGTTCGCGACGGCATCTATCTCGTCAATGTCGTCGCCCGCGCCAACGACGAGCAGCGCGTGTCGCTTTCGACCTTGCGTTCGCTGCAGCTGCCGCTCCCCGGCGGCCGCACCGTCCCCTTAAGCCAGATCGCGACCTTCGATTTCGATCAGGAATTTCCCCTGATTTGGCGGCGCGACCGGGTCCCCACTCTGACCGTCCAGGCCGACGTCCGCGACGCCGCGACGCCGGAAGGCGCGGTCGCCTCGCTCGAGCCGGCGATCGACAAGCTCGAGGCGAGCCTGCCGAGCGGCTACCACATCGCCACCGGCGGCACGGTCGAGGAGAGCGCGCAGTCGCAGGCGTCGGTGTTCGCGCTCCTGCCCGCGGCCCTATTCCTGATGCTGCTCTTTCTCATGATGCAGCTGCACAGCTTTGGGCGGGTGGCGCTGGTCATCGCGACGGTGCCGCTCGGGCTGATCGGCATCGTGCTGGCGCTTCTGATCGCCAACCGGCCGCTCGGCTTCGTCGCCATCCTCGGCATCCTGGCGCTGGTCGGCATGATCGCTCGCAACGCCGTGATCCTCATCGACCAGATCGAAACCGAGCGGGCGCAAGGGCGCGACATCTGGGACGCCGTGGTCGAGGCGACGCTCTCCCGCTTCCGCCCGATCATGCTGACCGCGATCTCGACCGTGCTCGGCCTGATCCCGATCGCGCCGACCGTGTTCTGGGGCCCGATGGCCTTCGCCATCATGGGCGGCCTGTTCGTCGCGACGATGCTCACGCTTCTGGTGCTGCCGGTGTTCTACATCACGCTCTACCGTGCGAAGCAGCCGGAGGCGAAGGCCGCGTAGCGAACACTCTCCCTCCGGGAGAGGGCTGGGGTGAGGCCTCGGCGCCCGCCGCGGCCTTGCGCGATATTCGACAGCCCGCAAGGCTGACGACCGCGAAACCGAGCAGAATCATCGCCCAGGTCGAGGTCTCGGGAACTGCAGGGCCGACATAGTCGATGGTCACGTAACCGTCGCCCGAATTTCCGCCGGCGGTGGAGACAGCCTCGGTCGCCGAGGCGATCAGGTATGAGCTGCCGCCTCCGCCAAACTGGGCGCAAGGGCATCCGTCGCTGCCGTCTCCGCCGGTATAGCCTCCTCCGCCGCCGCCAATCGTGTAAAGGGGGTTAACCGGACCGCCGCCTCCACCCGCTCCTCCGGCGCCGCCGTCTACGTCGCCGGTCCCGCCGGCGGCCATGCCGCCGCTATAGCCGCTCCCGCCGCCAGAGGCGCCCCCGCCGCCAAGGCCGCCTCCGCCGAGGAAGCCGCCGCCGCCGCCGGCGATCCCGCCACCGCCGCCGTCGCCGGTTCCGGCGCCGCTTGCGAGGCCGAGGCCGCCGTTTGCGTTCCCGTCGTCGCCGCCGCCACCGCCGCCTGCGACCACCAGCAGATTGTCCAGGGCGCTTGGGCCGGCCGGACTCAAGGAGACGAATGTGCCGCCTCCCCCGCCGGCGCCCGCGCCGGATGTCGGCGTATCGCCTTCGCCGCCCACCAGAATAATCACCGTCTCGCCGGCAGTGAGCTTGACGTCGCCGCCGATAACCGCGCCGCCGCCGCCGAAGCCGCCCTGGCCGCCGGCCGCCGTGATGTCGTAGATGCCGGTCGTCAGCACGTCGAATGTTTGCACGGCGCCAGTGAAGTCGAATGTGGTCGCGCGCGCCCCTCCGCCGATCGCAAGCGCCCAGAAAACAAGCGCCGATGCGCTCAGACGTATGGCGTTCGAATTCATGATCGTTGGCCCCCACCCTTCGACCCGGCGTAACCGGGTGCGCAGTTATACCTAGACGCCGTTGGCCGTTTACCGCAAGGGCAGTCGGTTGAGATCAAAACGACCCGACCGCGCTCCCCAGCACGATCACCACGGCGAGCGCCAGTAGCCCGCCGACGATCGACACCATGACGATGTCCATGTAGCCCTCGCGGTGGGTCGAGTTGCAGACCGCGAGCAGCGTGACGACGGCGCCCTTGTGCGGCAGGCTGTCGAGCGTGCCGGCGCCGATGACCGCCACCCGATGCGCAAGGCCCGGGTTGGCGTCCTCATGCGCCAGCACATGGGTCGCGATCCGCGATGGCGCCAAGAACGCGCGCAGGGAGATTGTCGTGAAAACGCTTAAGATCGGCGACGTCGTCATCACGAGCCTAATCGAGCGCGACGGTCCCTGGCGCACGCCTGAGGTTATGTTCCCGGCCTACGATCCCGAGCTGGGGCGTAAACACCTCGCAGAACTCGACCCCATCGTGTTCGATACGGTCAGCGGCCGCATGGTGATCACCTACCAGACGTTCCTTGTGCGCACGCCCAGGCTCACCGTCCTGATCGATACCTGCACCGGCGAGGACAAAGGCTATCCGGCTCCCTACGACTTCCCCAAGCAACCCTGGCTCGACAGTTTCCGCGCCGCGGGCTTGCGCTTTGAGGACATCACCCACGTCTTTTGCACCCATCTGCATTTCGACCATTGCGGGTGGAATACAATGCTTCGCAATGGCCGGTGGACGCCGACGTTCCCGAACGCGAAGTACATATTTCACAAAGGCGAGTACGCCCATTGGGAGGCGGTAAGCTCGCAGGGACTCCTGCCGCCGGGCATTCTCAAGGGGAGTCTGCCGGGGAACTCATGGAGCTACAATTGCCGGCCGATCGTGGAGGCGGGACAGGCGCTCATGGTCGACGATACCTTTCAGCTCGACGACAATTTCACGCTTGTCCCGACTCCGGGTCATTCGCCATGCCACTGCTGCGTCATGATCCGTTCGCAAGGCCGGCACGCGGTCGTGACCGGCGATATGATGCACCACGCGCTGCAATGCCGGGAGCCGGACTGGTCGACCATCTTTGACACCGACCCGGTACAGGCCGCGCAATCGCGGCGGCGCCTTCTGGGTCAGGTCGCCGACACGGGCACATTTGTCCTGCCGATCCACTTTCCCAACCCTACCGCCGGGCTCGTCGCAGCGGATGGCGACCGCTTCCGCTAT
>PLUH01000209.1:5850-7491 GCA_003164825.1 Hyphomicrobiales bacterium
CCGGCGCCGATGACCGCGACCCGGTGCAGGAGCCCGGGGTCAATGCCCTGCTCGTGGGCGATCTTGAGGTAGGTGCTGCCCAGCGCGTCGAGCGCGATCGTCAAGCCGCCCGAGGCGGAGCCGGTCAATGACGCCAGCACATTGGTCGCCACCGCCAGCGACACCAGCACCCCGCCCTCGATGCCGAGCACCCAGTCGCGCACCAGCGCGAACGCCGGCAGCGCGGCGACGACCGAGCCGAAGCCGACCAGGCTCGCGACGCTCATGACCGGCAGGACCGAGGCGTTGGCCCCGGCGTCCATGCTGTCGCGCAGCGCCGGCAGGCGGCGGAAATTGATCGCGATCAGGACGACAATCGCAACCGCCAGCGCCGTCACCACCGCCCACACGCCGCCGACCGCCGCGAGCGAGGTTGCGCCCCATTCCGGGTGGGCGAGAAAAGACCCGTCCATCCGCGGCAGAACGAAGAACGACATGGCGAGATTGACCGCGACGACGATGATGAGCGGCAGAGCAGCGAGCGCGATCGGCGGGCCTTGATCGCTCGGGCGCCCGTGGGTCGCTTCCGGCGGATCGAATGTGCTCGCGGTCGTCGCGCGCTCGCGGACGACAAGATCCTCCGCCGCATGCTCGGCATCGTCCGGACCGGGCGCCGCATCGCCATAGCCTTCGCCCCTGGCGCGGGCGCTTCGCTCAGCCCGCCCGAGCCACCACATCCCGAAGCCGAACATCACGATCGCGGCGATGATCCCAAGTCCCGGCGCGGCGAACGGCGTGGTGCCGAAGAACGGCATCGGGATCGCGTTCTGGATCGCCGGCGTTCCCGGCAGCGCCGACATGGTGAAGGTGGTGGTGCCGAGCGCGATCGCCGCCGGCATCAGGCGGCGCGGAATCGCCGCCGAACGAAAGAGCTGGTGCGCCATCGGGGCGATGACGAAGAAGGCGACGAACAGGCTGACGCCGCCGTAGGTCACGATCGCGCCGGCCAGCACGACCGCAAGCACCGCGCGCTCATGGCCCAGCCGCTCGGTCATGAATTTCGCGATCGAGCTCACCGAGCCCGAGTCCTCCATCAGCTTGCCGAACAGGGCGCCTAAGAGAAAAATCGGGAAGAACTGCATGACGAACTGGGCCGCGCTCGCCATGAAGGTTTGCGTCCAGTGGGCGAGCGGCGGCTGGCCGGCCAATGCGGCGGCGAGGATCGCGGCGGCGGGCGCGAGCAAGAGGATGCTCCAGCCCCGATAGGCGAGCCAGATCAGAAGACCGAGCGCGACCAGAATGCCGAGAAGTCCCATGCGCTCAGATTCCCTCGAGCAGGACGTCGATGTCCAGCGTCGAGCGCTTGCCGAGGTCCATCGCGTGGGCGTCCAGGAACGCCTGCGCCGATTTTCTCCCTTCGTCGCGCAGGTAGGTGAAGAACGGCCATTCCGCATTGAGCTTCGACGACGCGCCCAGTTCGGTCAGGACCGTGTTCCGCACGGAGTGGATGCGCATCTGCGCCCATAGCTTGCCCTCGCCATCGCCCGGATCGGCGACCTTTCGCAGCAAGGCCATCATGCGCAATTCCTTGAGGACGACGGCGTTGAAGGACACTTCGTTGAGACGGTTCAGGATCTCGCTGGCGCTACGCGGCACCCCCCG
>PLUH01000101.1 GCA_003164825.1 Hyphomicrobiales bacterium
CACGCCCAGCGCAGGCGAGGCTCACAAAAACCGGTCGGCTTGCGCGCACCGCAAGTGCGCAAAGAACCTCGCGCAGCTTGCGTCGCGCCCGTCACCATGAGCGCGCGCAAGACTGCGACCGGGAACCGACGGGTTCGACCGTCGATTTTTAGTCTACGGCCTCTGGCGTCTTCGCCAGGCCCTTCAGGGCGCCGCGCTCGAGCAGCGCCGGCACATAGGCGTGAATGCCAGGTTGCAGATCCTGCAACGAGACAAAACGCCCATCCGCCAACCTAAGACCGTCGCGATAGAGGCCGGCTTCGCGCTGAGCGAAGGTCGTTTCCGCCTCCGCCCCGACGCGCAACGCCGTCTGCAACGCGGCCGGAATATCGGTCAGCATCACCTTCGTGTCGCACTGCATGCAAACTGCGGTGCGCGGATCGCCCGCCGAGGCGAAGCCGATCGAACCGCTCGGAAAACGCGTCGTTGTGTACAACTCGCCCTCGCGGGCGGGACGCGATCCATACATCTCCAACGAGTAGTCGCACATGACAGGCTCCTGCGCTTTTTGAGCCCCCCAGTTCCGTCTGCGGAATCAACGTTGCGATCGTTGTTAGGTTCCAAACGCTAGTCTGGCATTGGGGCATTATTGAGAGCAAGAGCCTTTCGCGCGTTAAACGGTTGCAGCGCACACTTTTTTTGCGCTAGCTTGCGTGAGTCGGGCTTCGAGCGCCACACGCTCTGAGAACGTTGCCGTGTTCCCTCAGTGCAGGGCCTGCGCCGCTTCGTTTTTCGCCGTCGCGATCTCCGCCACATCGACGCTGCGCCAAGAGGCGCCAAACGATTCGACGCGGAAACGCATCGCCTCCAGTCCCTCGGGCCAGCCCGTCGTTTCGAGGCCGGCCTTGGCGATCAGATGGCGCGCGAATGCGCGCCCGTCAGGAAGCTCGTNNCCGTCAGGAAGCTGGCGCCAGACGCTCGGCAGGAACAGGGCGCGGCGCCGGCCGACGCCGAGAATGAGGCCGTCGCGATCAGGCTCGAGCGCGCTAACGAGCGCCGACTCGCTTCCCGCCGGAATCGGCCGCGGATGCGAGAGGATCGAGATGTCGAGGCGGAGCCCCGGGAGTTCGCTCTCCTTGAGCTGCGCGAAGCGCGGATCGGCGAAGGCCGCCTGCACCGTGTTGGCGATCGCATCGTCGATCAGCGGGCGCCGCGGCGCGGGTGAGCCGATGCAGCCGCGCAGCCGCTCGTTCTCGGTCAGCGTGACGAAGGTCGCCCGCCAGGGGGAAAGCGCCGCCGACTTGCCGTTCAGGCACAGCGCCGGCGGCTTGCCGCCGTTCCGCGCCGCCTCCCCGAGGGCGGCCATGCAGGCCGAAAGCAGAAGCTCGCGATCGGCTTCGGCGAGCCGCGCCGAGGCGGAATATTCGAACGCGAACGCGCCGTAGCCGACGACACGCGACGGGTCGGCGCCGACGTCGGCCGAAGTCGCAAGATGCAGGCCGCTCGCCCGCAGGTCGCGCTCGACGGCGATTTCCAGCGCGCCCTTGATGGGCAGGAAGCCGCAGGCCCGGCGCCCTGCGAGCGATGGCGCGTCAAGAGTCTCGATCCGTCGGGCGGTGTCGGCGTCGATCGATTCGGCGCTGCTTCGGTCGAGAAAGTGCGACAGGTCGGAGGAGACCGCGATCGCCGTCTCGGGCCCGCCCCAAACCACGCGCAGCGCCTCGGCGACATCATGCGGATCGGCGTCGCCGACCAGAATGGGAACGATCTCGAACGGCGCCGGCAACATCGCCTGCAGCATCACGAGATGCATTTCGAGCGAGTGCTCGCCGGCAAACGGCCGCGGGTCGACAAAAACGCCGCGAGCCTTGGCGAGCTCGGCGAGAGCGATCGGGGCGACCGGCGCCTCGCCGAGCGGGGTCAGCCATTTCGCCGCCGGATGGACCGCGAGCCCATGAAACGCGACCCGGTGCGCGGGACCGACGATGACGATGCGTCGCGGCGGCTCGGCGCGGCGCGCCCACGGGCCGAACGCAGTCGCGGCGACCGAGCCGGAATAAACGATGCCGGCGTGCGGCGCGACCACGAGCTTCGGCGCGACCCCGCCGTCAGGCCGCGCGCGCTTGCGCATGTCGGCGATCAGCGCACTCAAGGATTCCGGCTCCGCCGGATAGAACATTCCAGCGACTTGGGCGGGATGGACTTCGCTTGCCAGCATGGCGACGCCCCGTCGATTTCCTGGTAAATCTAGCCCCGCGGACGGCGCCGCGCCAGAGCAGTCGGGCCTGACGGCGACGATATCCCGCAGGGATCATGGAGCGGCTGCCGCAAGGGCGGCCGAAGGGCGATGGACGCCGAGGATTGCGTCGACGTCGGCTACTGGACGAGGCTCGAGGACGGGCGGATCGAATGCCGCCTATGCCCGCGCTTCTGCAAGATGCGCCCGGGGCAGCGGGGCTTGTGCTTCGTGCGCCGCGCGCGCGAAGACGGCGAGGGCATGGAGCTCACCGGCTACGGCCGCTCGACCGGCTTCTGCGTCGATCCGATCGAGAAGAAGCCGCTGAACCACTTCCTGCCGGGCTCGGCGGTGCTGTCGTTCGGCACCGCCGGCTGCAACCTCGCCTGCGCCTTCTGCCAGAACCACGACATCTCCAAGAGCCGCGAGGTCGCGCAGTTGAGCGCGCGCGCAATGCCGGAGACGATCGCGCGCGCGGCCGAGCGCCTGGGCTGCGCCAGCGTCGCCTATACCTACAACGATCCGGTCATCTTCATGGAATATGCGCTCGACACGGCGGCGGCCTGTCGGGCGCGAGGCGTGAAGAACGTCGCTGTCACCGCCGGCTTCATTTGCGAAGAGCCGCGCAAGCGACTCTTTGCGGCGATGGACGCGGCCAACGTCGATCTCAAGGCGTTCACCGAGCGCTTCTATGCGAAGCGTTGCGTCGGCGCGCTCGAGCCGGTCCTCGATACGCTCAAATACCTCGTGCACGAGACCGATGTGTGGACCGAGATCACGACGCTGATCATTCCGGGCGAGAACGACTCGGACGACGAGATCGAGGCGCTCACGCAATGGGTGGGGCGAGAGTTGAGGGCGGATGTGCCGCTGCATTTCACCGCCTTCCACCCCGACTATCACATGCTGGAAACGGCGCCGACGCCGCCGGCGACGCTGCAGAAGGCGCGCTCGATCGCGATCAAGAACGGGCTTCATCACGTCTATGTCGGCAATGTCCACGATCCGGCGCGCCAGGCGACGCTCTGCCCGACCTGCGGCGCGCGGGCGATCGGGCGCGACGGCTATACGATCACTCGTTACGCGCTCGACGCGGCCGGCGCGTGCAGGTCGTGCGGCACGCCGATGGCCGGCCTATTCGCCGCGAAGCCGGGCGCGTGGGGCTCGCGGCGGCTGCCGGTGGACATCGAGCGCTACGCGGCGTGAGGGCGCAAGTCGCTTACGTTAGCGAGTCCAGCATCTGATCGTAGGCGCCGGAGGGAATGCGGAACACGCCGCTGAACGGCTGGTTGAGCTCGAGAATGAGAAAGATCGCGCTTCCGACCGCGAAGCCGCCGAAGCCGAGCGCGGTCAGCGTGGTGGCGTTGAGACGCGAGAGCAGTCCATAGCCGCAAAACAGGATTAGCGCCCACGACACCACGATCACCACCAACGGCCAGGAGACGGAGCTCGCCAGTTGCAGCGACACCAGCAGGCGGGTCTGCTCGATCGCGGCGACGTCGCCAATGGCGGCGGCGGCGAATTGCCGCTGGGCCGGGGTCTTCGGATCGAGCGAGGCGACATATTCATCCAGCTCCCTGAGGTGCGGTAGCGGCTCGCCGACCGAAAGCGCCCGCGGGGTCGGCGCGGCTCCGCCCCACACCATGAGGTGGACGCCCTGCAGCGTCTCCTTCATCCTCGCCCGCGCCGGCGCGGTTTCCGGTCCGAATTCGGTCAGCGCGAGATTGAGCTGAATGGCGCGGGCGGCGAACGTCTCCATCTCCGATTTCTGGGTCGAATAGAAGCTGTAAGCCGAGCCGACCAGGGTGCCCAGCACCAGCGCGAGCAGGAGCGAGATGAGGCCGACGATCGCGCCGATCATGTCGCGCGAGCGATCCGACGTGTGCGGCTCCGGCAGGAGCTTCTGAACATAGAGTCCGGCGACGCCGGAGGCGAAAGCGCCGAGGGCGACGCCGATGCAGAGCCAAACCGTCCACATGGATCTTCCCTCGCCGAAGCGCCCGAATCGAAACGCCGCCATTAGCGATGAGGCCGCAGAATCGCAGTGCGCCACGGCCTACAATGGGACATCGGAACGCGCAATCCAAGCGCCCCGCCCACTTGCGAAATCCGTCATCGCGAGGAGCCTGCTGGGCTAAGCGATGTTATCGGACAGGTCCATCGATTCGGGGAGCTCATGGGACCGCATCGGCAGCCGGTCGGACAGCATGACCCGAATTTGATGATCGGCGCACGCGCTCACCATGGCGTCCTGGCCGCCGAAAGCCACGAGGCTTTGGTTGAACCCGAGACAGGCGAGACGGTAGATCAGCCGTTGCGCGACCGCGCCGTCGAAATAGCCGCCGTGCACATCGACCCGGCCCATGACGTACAGGACGAGGAGCTTGAGCTGCTCCCATAGGGGAATACTCGCGTCGGGGTCGTTTCGCTTGACGTCCAGCGCTTCGGTCAGCATTCCCTTTGGCGGCGTCCCGTCTATGTAATCCGTGCAGTCGAAAAAGGTGAACGCTCGCGCCACAATTGTGGGCTCTTGACGCGTGACCGCTCCGGAGAGCTGCGCCAGCGTCCGGGTTCCGGCGCGCAGGATGTCGAGCAGATTCGGGCCCGGCGGCGTCGCGCCGAAAGCACTGGCGAGGATCTCAGTGTTGCCGAGCCGATAACCGTAGATTCGCTTCATTGTTGGAAAGGTGAAATAGTTGACCGAGGTGGATATGGCCCGCAGCACCTCATCGCCTTCGTTGCTGAAGAGATAGGCTTCGCGGAATCGCCTCAGCGAAGAGGCGAGGAAATTGGCGCGGACGGCGAGAAGGGCCTCGGCCGGAATGTCGGGGGAAATAAGGACGAACCGCATCAAACTGAAGACGTGTCCGATCCGCCCGGGGACCTCGTCGTCCTCTTCTTCCCGCTCCCTCACGGCCATTTCCGGCCGCAGCCGTCCGGACAGAAACGTCCGGATGACGTCCTTCCCGAACACGTCCGAGAGGATCCGGATCGCGTTCGTGACGACCAACGCGCCCATGCTGTGGCCAATGAACGACAGGGCGATGCGCCGCCGATGCGCCGTCACGCCCTTCTCGCCCGCCTGCTCGAGCCGGCGCACCGCCTCCCGGTCGATCTGACGGATCACCTCGACGAGATCGGGCACGCCATAATTGGTCGCCCGGTAGACGTCGCGGAAATAGACGATGGCGCGCAGGAGCGCGAGGATAGCGATGGTGAAGATCAGGAGGAAGCCGACCATCATTATGGCTAGCTCCAGCCGCCACAACAGGTCCGCTTGCCACACGGCCAGAAGCCTGAGAAGCGCCACGATGATCCAGCTGGCGACGAGGATCGCGAGCGCCGACGCCGCGAGGATGACGAGCGGCAGGAACGGCAGCGCTGACAAGCTGCTGCCCAAGACCGATCCAATCCGCTCCGAGGGCCAACGATAACCCACGCACACGGTCCTGCGGGCGGGATCGCCGAAGAGACTGTTCTGGTCGCTCACCAGCGCATCGAGCGCCTTGGCGTAGAATTCGAGCGCCCGATCGCGCGGCGTATTGAAGCCATGCACCATGACGACAAGATTGGCGTCGGCCTGCGGATCAAGCGCGGGCGTGAGGAACTCGGCGATCTCCTCGACCGCCTGGTCCGCATCGACGTAGGTCAGCCCCTCCGGCGCGTTCCCGCCGGGATCGAAACCCTGCTCGACGCTGTCCGGCGCCGTGCTTTCAACGAAATAGAATCGCGCGTTGGCGATTTGGTCGACGGTCGAATAGACGCGAAAATCCGCCGGCGAGCCCGCTCTCGCCGCAAGACCGGGGTCCGCCGCATCCTGACCGGCCGCCATCGAATGTCCCCCCGCGCTGAGGTCCTCCCCTTGAAACGCGAGCATGCCCTCGTTGTCCGCGGCAGGCAAGGAGCCGTCAGCACATCGTCATGCTTTGCGCTCCGCCACGCGCCTCAGCGCAACCGCCGCCGCCCGTTCGAGATGCGCGCGCATGCGCGCCGACGCGGCTTCCGAGTTGCAATCGAGAATTGCCTGCGCGACGGCGCGGTGCTCCTGCACCGACGCGTTGAGCACGGCTGGCGTCAGCACGTCGCCGACTTGGGCCATGATGAGCGGCAATTGCAGCCGCGCCGCGAGATCGCGAAGCTGCAGATTGTCGGCCAGCGCCATCACCGCGTCGTGGAAGGCGGCGTTCTCCTTGAGATACTCGCATGGGTTCCGGGGCGCGTCGGCGTAGATCGGCTGGATCGCGGCGACGAAGCCCGCCCGCCGCTCAAAAGCGTCGGCCGCAGCGGCAAGCCGGGCGGCGAGCGCCTCCATTTCGATCCGGATTAAGAACAGTTCGCGGATCTCGCGCTCGGTCAGGCGCCGCACGACCGCGCCGCGGTGCGGCCAATGCTCGATCAGCCCGTCGGCGGTGAGGCGCCGCAGCGCCTCCCGCACCGGGCCGCGGCTGACGGCGAAGCGGGATGTGAGGTCGCTTTCGACCAGCCGCGATCCCGGCTGGAGCCGCCCGGCCAGAATGTCGTCGCGCAACCGTTCGACGATGAAGGCGACGGTCGCGCCATGCGCCGGCGGGACCGGGGCGCGCGGTCCCGTGATAGCCCTCTGCCGGATCGCGGCGTTTGACACGGCCCTCGTCTCTCAATATTGTCCTACAATCGTCCTACACCCGTTCGCCGCTGGCGGGAAGCGAGGGGTCTGCGACGCCGGGAGGGCGCGATGCTGATCGGCAAGCCGGGAGCCGCCAGGACCGCGATCGCCGCGGCGTCGAGCGACCGGGTGACGGTGCGCGGACGCGACCTCGTCCACGACCTCATGGGCCGACTGACCTTCACCGAATATGCCTTCCTGCTCGCGACCGGCCGGGCGCCGACTGAGGCGCAGCGCTTCTTTCTCGATCTCAGCCTGGTTGCGCTTGCCGAGCATGGGCTGACGCCGTCCGCCCAGGCGGCGCGCATGACCTACGACGCCGATCCCGCCGCGCTTCAGGGCGCGATCGCAGCCGGCGTGCTCGGCTGCGGCACGGTGATCCTGGGCGCGGCCGATCTTTGCCGCAAGGTGATCGAAGACGTGCTGGCCCGCGCCGACGCCTTGGGCTCGCTCGAGGCCGCCGCGCTCGAGGTCGCGCGCGAGCACCGCAAGGAGCGCAAGGCGCTGCCTGGATATGGTCATCCGCTGCACAAGCCGGTCGATCCGCGCGCCGAGCGNNTCGGCGAGGCGCGCGAGCGCGGCGCCGCCGGTCGCTCGGTCGAGGCGGCGTTGGCGCTGACCAAGGCGGCCGCCGAGGTCTGGGGCAAGCCGCTGCCGATGAACGTCTCGATGACCATCGCCGCGACGCTCCGCGACGTCGACATTCCGCCCGGCCTCATTCGCGCCGTGCCGATCCTCGCCCGCACCGCAGGCCTCATCGCCCATTGCATCGAGGAGGCCGAGACCCCGATCGGCTTCCTGATGGCCTCCAAGGGCGAGGAAGCGATCGTCCACGCAGCCGACGCGGACGGAGCCGTCTGATGGCGATGGTCGAGCCGGAGATCGAGGCGGCTCCGTGGGCAGACCAGGCGCGCTCCGACGCGTCCCTTTACCTCAAGCAGATCGAATATCTGTTCGAGCGGTCGCGATTCTATCGCGGCAAGCTCGAGCGGGCCGGATTCGCCAGCCACGGCGCCGCGGGCGGTCTCGAAGCGATCGCGGCGCTGCCGCTGACGGAAAAAGACGAGCTCAGGCGCTCACGCTCGCCTGACGAGCCGATCGGCGCCCATCTGACCGCCGCGCCCGACGAGATCGTGCGCATCTATTCGACCAGCGGCACCACCGGAACGCCGAGCTACATTCCGCTGACCGGCGCCGATCTCGAAGTCTGGGTGCGCACTTCCGCGCGCTCCTACGCCGCCTCTGGCTTCACTCGCGGCGAGCGCATCGTCTCGACCTATAACGCTGGCCCGTTCGTCGCCGGCGCGGCGCTTGGCGCCTTCGACCGGCTCGGGCTCTGCCACATCCCCGTCGGCTCCGGCAACACCGAGCGCCTGATGGCCGCGGTCGAGCTCCTGAAGCCGACCGTCGTCGCGATGACGCCGTCCTACGCCCTGCATCTCGTTGAGTGGGGAAACGCGCGCGGCGTCGATCTGGCCGCTTCGAGCGTGAAGCGGGTCATGGTCGCTGGCGAGCCGGGCGGCGGCGAACCGGCGATGCGCGCCAAGCTCGAAGCGGGGTGGGGGGCGAGCGTTACCGAGGCGATGGGCATCGGCGACATTTCGGTGTCTCTTTGGGGTGAGTGCGAGCAGAAGGCGGGGATGCATTTCAGCGGCCGCGGCTTCGTCCATTTCGAGCTGATCGACCCGGGAACCGGGGCCGAGAAGCCGCTCGTCGACGGCGCCGAGGGCGAGCTGGTGTTGACTCACCTCGTCAATCGGTCCGCGCCGCTTCTGCGCTTCCGCACCCGCGACCATGTGCGGCTCAGCGTCGGACCATGCGCCTGCGGGCGCACCGCGCCGCGGGTGCGCTGCATCGGGCGCACCGACGACATGCTGATCGTGCGCGGCGTCAACGTCTTTCCCTCGGCGGTGCGCGAGGTCGTCAACGAATTTGCCCCTGCGGTCGCCGGCGTCATCATGATCCGCCCGCGTGCGCCCGGAGTGAGACAGGAGCCGCCGCTGCCGATCAGGGTCGAGCTCGCGCCCGGAGTGAAAGTCGAGGGCCTCGCCGAGCGCATCCGCGCGCGCCTGCGTGATAAGCTTCTGGTGACGACGGAGATCGAGCTCGCGCCGGCGGGCGCTCTCCCGCGCAGCGAATACAAGTCCAAGCTGGTCGAGAAAGCCTGAAGGAGGACGAAATGCAAAAGATTCAAGCGCAGGGTGTGCATCACATCACGCTGGTCGGCGCAGATCGCCAAACCTCGATCGACTTCTGGGAGGGCCTGCTCGGCATGCCGTTCATTTTCGAACAGCCCAATCTCGACAATGCAAACGAGAGCCACATCTATTTCGATCCGGGCGACGGACGGCTGATCACCGTGTTCACGCGCGAGGACAGGAAGCCCGTTCAGCGCCGCACGCCGACCGACGTGGGCTGCGTGCATCATATCGCCTTCAACGTCTCGCGCGCCGTTTGGTCGCAGACGCAACCGCGGCTCGAAGCGCACGGGATCAAGCCCGCGGTGCGTGACAGGGGCTTCATGGATTCGATCTACTTTGAGGATCCGCTCGGGTTGCTGATCGAATACGCCTGCTACAAGTTCGAGCCGCCGGTGGGCTACACCCACGCCGACGTGCTGTTTGCCGCTCATAACCTCAGGGTCGCGCGCGGCGATCGCGCGATCATGGAAGTCCACCTCGCCGACGCGATCGAGAGCCTCGTCGAGTCATCGACCAAGAGCCTGTCGGCCGACCGGTCGCCCAAGGACCCGTATCGGCGAACGGAACCGGCGCTCGCCCATTCGAATAGCAAATAGTCGAAACGCAACCAGGAGGAAGCCCAATGTCTGCGATCAAGCTCCATGTCATCAAGCCGAGCGTCAACAACATGACCGCGCGCGTGTTCGTACGCGCGGCCAAGCTCGATTTCACCGAGGACGACGTCTATGGCAAGACTCGCACCGACGACTTTCTGGCCAAGAACCCGGCCCATCTGACGCCGATGATGGAAGCGCCCGGCCTGCCGAAAGGAGTGATGTGGGAGAGCTGCGCGATCATGCAGTATCTCTCGAACAAGCATCATCTCGACAAGTTCTATCCGACCGATCCGGAAAAGCGGGCGATGGTCGACAGCGCGATGTTCTATATCGTCGGCACGCTCTATCCCTATATCGTGCGCTCGACTTATGGCGCGCTCGGCTTCCCGCATTATCCCGGCGAGGTCGGCGCCAGCGACGCCGACGCCGCGGAAAAGGCCAAGGCGCAGAAGGCGGCCGCCGCCGCGGTCGGCGAGACGCTCGACGTGTTCCGCAAGTTCTACCTCGACGGCAAGACCTTCATCGGCGGCGACCATCCCTCGATCGCCGACATTCGCCTCGCGGCGAGCCTCGAATTCCTCAAGGTCATCGACTACCATTTTCCGGCCTGGGCGAAGACCTATATGGCCGCCATCGCCAAGGCGCTCGGCGACGCCTACGCCGAGCCAGCGAAGGACGTCGAGGGGTACATCGCTTATGTGAAGGGGAAGAAGGGGTAGGGGGCGTCCTTCATCAGCGCGCCGAAACGAGCTTGAATCGGCGCATCGAACAGATCGGCGGCGTGGCGCGCCGCCGAAAGGCCGCTATCCGAGGTCGCCGCCCTAGCCGTGGAACAAGTCTTGCCGGATCGGCTGCCCGTGCTGGTCCCAGACGTAGACAGTCTTGCTGCCGTCTGTTTCCGTGACAATCTTTGCGATTGTTCCCGGGATCTTGTCCGGGGACGCCGCGTGGGCCGCGGCCCTTGGGAATGATTCGGACGCCGGCGCCTTCGCGGCCGGTTTTTTCGCGGAAACCTTTTTCCTTTGCGACGTACTCGCCACGGACTTCCTTGCCGGGGTCTTTTTCGTCACACTCTTCTTTGCAGAGCGATTTGCGGGCGTCGCCTTCTTCGCCGTCTTTTTCGCCGACGCGCTCTTCTTTGGGGTCGTTCGTTTAGCCATCTTTTCGCTCCGTTTCCCGCCTTGTCGATCTGGTTTGGACGGCTCGTTCCTCCCGCCTGTCAGTGTCCCGGGCTAACCCCGTTGAGGGCGGTCGAAAAGCCGGAGGTGGTTTTGGCGATGTTCTGCGCGGTCGTGGCCAACGCGTCGGTCGCGCTGATCGTGATGATAATGTCGTCTGTCTGCGTCCGACCGAGCCCGAAGAAGGATGCGCTCGCAGTGTTGAAAGATGTCGGAATCAGCTTCCACGTTGGCGTGACATTGCCTGAACCAGCGACGATGAAGGTGATCTCGGTTGTCAAGGTTTGCGGTGCGCTCCGCTTGATTTCCGGATGTATTACGTAAGCGCGCATACGACTGTCGAGCCAATCCTTGATGTGCAAGTCGCTGTCGGTGAGAAGGCCTGTGTAAGGCGTGCTGCAATGGATTCCATTCTTGGGGTCAAAATCCGGGTCTTTGACGAATACATCCTTGACGGAGAATGAGTAGTCGCTGTTGTCGATGCGGGTCGCTTCTGATGAGATGCCAGCATTGGCCGCGAATGTGAAAGATTGTGGGGAAGTGACCGCCGCCTTTCCCGGAAAGGTGTTGATGGCATTGGCAAAGGGTTCTGTGACCAGGGCGCCCGGATTCAGACTCGTTTTCTCGTCGGCGGTCAGTTTCAGCGACATCTTGGCTGTGGCTGAGTCCAGCCAAGAGTAAGCCCGGTCAGTTGGCTTCGTGGCGTTGATCTTATCAAACTCGATGATGTCTCGTATTGCGCAACCTAGCTCGCTTTCCACGTGATCGACAATTGAAAGCACAAGATTTGCCGATGCTTGCGGATCCGACGAGATCACCATGTCGGGGGTCGTTATTCCGCATCCCGTTCCCCCCAACGATAACGACGCCGCGACGATGAGAAAATGGCTGCGGCGTCCTAGAGGAGTCAAATCCGCCTCCATGCCAAACGGATTGGTTTTGGCGCGATGGCGAACACAGCGCAGCTTCCGTCATCGGGAACGCGCCCCGCCCCGCCGATGCGGGCATCGTCTCGTTGATTCGCGTCAAAACTCTCGGTGGTCTCTGCGTCGAGCGGCGCGTCGTCGTGCAAGCAGCGCTGTTTCAAAGGTGATCCGCGTCGCGAATCAGCAGCGAATCAAAGGTTTCGCCGGTAGTTGAAGCTCAGGTGTTGCTGTTTGCAAACGGTTTTCGCCCGATCGGCTTACAGAGGTGTTGACAACGCCAAAGCGGCGCGAGCGCGAAGGCATTGACTGCGAACACCGTTGCGTCGCATGCCGGCTCGGACGGATCCGGGTTGCGCGTCGCGCGCGGTTCGTGATCCTCCGTGGAAAATTCATGCGCACGATCGCTCTCGAAGAACACTTCGCCACGCCCGCCTTCCTGGACGGCCCCGAACGCAGGCTGAAGGAATATGCTGAGCGGTCGGGCGGGAGGTTCGCGACTCTCGTCGCCAACCTGCTCGAGATCGGCGACGGCCGTATCGCAGCGATGGATGCGGCCGGCGTCGACGTGCAGGCGCTGTCGCTCACCGCGCCTGGCGTCGAACAGCTCGAGGGCGAGGAGGCGAAGACCTTCGCGCGTGAGACGAACGCCGCGCTCGCGGAAGCCGTCCGCCGCCATCCGACGCGGTTCTTCGGCCTGGCGGCGCTGCCGATCGGCGATCCGCCGGCCGCTCTCGCGGAGCTCGAGCGCGTGGTCGGCGAGCATGGGTTCAAAGGAATCGTCATCAATGGCCACCATCGCGGCCGCTATCTCGACGACCGCTTCTTCTGGCCGGTGCTGGCGCGGGCGGAGCGGCTCAAGCTGCCGATCTATCTCCATCCGACGCCGTCGCCGAAAGCCGTCATCGACGCCTGGTACGGCGGGNNCATCCGGAGTTGCAGATCGTCGTCGGGCACATGGGCGAGACGCTGCCGGCGATGCTTCAACGAGTCGATGTCATGGCGCCCGCGATGACTAAGCTCAAGAAGCCGATCAGCGCCACTCTGCGCGAGAACGTCCATTACACGTTCTCCGGCTTCAACTTCCTGCCGGCGTTCCTCGAATTGATTCTTCAGGTCGGCGTCGACCGCATCATGTTCTCGACCGATCATCCCTATCAATCGATGGCCGAGGGGCGCGGCTTCCTCGACCGGCTGCCGGTCAGCGACGCCGACCGGGAGAGAATAGCGCACGGCAACGCCGAACGGCTGTTCGGGATATAGAAAGCGATCCTCCGCATTAGCGCTTGAACGTGACTCCCGCCGCGGCCGCCCGATTTCGCCGGTTGACCGCGCGGGGCGAAATTTGCTTTACGCTCGTGGATTGGCGCGCGTCCGGGCGCGCCCCAGGGGGACCCGTGAGAATGATCGAGAATGGGGCGCGCAACGCCGACTTCGGCGCGGAAAGGTTCGGCTTCCGCGATCTCGCCGCGGTCAACTGGAATTTTGGCGCGCCGCAACTTTACGAGCAGGCGTTGCAGCGCCATGAGGCGCTTATCGCCGCGCATGGGCCGCTGGTCGCCGACACCGGCGTGCATACGGGACGCAGCCCGAAGGACAAGTTCATCGTCCGCGACGCCAAGACCGAGAGCATCGTCTGGTGGGACAACAACAATGCGATGAGGAGCGAGCATTTCGACGCCCTGCTCGCCGATTTCATCGCCCACGCCGAGGGTAAGACGCTGTTTGCCCAGGACCTCTACGCCGGCGCCGACCCGGCATTGCGCCTGCGCACGCGCGTCTTCACCGAATACGCCTGGCATTCGCTCTTCATCCGCAATCTCCTGATCCGGCCGCCGGCCGAGGATCTCGGCGCCTTCGTCTCCGATTTGACGATCGTCGATCTGCCGTCGTTCCGCGCCGATCCCAAGCGGCATGGCGCGCGCACCGAGACAATCATCGCCTGCGACTTCTCGCGCAAGATCGTGCTGATCGGCGGCTCGAGCTACGCGGGCGAGATGAAGAAGGCGGTGTTCACCGTCCTCAACTACCTCTTGCCGCCGAAGCAGGTCATGCCGATGCATTGCTCGGCCAACACCGGCAGGGACGGCGACACGGCGATCTTCTTCGGCCTCTCGGGCACGGGCAAGACCACGCTCTCGGCCGATCCACACCGCACCCTCATCGGCGACGACGAGCATGGCTGGAGCAAGAGCGGCGTGTTCAATTTCGAGGGCGGCTGCTACGCCAAGGCGATCAAGCTCTCGCGCGAGGCTGAGCCGGAGATCCATTCGACGACCGAGCGCTTCGGCACGGTGATGGAGAACGTGACGCTCGATCCGGAGACGCGGACGCCCGACTTCGATGACGATTCGAAGACCGAGAATACCCGCATCGCCTATCCGCTTCACTTCATCGCCAACGCCTCGGTGACTGGCCGCGCCGGGCATCCCAAGAACATCATCATGCTGACCTGCGACGCGTTCGGGGTGCTGCCGCCGATCGCCAAGCTCGATCCGGCGCAGGCGATGTATCATTTCCTGTCCGGCTACACTGCCAAGGTGGCGGGGACGGAGAAGGGCGTCACCGAGCCGCAGGCGACGTTTTCGACCTGCTTCGGCGCGCCGTTCCTGCCGCTGCATCCGACCGTCTACGGCAATCTCCTGCACGATCTCGTCGCGCGGCACCATGTCGATTGCTGGCTCGTCAATACCGGATGGACCGGCGGCAAGTTCGGCGTCGGGCGGCGGATGCCGATCCGGGTGACGCGCCGGCTGATCGCCGCAGCGCTCGACGGGTCGCTGCAGCGGGCGGATTTCCGCACCGATCCGCATTTCGGCCTCGCCGTGCCGGCGCAGGTTCCAGGCGTCGAGCCGCACATCCTCGATCCGATCAAGACCTGGCGCAACAAGGGCGAATTCGCCGAGGTCGCGGGGAGGTTGGTGCAGATGTTCCGCGACAATTTCAAGCGGTTCGAGACTCACGCCGACGAGCGCGTCCGCGCCGCCGGCCCGACGCCGCGCATTGCGCTGGCGTGAATGCGATGGCCGCTCGAGGCGAGGCGCCAGAGCGCGTTGCAGCTTTGATAGAATCGCGCCGCCACCTCGTCCTGAGGAGCGCCGANNGCGTCTCGAAGGACGTTCCAGAAGGCGGCGCTGTTGGGCGCATGCTGGACCGCCCTTCGACACGACGGGTGGCGCCGCCAGCTCAGGACGAGGTCGAGGTGCGCATACCCAATCGCAACCCGNNGCACGCGCCCTTTCCCCTGCGCCCCGCCGGCGTTAGTCTCGCCGCCGATGCCCACTCCCGACCGCACCGGCGCTCTCGCCGCGGCCGCCGGCTTCGCCCGCGCCGCAGCGTGGGCGCCGGACTGGCGCGGAGCGTTCTTAAGCGCGCTCGCGCGCGAGGTCGAGGAGCGGCGTTTTTTCCTCTGGCTTCCGGTCGCGGCGATCGGCGGCGTCGCGCTCAATCTGGCGGCTGACCAGGAGCCGTCCTTATGGCTGCCGGCGCTGTTGACAGCGCTGTTCGCAGGCTTGGCGTGGATGTCGCGCGCCCGGCCGGTCGCCCTCGGCGTCTCGCTTGGCCTCGCCGCGCTGTTCGCCGGCTTTCTGTCGATGTCGCTGCGCACGGCGCGGGTCGCGGCGCCGGTGCTCGACCGCATCCGGATCGTCACTCTGCAAGGCTTCGTCGAGGAGGTGGACCTGAGGACCGTCGGCGCGCGGATGGTGATCGGCGTCGCCAGCGCCGACGGCATGCCCCGCGAGAAGGTTCCGCGCCGCGTCAGGGTAACGACGCGAAAAACCCCCGACGTTGCGGCGGGCGATTTCGTCGAGCTCAAGGCGCGCCTGCTGCCGCCGTCGCGAGCGGCGTTGCCGGGCGGATACGACTTCGCTCGCGACGCGTTTTTCGCCGGCGTCGGCGCTGTTGGTTCGACACTCGGCCCGATCCGGCTCCTCCCGCCGCCAGGCGACGCGAGCTTGAGCCAGCGCTTCACTGCAGCCATCGATCAGGCGCGCAATCGCCTCGCGCTGAGAGTCAACGCGATCATCGGCGGCGACGAAGGCGCCATCGCGGCGGCGATGGTGACGGGCAAGCGCGACTTTCTCTCCACCGACGCCAAGGACCTCATCCGCGAGGCCGGCATCTTCCACATCATCACCATTTCCGGCGTCCAGATGACGCTGGTGGCGGGAATCTTCTTTGTCGTCACCCGCCGGCTGCTGGCGCTGTCGCCGACGCTTGCGCTAAAATATCCGATCAAGAAATGGGCGGCGGTCGTGGCCATCGCCGGTTCGCTCCTCTACGATGTCGCGACCGGGTCGCGCGTCGGCACCGAGCGGGCGCTGATCATGACCGTGATCGTGCTCGGCGCGGTGATCATGAACCGCCGCGCGCTCACCATGCGCAATCTCGCCTTCGCGGTGCTGGCGGTGGTCGCGATCGAGCCCGAGGCCATTCTCGGCGTCAGCTTCCAGCTCTCATTCGCCGCGGTCGCCGCGTTGGTCGCGGTGATGGAGGCCCGGATCGCGGCCCACGACCTCGATCCCGATCCGTTCGTGCCGAAGCGAGGCGAGGGGCCGAAGCGCGGGACCCTCGCCGTCCATCTCGTCGACCGGCCGCTCGCGCTCCTGTTCGCAACCGCCTTCGCCACCTTGGCCACCGCCTCGTTCATGGCCTACCACTTCCATGATCTGAGCCCCTATGTGCTGATCGGCAATCCGCTGACCCTGACGGTGATCGAATTTTTCGCCGTGCCGGGCGCGCTGATCGGCGCCGCGCTTTATCCGCTTGGGCTCGATGGGCCGGTCTGGCTCTATGTCGGGGCGGGGATCAAGTTCATCCTATGGGTCGCGCGCTTCATCGCCGACGCTCCTGGTTCGACCCTGCACTTGCGCGCGTTTGCCCCCTACGCCTTGCCGTTCCTCGCCCTCGCCGTGATGAGCGCCGCCATCTGGCGGACCTGGACGTTCCGCTTGAGCGCCGTCCCACTGGCGCTGATCGGGCTCGTCGGCGCGACCCACGGGCCGCGCTACGACGTCATCGTTGCGCCGTCCGGCGACCTCGCGGCGGTGCGCGACGCCGACGGCGCGCTCGAGGTCGTCGGCAAACGCTTCAACGCCTTCGCCGCCGAGCAATGGCTCTCCGCCGACGGCGATGGGCGTGATCCAGCTGAGGCGCGTAGCCCCGACGCGCCCTGCGACCGCCTCGGCTGCGTCGCCGACTTGCCGGAGGGCGAGTCGCTTTCGATCGTCTTCGATCGCCTCGCGTTCGACGAGGACTGCGAGCGGGCGGAGATCGTGGTCAGCGCGCTGAGCGCGCCCCCAGGCTGCAAAGCGAAATTCGTGCTCGACGAAACGGCGCTGGCGCGGCTCGGCGCCGTCGGCCTGACCTGGAGCGACGACAAGGGCTTCGCGCTCGCGAGCGACCGCAGCGCGCTTGAGAACCGCCCCTGGTCGCCAGCGCCCGAGCCGGCGCGCGACGACCGGCTGGTGCGCCCCGGCCTTGCCGCCTCACACGGCGCCGATCCCGCCGATGCGGCAGACCAGCCGGAGGAGGGGCGGTAGGAGACCGCGGCTGCGCGGGGTTCCGCTGGGTTCAGCGGTCCCCATCCGCCATCGCCTCCCCGGGTCACAGCCCTGGGATGGCCAACGATCCGGGGACCCGGCGCGTCAAGCCCGGCGTGACGGAAACGAAAAGCGTTTCCATTTGGTCGAATCTCGCTCTAAGGTAGGAAAGTTTTCGAGGCTCCTCGCGCCTGGCCCAGTGGGAGCCTGCGTAAGCCAGATGAACAAGCCCGTTTCCAGTCCTACCCAAGCCTATCGCAATCTGATCGCCGGATATACCGAAGCGATCAGGGCGAGCGATTTCAAGGCGAACATCGCGTTCCTGTTCGTCGCGTTCATGATGGGTTCGGTCCTCTGGAACTACACGTCCTTTCCTAGCTATTTGTCGGTCCAGCTCGTGCTGGTGCCTTTCCTGATCGTCTACTTCCTTCTGTTCATGGTGCTTCTTCCGCGCTATCCAAAGCGGGGCGCCAAGGGCTTCCGCGTTGCACGCAATCTGACGCCTGCGGATTTCGAGTCCGTCGCCGAGACTGCAGACGACGTCGAACAGTTGAAGCTGACTTGCGCCGTGCTGTCGGACATTCTCTGGTGGAAGACGCAGTTCATCCGCGTCGGCTTGCTGCTCGCGATCGTGTGCGTGGCCCTGACCATGGTTCTGCTTCTCTACGTCTCGCTCACATGACGNNCGCCTCGGAGCGTTTGATGGCCAGAGACAAGAATGCACAGTTGCGCAATCTGATCGCCGGCTACGGCGACTCAATGCGTCTCAGTGACATCAAGGCGCTCATCGCCGTGCTGTTCGTGGCGATCATGATGGGAACGGTTCTCCAGTACCGCAGTCACTATCCGTGGTATCTGAGCGCGCCGGTCATCCTGGCGCCGTTCATGATCATTTATCTGAACCTGCTGATCTCGGTTTATCCCCGATATCCCCGGTCCGGGCGACAGCGCTTCCCGATCTGGCGCAATCCGGATCCGGAAGATTTCAACTTCATCGCCGACACCGAGGCGGAGCTCGAAGCGCTCCCCGCGCTATGCGCGACTCTGTCGCGGATCCTTTGGTGGAAGAACACCACCCTCCTGATCGCCGATTTTATCGCGATGGCCTGCCTTGCGGCGGCGGCGATCCTGTTGTTCGTCGCCCGGTTCTAAGCGCGCCGCGTTCTGACGGAATCCGTCATCGCGAGGAGCCAAGGGCGTCGAAAGACGCCCGTCTCTCGACGGGCTTTGGCGACGTGGCGAACCAGAGTCATTGCCCTCCCTACGTTCCCCTGGATTGCTTCGGCTCACGCTCGCAACGACGGCTGCATTGCCGACCAATCGAGTCAAAGCTCTAAGCGCGCCGGCGACCTGCCCGAGGCAGAATCTCTCGGTCGTCCTCGATCGCCTCGCGTTCGACGAAGACCCTACGCCTTGCCGCGGCGGATTGCCCATGCGACAGTCGGGCATATATCGCGCGCCGCTAGCAAAGAGCGACGACTTCGCCAGGGAGGAAACATGCGAACGGGATTGAGGGCTTTGCTCGCGGCGGCCGCCTTGCTCGGCGCCTCCGGCGTCGCGCGCGCCGACGATGGCGAGATTGCGCGGGGTAAATATCTGGTCACGATCGGGGGCTGCAACGACTGCCACACTCCCGGAGCTCTGCTCGGCAAGCCGGATTTCTCCCGCGCCCTCGGCGGTTCGGAAGTCGGTTTTGCGATCCCCGGGCTCGGCGTCTTTGCCGGCCCGAACCTGACGCCGGATAAGGAGACAGGCCTCGGAAACTGGACCGACGATCAGATCATCGCGGCCATGACGGCCGGGACCACTCCTGAGGGCCGCCGGCTCGCTCCAATCATGCCGTATGCGGCCCTTTCTCATCTGACGTCGGACGACGCCCACGCGATCGTCGCCTATCTGAAGAGCCTTCCGGCGGTGAAGAACGCGGTTCCCGGCCCGTTCGGACCGAAGGAAATTCCTTCGACGCTGGTCTTCGTCATCGTGCCGGGCGAGGCCTACGCCAAGATGCCGATGCCGCCCTGAGCCTGGCGAGCCGCAAACAAAAAGGGCGCCTGAGGCGCCCTTTTTGTCGTTCAGCGGACGGTCCGCCTACTTGATCTTCGTTTCCTTGAACTCGACGTGCTTGCGCGCGACGGGATCGTATTTCTTGAACGCGAGCTTTTCCGTCTTGGTGCGGGCGTTCTTCTTGGTGACGTAGAAATAGCCGGTGTCAGCGGTCGACAGAAGCTTGATCTTGAGCGAGGCGGCCTTGGCCATCAGGGTGCGTCCTTCAATGAAGCGGCGCGGCGGACGCGCCAAAAGGCCGCGAAGACTCGCGAGCCCGGTATTTGGCCGGCAAAATAGTGAGGCTCGGCGCGAAGTCAAGCCGACGGCGCCGGATGAGCGCCGGATGGCCGGCGGGCGCCGTCGCCAGCCCCGGTCGTTATGATAAATTTGAGTTCCGTCGGCGCTGATCGCCGCTATCATTGCGCCGCCGGCGGCGAGGGTTGGCGGGAGAACGCATGTTGAACAGCCTCTTTACCGGCCCGGTGTTCGAAATGGCCCGCGATCAACTCCTCGTCATCGCCAACCATTTGAGCATCCCCGAAGACGAACGCGACTGGCTCCTCTACCCGAAGCGCGCGATCGTCGTCACCTTTCCGGTCCGCATGGAGGACAATCGGACCGAGCTTTTCATCGGCTACCGGGTCCAGCATCACCTGGCGCTCGGTCCCGCCAAGGGCGGCACGCGCTTCGCGGCCAATATCGACATCGGCGAAATCGCCGCGCTCGCCATCTGGATGAGCTGGAAATGCGCGCTCGCCGATCTTCCCTTCGGCGGCGGCAAGGGCGGGGTCGCGGTCGACCCGCGCTCGCTCAAGCCCAAGGAGCTCGAGAACCTCTCCCGCCGCTATATGCAGGAGATGATTCCCTTCGTCGGCCCGAGGACGGACGTCATGGCGCCGGACATGGGCACCAACGAGCAGGTGATGGCCTGGTTCATGGACACCTATTCGATGTATCAGGGCGTCACCGTCCCCGAGATCGTGACCGGCAAGCCGGTCGGCACCGGCGGCACTTTGGGACGGCGCGAGGCGACTGGCCACGGCGTCGCCTTTCTCGCCTTTCGCGCCCTCGATGCCTTGGACATCGCGCCGGCCACGGCGACGGCGATCGTCCAGGGCTTCGGCAACGTCGGCTCGCATGCGGCGATGGGGCTCGCGGCGCGGGGCGTGAAGCTGATCGGGGTCAGCGACCACTCCGCCGCTTATTACGATCCCAAGGGCCTCGACGTGAAGGCGCTCGTCGCCCACGCCGGGAGGACTGGCGAGCTTGCCGGCTATTCGAGCCAAGCCACGATCGCGCCGCGCATGCTGCTCGAGCAGCCCTGCGACGTGCTGGCGCCCTGCGCGGTCGAGCGGGTGATCGACGCCGACCTTGCCCGGCGCCTGCGTTGCCGCATCATCGCCGAAGGCGCGAACGGTCCGACCACGCCCGAGGCCGACCGCGTGCTCGCCGAGCGCAACGACGGCATCTTCGTCATTCCCGACATTTTGTGCAACGCCGGCGGGGTCATCGTCAGCTATTTCGAGTGGGTCCAGGACCTGCAGCAATATTTCTGGTCGCGGGACGAGGTGATGGACCGGCTCGAACGGGCGCTCGACCGCTCGTGGGCGATGGTCGTCGCACGCGCCAAGCGCGACGGGGTCTCGAACCGCACGGCGGCGATGGCGATCGGGGTCGAGCGGGTGGTGAAGGCCATGCAGATGCGGGCGTTTTTCCGTAAGCCATCCGCAATACGAACCCTGCCGATTGCGTTGGTCTCGGCCGGCTTTGCCCTTCTGGCGGGAGCTGCTCGACGGCTCAGTCAGCCGAGGCAAAAGAGCTAATCATCGCAGCGTGTGTCAGTTCAGTCAGTGGCACTCCGCGTGTCCATATTCAGTGCCTGGTCGCCGCTGACACTTGTCCGAGGTTACGAAAACGCGACAGCATCCGGGCATGCCGCCTTTCGCGATGCAATCCTCAGTTGCTAAACTGGCTGCAACCTCTGGAGGGAATCGCTGGGCTCAGCTACTGCATGTCCGCCGACCCGGTCCGCACGACCCCGACAATCGGCCCGATCGGAGTGAGCTCATCGTCGCGATTGAGCTCCGGCGCGTAGAGCGACGATACCGAGCCGTCGAGAAAGAGCGCGTTCGGGCAGCCGAGGCCGTCGCGGAACAGGCGTGCGAACCGGTCGAAGTTCACCGGCTCGTCGGATATGGCGAANNTTGATTTTCGGATGGATCTTGCCGTCGACGACCAGCATCGGGCCGGACTGGGTCGCGTAACGCGCCGCCGGCGGATCGGCGAGAAAGCGGGCCGTCTCCGTGACCCCCGCGACCCCGTCGCCGACCCAGAAGACGCCGTTCGGCTTCAAGTGAAAATTTGACGGGCCGGCGCGCGTGTCGGCCCCGTGCAGCTTGCGCCGGTTCTCGACGTAAAGCCCGACCGGCGATTGATCCTGCTCGAACATGCCGGCGTTCATCGCGAACATGAGCCGCTCGCCCTTCGCCTTCAGCGCCGTGGCGAGCGCGGCCAGCGATCCATAGGGTTTGCCGTCGGTCCCGCTCAGGAAGAGGCGAATATCGTCACGCCGCGGATCGAAGGCGCAGACCGTGAACTTCGCGCCGTCGAAGCTCCTTTCGGCGCAGCTAGCCTCGGCCGGCGCCGCTCCGTAAGCAAGACATGAGAAAACGATCGAGGCGGCGAGACCGCCGCGCCGCATCACCGAGCTTGGATCCTTCGCCGGGACTTGGGAGGTCTTCATCCGTCTCGACATCGCACGCCGAATCATGGACGTCGCGAAAACACTAGACCTCTCACAAGGCTGGCGCCATCGCGTCTCTTGAGCGCGAAGTCCTCAGTTTGACATCGGGTCAGTTTGACGTCTGACCTCTTTGTAAGCCGAGGAGAAATCCTGCGGCGGGGTCGTCACGGCGAGATAGACGAATTGCTCGCCCCCCGTGTTGGCGACGCCGTGGATCGCGCCTGGAGGCGTGCGCACCACATCGCCGGCGCGCAATTCGTCTGTCTCGCCATCGGCCAGCAAAAGCAGGGCGCTACCCTGCTCGACGAGCCATATTTGTTCGCTTGCCGGGTGCGCGTGTCTGGCCGACGCAGCGCCTGGCTCCATCGTGACGCGGGTGATCGTGACCGTGGCTTCGGGCGCATTGCCGGGCCAAACGATCTGTACAGATCGAG
The DNA here is from genome assembly GCA_003164825.1 of Hyphomicrobiales bacterium. Taxonomy (GTDB): domain Bacteria; phylum Pseudomonadota; class Alphaproteobacteria; order Rhizobiales; family Beijerinckiaceae; genus Roseiarcus. The sequence continues at coordinate 22,525 of PLUH01000101.1, forward strand.
CGCCCGGGTTCTCCAACGTTGTCGAGTCTGCCGCCGAAAGACGCTGAATCGTCGAGATCGCCGGGACGGGATGGCCTCTCGTCACAGCACTTTGCCCGGATTCATCACGCCGTTCGGATCGAGCGCCGCCTTGATCTGGCGCATCACCGCAAGCGAGGCGGGATCCTTCCATCGGGCGAGCAGGCCACGCTTGAGCTGACCGACGCCGTGCTCGGCCGAATACGAGCCGCCGAGGCGGGCGACGATGCCGTGCACGATCTCGTTCATGGCGTCCCAGCGGTCGAGAAAGGCTTGCCGGTCGGCGTCGACCGGCTGCGAGACGTTGAAATGGATGTTGCCGTCGCCGAGATGGCCGAACGGCGCGCAGCGGATTCCCGGCACGAGGCGCTCGCAAGCCTCGGTGGCGCGGCGGATCAGCTCGGGCAGGTGGATGGTGTCCCCCAGCTCGGCAACCGGCCAATGGACCTCGTCGATCACCGCGGGAATCTCTCGGTCGCGGTGTACGCGATCGAAGTCACGCTCCGCCGCCTGGGCCGCTTCGAGGTTGTAAAACTGCTCGACGAGCGCGCGCGCGAGCGCGCGCTTGGCGTCCCGCGGGCCGAGATCCTCGGGCACGGCCTGTCCGAGGAGCAGGTCGCAGTAGAGCGGCACGACAGAGTCTGGGATGCTCAGCGTCTTGCCGTAGATCTCCGCGGGCGGCTCGCTGACGCCGATGTAGTTCCCGAGGGACTTGGACATCCGCCGCTCGCCGTCGGTGCCCGGGAGGATCGGCATCGTGAGGATCGTCTGCTCGGGAACGCACTATGCGCGCTGGATGTCTCGCGCAAGCAGCAGGTTGAACTTGCGGCGGGCGACGCCGAGCTCGCGGTCGGCCTCGACCTCGACCGAGTCGTACCCCTGCAGCAACGGGTAGAGCAGCTCGAGGAGCGAGATCGGAGCGTGCGCAAGCTGGCGCTTGGCGAAGTCGTCGCGCTCGAGGATCTGCGCGACGGTACTCGTGCGCGCGAGGCGGAACAGCTCTTCCATCGGCATGTCCAGCCACTCGCCGTTGCGCCGCACCTCGATCCGATCCCGATCGAGGATCTCGAGCGCCTGCTCTTGAAAGGTGCGGGCGTTGGCGTCGATCTCCTCGGCCGACAGCATCGGCCGCGTCTCCGAGCGCCCGCTCGGGTCCCCTACACGCGCGGTGTAGTCGCCGATGATCAGCACGACGAGGTGTCCCAGGTCCTGGAACTCCCGCAGCTTGCGCAGGACGACCGTGTGACCGAGGTGGATGTCGGGAGCGGTCGGGTCGATTCCGAGCTTTACCCGCAGCGGCCGGCCCTCGGCGAGCTTTCGCTCGAGCCCGCCGTCGGGCAGCGAATCGACGGCGTTCCGCGC
>PLUH01000277.1 GCA_003164825.1 Hyphomicrobiales bacterium
GTTTGAGAAATGCGGGCTAGCCTCCGCCAGCTCCACCCATTATGACCGCCTTCCCCTCACGATCAGGACAGGCGCCGTTGAACGCCCCGCAGGCCGCCCGCGACAAACGGCCCGTGTTCACGCACGGGTCGTTGATGGGGCACGTCGCGGTCATGACCGCGACCGGCGCCATCGGCCTGATGGCGGTGTTCGTCGTCGATCTGCTGTCGCTGTTCTGGGTGTCGAAACTCGGCGATCAGGCGTTCAAGGCCGCCGTCGGCTACGTCGGCTTGATGACGTTCTTCGTCATGTCGATCAACATCGGGCTCACCATCGCCGCCTCGGCCACCGTCTCGCGCGCCCTCGGCGCCGGCGACCGGCCGCGCGCCCGCAGGCTTGCGGCGTCGTCGCTGACCATCGCTGCGATCCTTTCGGCCGCGATGGCGGCGGCGATGTTCATCTTTCGCGATTGGGTGCTGACGACGCTGCTGCACGCCCACGGGGAACCGGCCGAGGTCGCCTCGAAATTCATCGCCATCAGCATCCCGGCGAACGTGCCGCTCGCGGTCGGCATGACGTTCGCCGGCGTCTTGCGCGCCGTCGGCGACGCCCGGCGGGCGATGTACGTGACCCTCTCGGCCGGGATCGCCACCGCTTTTCTCGATCCGCTGCTCATCTTCGGGTTCGGCCTTGGGGTCTATGGCGCGGCGTGGGCGACGGTCATCTCGCGGCTCATCCTGCTCGCCGTCGGCTGGCAGGGCGCGGTTGGCGTGCACGACCTTGTCGCCCGGCCGAAGCTCAACGCCGCGCGTGGCGACTTCGGCCCGATCATGGCGATCGGCTTCCCCGCGATCATGGCCAACATGGCGGCGCCGGTGAGCTCGGCCTATACGCTGCGCGTGTTCTCCGATTTCGGCGAGGCGGCGATCGCGGCGTCCGCGATCATCGACCGCGTCACGCCGGTCGCGTTCGGGGTCATCTTCGCCCTCACCGGATCGGTCGGGCCGATCATCGGCCAGAACTATGGCGCGAAACTGATGGGCAGGGTGCAGCGGACGCTGACTGATTCTTTCATCCTGTCGATCGGCTACGTTCTGTTCGCCTGGGCGGCGCTGGCGCTTTGCGCGCCGGCGCTGGTCGCCGCCTTCGAGGCCAAGGGCGACAGCGCGCAATATGTCATCTTCTATTGCCGCTACGGGGTCTCGGCGTGGCTGTTCCTGGCCTGCCTGTTCGTCGCCAACACCGCGTTCAACAACCTCGGCTTTCCGGTGCTGACGATGGCTTTCAACTGGGCGCGGGCGACGCTCGGGACAATTCCGTTCGTGACCTTGGGCGCGCGTTATGGTGGAGTGCAGGGCGGCCTCATCGGCTTCGCGCTCGGCTGCGCCGTCTTCGGTCTCATCGCCGTCGCGACGGCATATGCGGCGACGTGGCGGCTGGCCAAGGCCATCGACGGCGGCGATCGCGCAGTGGCGCGGCCCGTGGCGGCGATCGAGCAACGAGGAGCAAGAACGCCATGACGCTCAACGACATCTTGCACAGCGCCCAGGGCGGCCAGGCGGTCGCCAATCTCGGCGCCCAGTTCGGGCTTGCGCCGGCGGATGCTGAGAAGGCGGCGCAGGCGATGATTCCGGCGTTTTCCGCCGCCTTGCAGCAGATCGTCTCCAATCCCGCCGCCGTAGCGGGCATCCTCAAGGAACTCGCGAGCGGCGACCACGCGGCGTCCTACGCGCCTGGCCAAGCACCGGCTCCGGGCGCCGCCGGGGGCGACGCGCTCGGGCGGATTTTCGGCTCGCCGCAGGCGGTCGAGACGGTTGTTCAGCACGTCTCGCAGGTTTCGGGCGTCAGTCCCGATATCGTTCGCTCCATGCTGCCCGCCGTGGCGTCGATACTGATCGGCGGGCTTGCGCACGCGATGGCGAGCCTCGGGCTTTCCGGCGTGCTTAGCCAGCTTGCGGACGCAATGAGCGCGCCGGGCGCCGCCGGCCAAGCCGCCGCGCCTGCGCCGGGATCGAGCGGCGGCGTGTTCGGCTCGCTGATCTCGATGTTCGGCGGCGGGCATGCGACGGCGAACCCGGAGACGGCGGCCCTGGCGGCAGGATTCGCGACCTTGAGCGCAATGTTCGTCTCCGGCGTGCAGGTCGCCCAGGCGCATCAGGCGGCCGTGAGCGGGATCGCCCAGTCGTTCACCCAGCCGCCGCCGGGGACCGGCGTCTGAGGGCGAACGTCCGTTCGTTGCATTGTCGGCGCGGCGCGACTATCTAGCCGGGTCGCCGGTTCGCCGGCCGCTGGGATGAGCGCCTGCATGGCTCGCGACGTCGTCGATAGTGAGGTTGTGGAGTCGCGCGACGCCCTGGTCGCCTGGCTCGAAGCGGGGTGCAAGCCGGCGGGCCCGTTCCGGATCGGCGCGGAGCACGAAAAGATACCCTTCTACCGCGCTAATCATTCGCCGGTCCCCTATGGCGGCGACAAGGGCATTCGGGCGCTGCTCGAAGGCATGCGCAAGCGGCTCGGCTGGGACGGCATCGAAGATGGCGGTAATCTTATCGGCCTCTATGACCCGAATGGCGGCGGCGCCATTTCGCTCGAGCCGGGCGGACAGTTCGAACTCTCAGGCGCGCCGCTCGACGACGCGCACGCGACCGCCGACGAGCTTGATCGCCATCTTACGGTCGCGCGCTCCGTCGCCGAGCCGCTGGGGATCGGCTTCCTGGCGCTCGGCATGAGCCCCAAATGGTCGCTGGCCGAAACGCCGATCATGCCCAAGCACCGCTACGCGATCATGGCCCGTTACATGCCGAAAGTCGGGACCCGCGGCCTCGACATGATGTTTCGCACCGCCACCGTCCAGGTCAATCTCGATTTCATGAGCGAAAAGGACATGGTGGCCAAGATGCGCGTCGGCCTGGCGCTGCAGCCGGCGATCACCGCGCTATTCGCCAATTCGCCGTTCACCGACCGCAAGCTCAACGGGCTGCTCTCGGCGCGCTCGGAGATCTGGCGCCATACCGATGGCGCCCGCACCGGCATGCTGTCATTTGTGTTCGAGCCCGGCATGGGCTTCGAGCGCTACGTCGACTACGCGCTCGACGTGCCGCTCTATTTCCTCAAGCGCGGCGGAAACTATCAGGACGTGGCCGGAGCGAGCTTTCGCGACCTGCTCGCCGGCCGGCTCAAGGAGGCGCCCGGCGAGCGCGCCACGATCGCCGACTGGGCGAACCACCTGTCGACGATCTTCCCCGAGGTGCGGCTCAAGCGCTATCTCGAAATGCGCGGCGCCGACGTCGGGCCGCCCGAGCGCATCGTCGCGCTCGCGGCGCTGATGGCCGGGCTCTATTACAATCCGGAGGCGCTGGGCTCGGCTGAGGCCCTGATCGAGGGCTGGAGCGCCGAGGACCGGCAGAAGCTGCGCGACGACGCGCCGCTGCTTGGCCTCGCCGCCGAGGTGCGCGGCCGCGATCTGCGCTCGGTTGCGCTCGACATGCTCGCCATCTCGCGTAGCGGCCTCAAGCGGCGCGCCCGGCTCAACGCCAGGGGCGAGGACGAGACGATCCTGCTTCATCCGCTCGAAGCGATCGCGGACAGCGGCCGCGAGCCGGCGCGGCGCTGGATTCAGCGTTACGAAGGCCCGTGGGGCCGCTCGGTCGATCCGTCGTTCGACGAGGCCGCGTTTTAGACTGTGCGAGACGTTTCAGCGCGCTTCGTCGCCGGAGCCTGGCGACTGGAACAAGCGGTCCTGGTCCGCCGCGGGGACGTCGATGACCGTCGCGCGCGAAGGGAGCACGCTGCCGACGAATTCCGGCGCGTCGAGCGGACCGAACGGGGAGGTGTGGCCGCCGATTTGCTCATCGGTCCCCAACCGCGCGCCCGCCGCGATATAGCCGCTGATGCGCTTGCAATCGCCCGAGTCCTTGAGGCCGCCCAGTCCCTCGCCCTGGCTGTCGCACTGCGCGGGATCGGCCGCCGCCGCCGGCAGCGTCGAGCGATCGAACTCGCCGGCGCTCACCAGTTCCGACGGGGCGCCGACGAGGAAGGCGAACAGCGGCGCGCAGGCGAAGCTCATGGCCCCTCTGACGCTGCGCCGCTTGCCGAGCTGACAGTAAATCATCATTCGCCGGAATGGAGCCAGATCGTGGCGGCAAAATGGCCGGCGCGGCTCCCGAGGCTCAGAAATCAGGGCCCGCGGCCACGCCGTCCTTTCGGCCAATCGCCGAGCGTGGCCTGGATGAGCGCCAGCGCCGCCACCGCCGCCGTATCGGCGCGCAGGATTCGCGGGCCGAGGCTCAGGCGCAGGACGCGCGGACCAGCGAGAATCGCGGCCCGCTCGTCGTCGTCGAAGCCGCCTTCGGGGCCGACGAGGAGCCCGACGCCGTTCTCCGCGCTAACCTCGCCCAGCGCGTCGAGCGGGCTCGCCTGCGGCGCCTCCTCGTCGCAGAAGACGATGAGCCGCTCGGGCGGCCAGCGGGCCAGCGTCTTTTCGAGCGTCTCGGGCGCGGCGACCTCCGGCGCCCAGATCACGCCGCATTGCTCGCAGGCTTCGATGGCGTTGGCGCGCAGACGCTCGAGGTTAACGCGCGCGATCTGGGTGCGCCTGGTGATGAGCGGCCTCAATCGCCGCGCCCCCATCTCCACCGCCTTCTGGGCCATATAGTCGAGGCGGGCGTGCTTGAGCGGCGCAAACAGGTAATCGACATCCGGCGGCGCCTCCTGCGGCCGCGTTCGCCGGCCGACGATGAGCGACGCGCCTTTGCGCGAAGCCGCCGCGAGGATGCTTGCGAATTCGCCGTCGCGGCCGTTGAACAGGAGCACCGATGCGTCTGCGCCGAGCCGCAGCACATTGACGAGGTAGTTCGTCTGCTGCGGGTCGAGCTTGACCTCGGCGCCTTCGGCGAGCGGCGCCTCGACGTAGAGCCGGGGGGTGCGGAAATCGGTTCGGGCCATGCGCGTCCCCATAGCCCGCGCGAGCGCCGGCCGCCATCGCGGCCGCCGCCTGTCGGAGGTAACAAATCCCGCCCGGCGGCGAATGCGGTATCGTGAACGCCGGCATTCGCGCGAGGAGGTACCCCGTGTCTCACTGGTTGAAAATGGGCGGTTGCGTCGCCGCGCTGGCGATGCTCGCCTTGCCGTTGCGGTCAGCCCTCGCCGCCGACGCGACGCACCCGACCGTCGTTGAACTGTTCCAGAGCCAGGGCTGCTCGTCATGCCCGCCGGCGGCCGCCAACGTCTCGGCGGTCAGCGACCGCGCGGACGTGCTCGCGCTCTCCTTCGCCGTCGACTACTGGGATCGGCTCGGCTGGAAGGACACCTTTTCAAAGCACGCCTGGACGGAGCGCCAATACGCCTACGCCCGGGCGCTTGCGCGCGACGGCGTCTATACGCCCCAGGTGGTGATCAACGGCCGGGTCGAAGGCGACGCGCTCGAGCCGGGCGCGCTGGCGGGGCTGATGAGCCGCGGCGATCGCGGCGCCGGGGGCCCGAATGTCGGCTTTACCGGCGGCGCAGTGACGGTCGGGGCAGGGGCCGCGCCTTCGGGCGGGGCGGACGTCTGGCTCGCGCGCTATATCCCGCGCACGGTCGAGGTCGCGATTCCGCGCGGCGAGAACGCGGGCCATACGCTGCCCTATAAGGANNNNAGGCGCTGAACGCGCGCGCGAACGGGCGGATCAGACGCTATCCTTTAAGCTGGCGCGAGACCCTGCGCCCGGGCTTCCGGGCAATTTCACGGCGAAATGCGGACGTCATGCGCTGACCGCATGGACTTTTGCTCACCGGCTCCGCCACGATTCCTGCGTGCGAACAGGGCGCTTTTTGCCGCCGAACGGGGAGATCAATTTGATGAACAGGGATCGAACAGGGAGCGCGTTGCAGCCTCGCCGCAATTGCCGCGAATCGGCGAAAGGGCCCGTGAGGAATGTCGCCCGCGCATGGCTTGGCGCTTTGCCCTATCGCGCGGCGAAGCGGCGGGCGCCCCACTGCCGGGCGGCGCCGAGTCCAGCCTTGCCGAGGCCGCGATCGTCCAGGGAGTCGGCTGAGGGCCGGTCATTGCGGCGGGAAAGCGCTGACCTGGCGCCGAGCTCGACTTATCCGCTAGGGGGAGTCAGAGTCCGGCGGAGGATCGCCTGCCCATGAGCCCAGGGGGGCCGCTGTTTCGCAAGCTCGACAACCTTCTGCTTCGCGTCGCCGACCTCGATGCGGCGATATCGTTCTATCGCGATCAGCTTGGGCATCGCGTGTTGTGGCGAAGCGAGGAGGCGATCGGCTTTGCCCTTCCCGACACCGACGCCGAGCTCGTGCACTTTCACATCGGCCCGGAAACCGATGTTCTGGTTGAGAATGTCGACGAGGCCTTCGCGTTCTTCTTGAGCGCGGGCGGCAAAGCCATTGAGCCCCCTTTCGATATCGCGATTGGCCGATGCGCGCGCGTTCGCGATCCCTTCGGCAACGACCTGGTCATCCTGGATCAGTCGAAGGGCGTTCTGGCGACGGACACGGAGGGGCGGGTGACCGGCGTGCGGCCCTCCGGGTCCGTTTTCGGCGTCCCCGGGCATGATTGAGATTTCCACTTGCGCTTTCACCAATGTTCTGCAAATGTTCTAGTGAGCAGCGAGCCCAAGCGGGGGGCGGATATGGTGGCGCGCGTATCGACGGTGGCTTTCGAGGGCGTCGAGGCCCGGCCGGTTGACGTCCAGGTGCATATCGCCGGCGGCGCGGTCGCCTTCACCGTCGTCGGCCTCGGCGACAAGGCGGTGGCCGAATCGCGCGAGCGGGTGCGCTCGGCGCTGATCGCCTCCGGGCTCGCCCTTCCCGCCAAGCGCATCACCGTCAACCTCGCGCCCGCCGACATGCCGAAGGAGGGCAGCCACTACGACCTGCCGATCGCGCTCGCGGTCATGGCGGCGATCGGCGCCGTTCCCATCGACGCGCTCGACGGCTTCGCGGTGATCGGAGAGCTGGCGCTCGACGGGACGATCAGCGCCGTCGCCGGCGTGCTGCCGGCGGCGATCGCCGCCAACGCCGCCGGCAAAGGCCTGATTTGCCCGGCGCCTTGCGGCCCTGAGGCGGCGTGGGCGTCGGCCGATCTCGAGATTCTGGCGCCGCGCTCGCTGATCCAGCTCGCCAACCACTTCAAGGGCTCGCAAGTCTTGTCCCGCCCCGAGCCGGCGCTCAGATCGTCGGCCGGGCCGCAGCCGGACCTGCGCGACATCAAGGGCCAGGAGAGCGCCAAGCGCGCGCTCGAAGTGGCGGCGGCCGGCGGCCACAACCTCCTGATGAGCGGCGCGCCCGGCGCGGGAAAATCGATGCTCGCCCAGCGCCTGCCGTCGATCCTGCCGCCGCTCACGCCGCGCGAACTGCTCGAAGTGTCGATGATCCATTCGGTCGCCGGCATCCTGGCCGGCGGCGCGCTGACCGACCGGCGCCCTTTCCGCAGCCCCCATCATTCCGCCTCGATGCCGGCGCTGGTCGGCGGCGGCGCGCATGCCAGGCCCGGCGAGATTTCGCTCGCCCACAACGGGGTCCTGTTCCTCGACGAACTGCCGGAGTTTCAGGCGCAGGTCCTCGACAGCCTGCGCCAGCCGATCGAGACCGGCGAAGTGGCGATCGCCCGCGCCAACCATCGGGTCGTCTATCCGGCGCGGTTCCAGTTGATCGCGGCGATGAACCCCTGCCGCTGCGGTTCGGCCAACGAGCCGGGCTACGCCTGCCGGCGCGCGCCCAACGAACGGTGCGTGGCCCAATATCTCGGCCGCCTGTCCGGCCCGCTCATCGATCGCTTCGATCTCGTCGTCGACGTGCCCTCGGTTTCGGCCGCCGATCTCATGACCCCGCCGGCGCGCGAGGGCTCGGCCGAGGTCGCCGCCCGGGTCGGCGCGGCGCGCAAGGTCCAGCTCGCGCGCTATGCCGAGCTGGGACTCGAGGGCGTCGTCTGCAATGCCCGCGCGCCGGCCAGCATCGTCGAGGAGATCGCCGAAGCTGACGCATCGGGCCTGGCGCTGCTGCGCGACGCCGCCGAGCGGCTGCGCCTGTCGGCGCGCGGCTATCATCGGGTGCTCAAGCTCGCCCGGACGCTCGCCGACCTCGACGGCGGCGGTCCGACCCGGCGCGCCCACCTCGCGGAGGCGCTCTCCTATCGCGGCGCGCCCGACCGCGCGGCCGCCGCAGCGTAAGCGGCGCGAATCGGCGCAAAAGCGGACAATTCGCCCCAATTCTGCAAAGGATTCTCAACCGCCGCCTGAAACCATGGAGCGTAAAGCCGATCGGCGCGAGGCCGGGCTAAGCGGGATCTCTCATGGATTTGGGCGCCGGTTTGGCCGATATCGCCGTTCACGCGCTGAGCCTTCAGGCGGGCGCGATGATGGCGCTCGCGGTCGCGCTCGCCGCCGCCGTGGTCCGCGCCCGGCAACAAACCGAAGCGCGCGCGGCGCGCATCGCCGCCGAGAATGAAGGCTTGCGCGACGAACTCTGGCGGCTGAAGGAAGCCGCGGCCGGGCGTGATCGGGCCGAGGCGGCCAACGAGGCCAAATCGCGCTTTCTGGCGACGATGAGCCACGAGATTCGCACCCCGATCAGCGGCATCCTCGGCATGGCCGACCTGTTGCGGGAGGCGACGCTCAATCCCGAGAACGCGAGCTACGTCGAAGCGATCCGCAGTTCGGGCGGCGCGCTGATCGCGCTGATCGACGAAATCCTCGATCTTTCCAAGATCGAGGCCGGCCATTTCGATCTCATCGACGAGACCGTGGATCTGCGCAAGCTTGTCGAAGGCGTGGTTGAATTGCTCGCGCCGCGCGCCCAGAGCAAAGGCGTCGAGATCGCCGCGTCCTTCAGCGCCGCCGCGCCGCGCTTTGTGCGCGCGGACGGCCTGCGGCTGCGCCAGGTTCTCACCAATCTCGCCGGCAATGCGGTCAAGTTCACCGATCAGGGCGGCGTCTGCGTCGCGGTCGAGCGCGGCCCTGGGGGCGAGGCGCTGTTCTCGGTCACCGACACCGGTCCCGGCGTGCCGGCCGACCGCCGGGGAGCGATCTTCGACAGTTTCGAGCAGGGCGACGGCTCCCACGCCCGCCGCTTCGAGGGCGCGGGGCTGGGCCTGACGATTTCGCGCGAGCTCGTACGCCTGATGGGCGGCGAACTCACGCTGGCCGACAATCCGGGCGGAGGGTCGATCTTCGCCTTCGCCGTCAGCGCGCCGGAATGCGCCGCGCTCGAGCCGGCCGGCGCCGTTGAGATCAGGGCGCAGGTCCTTAACGGCGCGCGGGCCCTCATCATCGCCCATTCGCCGTTCGAGGCCCCGGCGATCGGCGCGCGACTCACGGAGGCGGGCGTTAGCGTCGAACGCGCCGACGGCGTTAGCTCCGGTCTCAAGGCGCTGGCCCATGCGCCGGCGCCGGACCTCGTCATTGTCGATTGCGCCCTCGGGCCCGAGGCGACCAATCGCCTGGCTCAGGCCGCGCGCGCGGCCGGGGTCAAGCGCAGCCTGCTCCTGTTTTCGCCGTTCGAACGGCGGGCCTTCGGGCAGACGGCGCTCAAGGGTTTCGACGGCTGGCTGGTGAAGCCGGTCCGGGCGCGTTCGCTGTTCGAGCGCGCGGCCTGGGATCCGCCGCCGGTCGCGGCGTCTGCGCCGCGCTCGGCGCCGGCGCGACGCGCCCTCATCGCCGAGGACAATGACATCAACGCCCTCATCGCGCAAAAAGCGCTGCGCCGGTTGGGCTTCGAGGTCACACGCGCCATCGACGGCGAGGAGGCGCTGCGTCTCGCCTCGCCCGTTTCCCCGCTCGCGTCGCGCCCGTTCGACGTCATCCTGATGGATCTCAAGATGCCGGGACTCGACGGCTACGAGGCGACGCGGCGCCTCAGGCGGCTCGAGGCCGCCTATGGCTGGTCGCCGACGCCGATCGTCGCGCTGACCGCCAACGCACTGGACGAAAGCCGGCGCTCCTGCATGGCGGCGGGATTTGACGCCTTCCTCGTCAAGCCGGTTGACCTCCGCGCCCTCGCGGGGACGTTGGAGCGGGTTTGCGCCGCAGGCAGCGCGCCCTGGCGCGAGCGTTTGCGAGCGTGATCGGTCGGATCGCTGCCTGACACGACGCCCGTCAGACCGGGTTTCCCTTCCCGACAGAATTCGGTTAAGAGGAGCGTTCGGCGGTCCAAGCCGTCAAGGCGCCCGTAGCTCAGCTGGATAGAGCGTTGCCCTCCGAAGGCAGAGGCCACAGGTTCGAATCCTGTCGGGCGCGCCAATATCTTCAATGATTTAGCGGTCGCTGCGCGCGTTGCCTGCGCTGCCTTGTCCGCGCCTTGTCCGCGCTACCCTGTTCGATACTCGTTCCAGCCCCAGCGCAGGGAGGACCCTTTAGGGGGAAGTAGGCGCAGAAGCCGGTCAGGCGCCCTCGAGCTTAGGCAGGGTCATTGTTAGGTGGGGGGAGATAGCCGCCCGTCTGTCCAAGGCCGGCAGGCGCGCTTCCCTCGGGACGAACCTCTTGGCCCCGGCTATTTTTGCCAGAACCCGCAATGATGAAGATGCCATGCCAAGTCGTACCGATAGAAGCGATGTTCTCTGCACCAGTGGCGATGGCTGACCGCAGCTGCGGTCGCGCCGCCTGCGGCTGCGTCACTGAGCGAAGTCGCACAACCGGATAGCGCAAGCACCAAGACTGCTAGCGCCGCAAACTGCTTGATGATCATAGCCTTGGCGGCATCCGGATTTCCGAAGACCGGCGCCGCGACGTACCCCTGCCCGCGACGGGCGTGTTCCGCCGCGAGGAAAGCCGCGGCGGATGTGCTGATTGTGCTCATGGAAAGATGAATTGCGCCGCGCTTCAATCCCGACGCGAGACCCTTGACGCCGGCGTCTTCTCGCCCGAGGACGACGTCGCGAACCGCGGCGTCATCGGGGAGCATGCTGATGACGACCTGGCAGTCGAAGAGGTCGGCGAATTCCATTGTGGGTCGGAGGCCGAGCCCGATCAGCGCGCCCATTTGATCCGGTCGGCGGACATAAGCGGTGACGCGATGCGCCGTGTTGGCGAGGTTCGCGGCCATCGCCGTCCCCATGTGACCGAGACCGACAAACCCGATTTTGCCTAGTGTTGGCGCGCCCTCGCGCGAGGGCGCGGACTCGGCCGCGCTTGGGTTGACGAGAGGGGAGACGGATCCGTCCTTCATCTGTTGGCTCCTGACCAGACGCTCGTGCAATTTGGGGCGCGTGCTCGCCTATCGGCGCTGTGAGACCACGACGACGCCTTGCGGGGTCGCCGTCGGCGCTTACCGCTGGTCTTCTGAGATTCGGCGCGCGATTTCATGAATATCGACGCGATCGATGCCAATGTCGTGCAGCTCATGATCCGAGTAGCCGGAAAGTTCCTGCAGCACGGTCCTGTAGGTGCGGCGTCGGCGAAAGAAGCGCGACAGCGA
>PLUH01000038.1 GCA_003164825.1 Hyphomicrobiales bacterium
AATTCTGCTCGGCGCCGATTTCCGTCAGCGTCTGCAGGTAGCGCAACTGCATGGCGGCCGGGATGCTTGACAGGATCTGCGCCGCATTGACCAGGGTCTGCGAGGCCTGGAACTCGGCCTCCGCATGGATGACCTTGGCGCGCCGATCCCGTTCCGCTTCCGCCTGCTTAGCGATGGCGCGCACCATGTTGTCGGTGAGCTCGACGGTCCTGATCTCGACGTTGGTCACCTTGCGACCCCAGGTTTCGGTCTGGGAATCGAGGATGCTCTGGACGTCGGCGCTGAGCTTTTTGCGCTCGGATAGCATCGCGTCGAGCTCATGCTGCCCCAGCACGGCGCGCAGGGTCGTCTGAGCGAGCATGTTCGTGGCGGGAAGGTAGTTCTGAACCTTGATGATGGCTCGTTCGGGATTGACGACGTTGAAGTAGAGCACCGCGTCAACCTTCATCGAGACGTTGTCACGAGAGATCACGTCCTGGCTCGGTATCTCGATGACCTGGATGCGCAAATCGACGCGCACCAATGACCAATGTCGAGCACCATCCAGCGGATCTTCCAGCTCTGATCGTCAAACAGAAGTCCTTGACCGTGCCGACGCGGCCATCGATCCCTTCGACGGGGCATCGTTGCAAACCGGTAATGGCGAACAACATGGTTCGGGCGCTCCTCGTTCATCACGCCCCTGTTGGCTTTGGCCAGCCGGCAGCGGGGCGGAACGCCGGCGCGTTGATCCATCGTGTCTGACGTTTCCAACCAGACCGAGGCGAACCTGGCCAAAGGACACCGTCACAAATAGGTCCACAGCTAGGCGGGGGGTCCCGACCAACCATAGTGCTTATGCAGCTGCTTTGCGTAGACCTGACTGAAAGTGTCGAGAGGATCCCAGGGCGGACTTGCTCTGACCTGGTCGCCCGGCACGTCCAACTCAACATGGCGGTCGAACCAATCGATCGATTTCACTGCGATCGGCGAAATCAGCACATGCTTTCCGAACCACCAATTCCGAGTGTCGACGATGAGATAGTGGACGCTCCAGTCGGCGTCGTCGATCATGAGATTCTCGATGTGGCCGATTTCGCCATCGAGGGCGTGCACTCGGTATCCGGTCACTTCGACGACGCTGCGCAGATGCGGGTCGGCTCCCTGCGAAGTGACGCCGTCGCCGCGAGCCTCGACCTCGTCGGTTGAACCCAAGCCGAGATAAGGCGGCGCCATCAGCGGCGAGGCCATCGCCCCGGGGATCGCGGCGAGATTGGGGCCGCACCAAAGCGGGTCCCAACCGTAGTGAGTGTAAAGCTGATTCTCCATTTGCCGCGAGACCGGCTGATCTTCCACCAATTCGGGACTTCCCTCGACCTGGGCCTTCGTCAGCGCAACAACGAATTCTTGCTGTTCGAGATCCTGTCGCGAAATGGCAGATGGATGGATGAGCACCTTGCGCCCAGTCGACCAAGTCCCGCAATCAATGACGAGCCAGCGCACTTTCCATGACGTATCGTCGAACAGAAAATCGACGACAGTTCCGATTCCGCCGTCGCCTGCCTTGATCGTGAAGCCATTCAGAGTGGAAATGACCTGCAACATGGTTTGACGCCTTATGTGAATCCGCGCAGGAACGACTCCTTGGCCGCCGGCTCAGACGATCGCGCCATCTTCGACCGAGGTTGCGACCCCCTATCCCAGTCGATCTGGCGAATGGGAAGCGCGGGCCGGAAAGCGATCGCCGGCGGTTGCGACTGCCAGATGCAATGATGATGATTGCGCCAATGTCGACGATTCCAGCGGCCTATGTAACCACGAGACAAACCGTTGCTGTAGGCTCGGAATCTACTTAGGCGAGAATGCGATGCGCAGGCGGGGGCGCAAAACGCACGCCCGGCCGTGCACTCAGCCGCTACTTGAAACGGAGTTCGAACTGCTTCTACGCGAGTTTGCGCCCGCGCCGAGCGGCGCATTGAAGAGAACGAGAATGGTTCTCGACGAATTCATCGCCAGAGACGCCCGCGTCGCCTGTCCGATTGCGTTCGCAGCGTCCATCCGAAGTGTGAGCGCCGCTGGCGGGGGTCTGAGTAATTTCCGATGCTTGTTTCTCCGAGCTCGCGGGCGTCCAAATGCCGTGCCGTAAAAAACATGAATCTGCGACTGCTGGCCGCCACCTCGAAGGCCAGGACGGTCAGGTACGCAAGGGCTAGACATTTGCGCAAAAGAGAAGCGGCCCAGTTGCGATTGGCCTTGTCGGCAGGCGCTGTCTGCGCCGTTCTCGCCGCCGCAACCTTGAGCGGCGCTCATCGAACCGGATTGCTCACAACCGCGACGGTTCAGCAAGCGGAGCCGATTCTCGTAAGGTCAACTTCGACGATTGTGTCGTTGGACGTCGAGAAAGTTGGATCTTCGCATGACCGCCTCCCTTCGCCCCGATGACTTCGTTCGAGGACGAGACTGCGGCGTTGTAGGCCAATCTCCCTTTGGCACCCCTCTTTGATAGGCCAGGCGCCGCTTTCCGGTCGATAGGCATCGAAGGAGAATGATGATGGCAGAGCTCGAAGTAACGAAAGTCGCAGAACAGCTGAATCACAGAGTCCTATACAGCGTGAGACTGAGCGCAGAAGCAAACCGTATGGAATTTCCGATCGGCATCCAAGATCAGGGATCAGCGAGCGCGAACGAAGCCGCCGTCCTTGCCTCTACACTCGCCCTGGCAGAAGAGTTCGACGCTGCGGCACGGCTCCAGTTAGGAGCAGCAGTGACGCGTCGGTGACCGTTTAGATCCGCGGCCATAGTCGGGACGGCGTGGCCCGCTGCGCCTGGGGCCGACGCGAGGGCACCAAGTCCATTCGCGCGTGCAAGGCGCGAATCGAGCTCGACCTTGATACCCTTATCTGGACGCGCGGCGCGGTGTTTCCTGTTTCGATGCTCGAAGGCCGATTGAAGTGCCCGCATTGCGGATCGCGTCGCGTGGTGGTGCTTTTCGACTTGCTGGCGTCACCGATGTCAAAGCGGGCCTGAGCATTGGTAGCCTAGGCGCTGCCTAACGATGTGCCTTGAAAAAACTTAGCCTTTGAAACTATTGGTGCCGCAAGAGAGATTCGAACTCCCGACCCCATCATTACGAATGACGTGCTCTACCAGCTGAGCTATTGCGGCCCCCTCGAGCAAGGCCACCCCGGGGGGGGGNNGTGTTGGCAATATCCGTGCGGCTGGGCAAAACTGAGCCGGGCGCCTGCGGGACGGCCTGGGGATCAAGACGGGAGGAGCGCTTCATGGCGGGACGATTGGCGGGGAAGACAGCGGTGCTGACGGCGGCGGCGGCGGGAATCGGCCGCGCGACGGCCGAGGCCTTTCAGCGCGAGGGCGCGCGGGTCATCGCGACCGACATCGACGTCGCCGGCCTCGTCGGCCTCGACGCCGAGAAGCGCAAGCTCGACGTGCGCTCGAGCGAGGCGGTCGAGGCGCTGGCGCGCGAG
>PLUH01000128.1 GCA_003164825.1 Hyphomicrobiales bacterium
GTGTTCATGTCCGCATCGACCATGCCGGCGACGCCGTTGGAGTAGTTCGTCATCAAGGCGGTGTTGAACGTGTTCGCGGTGGTCATGCGGTCCTGGGTCGCGCCGATCAGCGCAGCGTAGTTGGTGACCGCCGAAAGCGCCGCGTTGACGTTATTCAGCGCGGTTTGCGCCGCAGTGGCGCCGGCGACATTGATGTCGGTCAGATCGGTTCCGCCTTGAACCAGAAGGTTTTGCGAAGCAGGCGTCGTGACGGTCGTCGTCACCGCGTAGGACGCGGCGGTGGCGAAGGTTGGAGTTCCGCCCTGGGCGATCGAATTGCCGTTCGCGTCGAGGGCGGTGTAGGTCGTCGTCGTCGCCGTGCCGTCGAGAGCCACCGACTGGACCGTCAGCGCCTGGTTTGTGTCGTCTTCGTAGATTGCGTCCGTACCGTAGGTGGCCGTTACCGTTCCGGCGGTGACGGCAGTCGTGTCCGCCGTGTCGGCCGCGAACTGGGTCTGCAACTCGCCCATGGTCGTCGGATCGGTGAGAGTCGACTGGCTGGTCGTCGATGTCGACGTTCCGCCAGTGGTCAAACCGTACAGCGCCTGGGCTGTAAAGGCGATCGTGTTCACGGTCCCGCCGGTCGCGGTGGCGTTGAAGCCGGAAACGAAGTTGAGCGCGGTCAGGCTGCCGTTGAGGACGTTCATGCCATTGAACGACGCGCCGTTGACGGCGTCGGTCAGCTGCTGGCCAAGCGAGGCAAGCGAGGTGTTGATATTGCCGATCTCGGCGCCCGGTTCGGTCGCCTGGGTCAGCGCGGTCGCGATCGAGTTGATGGTCGTGATGACCGAATTGATCGCTGAGCTCGCGGTCGCGAGGACCGACTGACCCTGCGACAAGGCGTCGTTCGAGGCCTGCACGACGCTGCTGTCGGCGTTGAGTTCGGCGGCGATCGACCAGTAGGACGAATTATCGGCGGCGCTGGAGACGCTGAGGCCGGTTGAAACCTGGTTCTGAACGGTGTTGAGGGACTGTTGAGTCATCTGCAAGGCCTGCAGCGCGCTCAATGCTGCGGAATTGTTCAGAATTGAATCCATGACGGGGCTCCTGTCGGAAATGGTCGCGGGGATTGGACGACATTTCGGACTCGCACCGAGACGACGGACTGGCCGCATGCCCTTAGGCTCATGATCGAGAGCCTAACCGTCGTGTTAAAGCCGGGGCGCCGCGCGCTCGTCGCGCGTCTTCGCCCTGGCGGAGGCGACACTAAGGGCGCAACCGCTAATGCCCGGTTAATCGCAGCAAAAATCGATTCGCCGCCCCTCGCGGCCGCGGGGCCGGTCCCTCCCACCATGCCGGCGCAAGCTCCGCTGCCGACGATGGCTGGTGGGGATTCATCACTCAGGCTCGAATGTGGCGACGAACCTGCTGGCGCAAATCGAACGGCTTTGGGCGAACCTGCAGGGGCTCGGCGTCCGGCGTCTGACCGCGCTCGCCGTCATCGGCGCAGCCGCCTTCGCGGTGACGGGACTGGCCGGCTATTACCTGAGCCGTCCGACGATGGAGACCCTCTATTCGGGGCTCGATCGCGACGATATCGCCGCCATCGGCGCCGCGTTGCGCGAAGCGGGCGTGCCGTTCGACGTCAACGCCGAGAGCACGGTCGTCTTGACGCCGGCCGGGCAGACGGCGGCGGCGCGGATGATCCTGGCGGAAAAGGGCCTGCCCCGCAGCGGCGCGGTCGGCAACGAGCTGTTCGACAAGCTCGGCTCGCTCGGCCTGACGTCGTTCATGCAGGACGTCACCCGCTTGCGGGCGCTCGAAGGCGAGCTCGCGCGTACGATCCAGATGATGCGCACGGTCAAGGCGGCGCGGGTGCATATCGTGCTCGCCGACGAAGGCTCCTTCCGCCGCGAGCGTCAGCCCTCCTCGGCCTCCGTGGTCATCCGGACCGACGGCGGCGACGATCGCGCCACCGGGCAGGCGATCCGCCACCTGGTCGCCGCCGCGGTTCCCGGGATGAAGCTCGACGACGTCACCGTGCTCAATGTCGACGGCCGCCTCTTGGCCTCCGGCCCCGAGTCGATCGAGAAGTCGCCGGACAACCTGCTCGCGCTCGAAAAGGAAGTATCGCAAGAAATCCGCGACAACGTCACCCGCACGCTGACGCCTTATCTCAGCTCCCGCAATTTTCAGATCTCGGTCGCCGCCCGGCTGAACGCCGACAAGACACAAACGAACGAGACGATTTACAATCCCGACAGCCGTGTCGAACGCTCGGTGCGCGTGACCAAGGAACAGCAGAGTTCGCAGAACGCCGCCGGGGAGCAGGCGGCGGGCGTCGAGGCCAACCTTCCGAAGCCAAAGAGCGGCGGCGGCGAATCAAAGCAGTCGAACGATCAGACGCAAAAACGCGAGGAGTTGACGAACTACGAAGTCTCGTCCAAGTCGATTCAGACCACCAGCGCCGGGTTCGCGGTCCAAAATCTCTCCGTCGCGGTGCTGATCAACCGCGCCGCGCTCACCGCCTCTCTCGGCGACAAGCCGTCGTCCGAGGCGCTCGCCAATCAGGTCCACGAGATCGAGCAGCTCGTCGCCTCGGCCGCCGGGCTCGATCGGCAGCGGGGCGACGCGGTCAAGGTCTCCGTGGTCGATTTCGTCGATTCGTCGCGCGACCTCGACCCGGCGCCGGGTCCCTCGCTGATCGAAATCCTCGCCCGACAGACGGGATCGATCGCCAATGCCGGGGCGATCGTGGCGGTCGCGGCGATGGTGGTCTGGTTCGGAGTGCGGCCCGGGCTGAAGATGGCGCTCGCCCCGCCGCGACTGGCGGCGACCGGGGACGTGCGCGGCGCACCCGGCCGCCAGACGCCCGCGTTGGGAGCGCCCGACGGCGACGGGCAGCCGAACGAGAGCATTCTCATCGAGACGGATTTAGGCCGCGACGCGTTTTTGCAGGCGCTGCTGGCCCGGCGCGACAACGGCCCAGAGCGCAAGCTGCTGAAACTGGTCGAGTTCGATGAGAACCACGCCGCCACGATTCTCAAACAATGGATTCGTCAAGGAGCGAACGGATGAAACCGCTTTCGATCGCCGACTATCTCGATCATCTCGGCCGCGCGCCGGCAGACAAGGCGCCGCCGCGAAAAGAGAGTTCGCCGTTTCGCCCTCGAAGCCTGCCNNCCTGGCGGCGCCGAGGAAACGCAAGCCAAGGAGGGTCCCCGGCGCACGCCATGGGAGCGAAAGCCGATTCCGCTCGCTACCTCGGCGGGGCCGTCGCCGGCGGGAGGCGAGGCGGTCAAGCTCGAAGATATAGCGGTGAGGCTTGCCGAAGCTTACGCGCGCGGCCGCGACGAAGGTCTCGCCGAGGGGCGGGCGGACGCCGCGGACCGCCATGCCGCGGAACTCGCCGCCGCGCGCCGGGAGGCGGAGACCGACCGGCTCGAGTTTCAGCGCAACGAATACGCTCAGCTCGAGGGCGCGATCCGCTCCGGATTGAAAGAGATCGAGGACAATGTCGGAGCGGTCGTCACCCGCATCCTCACGCCGTTTCTGGATAAGCAGGTGGTGAAGCGCGCCGCGGACGAATTGTGCAAGGCCATCGCCCGGCTGGGCGCGGCGGGTTCGCCCGGGCTGATGACGATTCGCGGCCCCGAGCGCGTGCTCGCGCTCTTGCGCCCACGGATTGCCGATCTGCCGGTCAAGATCGCCTCTGTCGACGACAAGAGCGCAGAAGTGGTCGTCGAGGCCGGCGCCACGCAAGTCGTGACCGCGCTTCGCTCCTGGGCCAAGCTGCTTGCCTCGCTCGCCGATTGACCGGCGCCGATGGCTGCGCAACACCCGGAAATCGTCATCGTCAGACGCCGCGGCTCGCATGAGGACGAGCATCATGGCGGCGCCTGGAAGATCGCCTTCGCCGATTTCATGACCGCGATGATGGCCTTCTTTCTGGTGCTGTGGATCATTAGCGCCACCGACAAGAACACCAAGACGCTCATCGCTCGCTACTTCAATCCGGTGAAAGTCGAGGAGCCGGCGAAGGCGCAAAAGGGCATCCACGGCGTGCCGGAAAAGGACGCCTATCAGCCAGGCGCGGGTTCGGCCGCGCCGAGCGCCGGGAAG
Organism: Hyphomicrobiales bacterium; assembly: GCA_003164825.1. GTDB lineage: Bacteria > Pseudomonadota > Alphaproteobacteria > Rhizobiales > Beijerinckiaceae > Roseiarcus. The sequence goes on from PLUH01000128.1 coordinate 4,102, forward strand.
GCCACGTCCGAACGCGGCGAATCGACGGGGGAATCGACCGACGAGGGCGCCCCGGAAGACGCGTCGAACCAAAGCGATCGACGGCGCCCGGCAACGCCGCAGTCGCCTGAGCCGCCCCCGGATCCGGCTAAGCCCTACCCGACCATGTCGGAGCAGGAATTGTTCAGCGATCCTCGCGCGAGTCTCGACAAGATCGCCGGCGCGCCGCCGCCGGGGCCTCGCATTGATCCATCGGCTGCGCTCAAGGGCTATGGTGAAGTTGGGCCGAGCGCCGACCAGGCGCTTCGCGATCCATTCCGTCCGCTCGGCAGCGACCAGGCGGTCAATGTCGTGACGTCCAATCCCGGCGCCCCGCCAGCGGCCGGCGCTCCCAGCGACGAACCGGCTTCTATGTCGACGTCGATCACGCCCGAGGCTACGCCGGCGCCGGTCCCTGTCGAAGCTCAGGGGGCGGGATCGCCGGCGCCGTCGTCGGCCTATCCGCCCGCGCCCGACGCCGCGGAGGCGCGCCGGACCGCCGCATCCAACCTGCTTGCCGACCTGCGGAAACGGCTCGCCGGCGAGGCGCCCACGAATCAGGGACCACAGCTCAGCGTCGAGGCCACCCAGGATGGAATCCTTATCAGCCTTACCGACCGGCAGAATTTTTCCATGTTTGCGATCGGCTCCGCCGAGCCGCAGCCGCGCGTCCTCAAGATGATGGACGCCATTGCTGCGAGCCTGCAAAGCATGGCGGGCGTCATCGTCGTGCGCGGGCACACCGACGCTCGTCCCTACCGGTCGGCGACTTATGACAATTGGCGACTGTCGTCGGCGCGGGCGCAAATGGCCTATTACATGCTAAGCCGTGGGGGCTTGCCGGAGAAAAGGTTCGAGCGCGTCGAGGGCTACGCCGACCATCGCCTCAAGGACGCTTCGCATCCGCTGGCGGCCGAAAACCGCCGAATCGAAATTCTCGTGCGCGAGCCGGCGCCGTGACCCTCCCCTGGCGCGCATGGGCTTCAGCCGCGGTCGCGCTCATTGCGCCGGCCACAGCGTTCGCCGATTCGGCGAATCTGGTCGACATGGTCGACGACCTGCGGCGGATCCAGCTTCAGATCGCCCAGGGCGACAAAGCCGCCTATCCGGCTCAGCTCAATCAATTGAAAACCATGGGCGCGGCGATCGCGGCGGCCCAGCCTGAAACCTGGAAGGACCGGCGCCAGGCGGATTCGCTCGTCATCTATATCCTCAGCGGCGGGTCGCTCGCCGATCTCGCGCCGCTCTTGAAAGGCGACGCCGTCGTCGAGTCCGAGCGGGCGCTGGCGCGAGGCGCGCTCGCTTATGTCACCAATCACGAGGCCGACGCGATGTCCCTGCTCGGCAAGCAGGATTTGAACGCCCTCGACGCGCGCCTGGCGGGTGAGGTCGCCTTCGCCCGTTCGGTGCTCGAGACGAAGCGGGACGCCAAGGCCGCGGTCGAGCTTCTTGACTGGGCGCGCCTGCTTGCGCCCGGCGGACTGGTCGAGGAAGCAGCGCTCAGGCGCGAGATCGCTCTTCTCGCCGAGGCCAAGGATGTCGGCCGCGCGGCGATGTTGACCCGGCAATATGCCACCCGCTTCGCCGCGTCGCTCTACGCGGCCGACTTCTTTCGCGATCTTGCGGTCGCCATCGCCCGGTTCGGCCTTGCCGACGATCCCGGCGATTACCAGCTGGTGTCGCGGGCGGTCGCTTCATTGCCGCCCGACAGGCGTCGCGACTTCCTGCTCACGCTGGCGAAGTCCGCTGTCGTCAACGCGCGATTCGACGCCGCCGCAGCAGCTGCGACCGAGGCGCTCGAGGGCGCGGGCGCGGACAGCCCGGAGGCCATGCGCGCGCGCCTCTATCTCGCGGCCAGTCGAATGTTTTCGGACGCCTACGACGCAGCGGCCGCCGATTTGCGGACGATCGCGGCTTCGAAGCTCGACCGGGCCGACGCCAACCTGCTCGCGGCGGTCCGGCGGGTGGCGTCGGAGTTGCGGATCGCTCCCGACGCCGGCGCCGTCAGTTCTTCGGCCGCCTCCCTCGACGACGGCGACAAGGATAAGGATAAAGCAAGCGGGCCGGCGCTGACGATCGAGCGAGCGCAGGGCGCGCTCGATCGCACCGCCGGTCTCGTGCCGGACGGAGGCGCGCGTTGACCGCGCCCGCCGCCGCGCCGGTTTCCGGCGCGATCGTCGCGCCCACGCTGCGCGCGGCGCCGCAAGCCGCGACCGACCGCTTCGCATTCGCGGCCATGCTCGATTCGCTTCCCGGCGCAGCGGCGAAAACGGCCTCTTCCGCGGCGGAGGAAGGGTCGCAGACTTCGAACGAGCCGAAGCAAGGACAGTCGCCGTCAGGACAGTCGGACGGCCATCCGATGCTCGGCGACGGCGCGTTTCTGTCGTCCTTGCCGTTTGCCTTGGCGGCGAGCCAAGCTCCGGCGGCGGCCGCCGACGCCTCGCTGCTCGCGCAGGCGTCGACCAAAGGGGCGCGGCTCGGAACCAGCGGCGCGTCCAACGCCGCGACCGTGAACTTGGCGACACCCGCCGCCGCCAGATTGACTGGCGAGCGCGCCTTTCACTTGGCTCTCTCGACCTCAGGCGTCGTCGGAGCGGACCCCTCGTCAGCAGCCGGCTCGTCACTCACCGATGCGCCTTCGTTCGCGCCGGCGCCGGCCGCCGGCGAAAGCGAGAACGGGACGCCCGGACCGCCGACTCTCGCGCCGCTCTCGATGCAAGGCCGTGGGCAGACGCATGACGCGGCGCCCTCGCCGCCTTCCGCCGCAGGCGCCAGCCTCTCGCCAGCCGAGGCGATGCTCTCCGCAAGCGCCGAGCCGGCGATGAGCAAGGCGTCGGCGCCGGTTGCTCCTCGCGCAGCAGGCGGGTCGGCCAATCCGCGCGTGAGCCCGATAGGAGCGGGGGCGCAAGAACCCGCCCCCGGCGGACGGAAGGCGGAAGCCGCGGCGTCGCCCTCCCCCGCCCGGGTTGCGAGTCCGGCCGTCCCTTCCGCCAAAGCCGAGCCGGTCGACAAGGCCGACGCCCGTCCGCCCGATCCGGCCGCCAGTGGGCAGCCGGCGGCGCAAGGAGGCGGGTTTGGGGCGCAGGTGTTGGCGTCCGCCGCCGCGGGACCGTCGTTCGTGTCTCATGACGCGGCGGCGGCCCCTGACATCGCCCCGCGCGGGAGCGCGCCTGCCCCCGCCCAGGCTGCGGCCGCGCCGGTCAAGGAGATCGACGTCGACCTTTCGCCGAGCGGCCTCGAGGACGTCTCGATGACGATGCGGCTCGCGGGCGACAGGCTCTCGGTCGTCATCCGCGCCGCGAGCTCTCAGACCACGGGATCCATCGAAGGAGCGCGCGACGCGATCGCCGACCGCCTGGCGGCGATCGGCCAGCCGCTCGATTCGCTCATTATCAGACAGACGGGCGTGAACGCCGATGCGAATGCGAACGGAAATGGAGCCTCGACCGACGACAGCTCGACGGGCGGGGGACGCCCGTCGGGGCAAGGCGCAGGCGAGCAAGGGAGCTCGGCCGATGGGAGTTCGTCTCGGCGCGGCGCTGCTCGCGATCGCAGCTTTTAGCGCCGCGCCTGCGCGAGCCGAGGAATCGCTGGCGTGCGAGCGGGAAATGACGCGCGCGGCGGCGCTGAGCGGCGTCCCGCTCAATGTCCTCTATTCAGTCGGGTTGACCGAGACCGGGCGGAAGGGCGAGCTCAGCCCCTATGACATGAACATCGACGGCAAGGACGTTCATTCCGCCACGCTCGCCGAGGCGATGGCGAGTTTTGCCCGGGCGAAAGCGCAGGGCGCCAAGCTGATCGACATCGGCTGCATGCAGATCAACCAGCATTGGCATGGCGGCGACTTTGCGTCACTGAGCGAGATGTTCGATCCCGTACGCAATGTCGAATATGCCGCGAGATTCCTGAAGACGCTGCGCGCCGAGGAGGGAAGCTGGACGCTGGCGGTCGCGCGCTACAACGCCGGGCCAGACAATCCGGCGGCGGAGCGGACTTACGTCTGCGCCGTCATCCGCAACATGATCGCGAGCGGATTTGGCCGCTGGACGGCGAACGCCAGCGCGCTCTGCCGGTAGTACGACGACGCTTTCTGGGAGGCGCTGAATCGTCGTTGCGAGGGGCCATAGGGCGTTCGGAAGAACGCCCGTCTTTCGACGGGCTATGGCGACGAAGCAATCCAGAGTCGCGGGACGCCCTACGTTCTCCCGGATTGCTTCGCTTCGCTCGCAACGACGTCGCGATTCGAGCCCGCTTCATTCGTCGTCAACCCGTTCGCGAGCGATCTCGACGCCGACGCCGCCTTCGATGACGTCGAGCTTCTCGACCCGGACGCGCACCCGGCGGACGCGCGGATCCCTGAGCACGATCTCGGCCACGTCCTCGGCGATCGTCTCGATGAAATTGACATGGCCCCGGCCGGTTACGAGCCGGATCGCGTCTAGGATGACATCGTAGGAGAAGACGGCGCGCATGTCGTCGGCGCGGGTCGCCGCGCGCTCAACCGACGCCTCGACATTGAACACGACGCGCTGCGGCGCGCCGTGCTCGCGCTTATAGGCGCCGAGGTCGGCGGTAGCGAGAAAGTCGCGAATGAAGATCAGGTCGCATTCGGCTTCGCCGCTCTGTAGCCGCGCTCCGTGGCCCGTCGACGGACGGGCGTTCTCCCGAATGTCCTGTGGAGCGCGGCCGACCGCGTCTACATTCGCCTCCGCTTTGCGCGGGATAAGGCCGCGGATGCGATCCACGGCGCGCGCATCGAGCGGCCCGTCACGTTTCCCGCCCGCGCACAAGGCCCTGCGAAAGCCCAAGATTGACGGAGCGACCAGCAACAGGCGCGGCACGTCCGGCGGCTCGAGCGATCCCGCGAGCNNCCAGGCGCGGCAGGCAATCGAGATCCGGCGTTCGGTCGGCCCACAGCACGCCGACAAGGCGAACCTCCGGCGCAAGCGCCCGCAACACGCCATCGAGCCGCTCGAGCGAGGGGCCGTCGACCGCGAGCTTGACCGCATCGACGCCTGCGGCGATGAGCGCGCGTACGCGCTTGGCGAGTCCTTCCGCCTCGTACGGCGGCGCGCCGAGCGCCGCGCCGACGCGCCGCCGTCGGGTCGAGATCGCCTTGAGGCCAGCTTCGATCGCTTCCAACGAGGCGGCCGCCAGCACTCCTTGGCGCGGGTCCTCGAAGTCAATGATGTCGGCGCCCCCGTGCAGGGCGATCGCGGCCTCTTGACCGTCGATGACGCTCGCCAGCATCAATGTCATCGCGCGGGTCTACCCGATGCTCGCCGCATCCGCGTCTCAGGCCTCGACCTTCTGCTTGTACGACCGCCAGCGCAGGGCGCCCGGGCCGGATTCAGACTCCGTCGTCGCCGTCGCGACGATGCGCTCGTGGTCGGGCGACTTGTGGCAAGCGG
>PLUH01000346.1 GCA_003164825.1 Hyphomicrobiales bacterium
CGGGCGGCCATCGTTTCGATGGGGAACGGTTTGGTCATCACCGCCATCCCCGGGGCCAGACGTCCATTGCCCAGCAGCGAATTTTCAGCGTAGCCGGTGATGAACAAAACCTTGAGTTCAGGGCGGGTAACACGAGCTGCGTCCGCCATCTGCCGGCCGTTCATTCCGCCGGGCAAGCCGACATCGGTGACCAGAAGATCGATGCGGGCGTCGGATTGCAACAGCTTAAGGCCCGACACACTATCGGCGGCCTCGATCGCCACATAGCCGAGTTCTCCGAGGATTTCGGTAATCAGCATGCGCACCGTCGGCTCATCGTCCACGACCAGGACCGTCTCGCTATGCCCTGAAGGAAACATGTCCGCTGCCGTGGCAGGCTCGTCGTCTCCGGAGAGTTCGCCATAGTAGCGCGGCAAATAGATGCAGACCGTCGTGCCTTGGCCGACCTCAGAGTAGATGCGGACCTGTCCGCCAGACTGCCGGGCAAACCCGTAAACCATGCTCAGTCCGAGGCCGGTGCCTTCGCCCGTCGGCTTGGTCGTAAAGAAGGGCTCGAAGGCTCGCGCGACCACGTCCGGCGGCATGCCGACGCCGGTATCGGTCACGCAGAGCGACAGGAACTGCCCTTCCGGGATGTCATGCTGCCGGGCGGCTCTCGCGTCGAGCCATTTGTTCGCGGTCTCGACGGTAATTTTGCCCCCGTTCGGCATTGCGTCACGAGCGTTGAGGCAAAGGTTCAGCAGCGAGTTCTCAAGTTGCGAATGATCAACCAGCGCTGGCCACAGCCCCGCGAGGCCGACGAACTCAAACGCAATCGTCGGTCCGACCGCGCGCTGAATAATGTCCTGCATGCCTGTGACCAATTGATTCACGTCGGTTGGCTTCGGCTCGAGCGTTTGCCGTCGCGAAAACGCCAGCAGCCTATGAGTCAAGGCCGCCGCCCGCTTCACGGCTCCCTGCGCCGCCGTTATGTAACGCTCAACGTCATTCACACGACCCTGTCGCACCCGCGACTGCGTGAGTTCGAGCGCCCCTGAGATGCCCGCCAGAAGGTTGTTGAAGTCGTGCGCCAGCCCGCCCGTGAGCTGACCCACGGCTTCCATCTTTTGTGACTGCCGCAGAGCATCTTCCATCGAGGCCTGTTCGGCGAGCGCAGCCGCAATTCGATTTTGCAGGGTGGCGTTGAGGTCACGTAACGCCGCCTCGTTGCGGCTTCTCTCCACCGCGACTCGGGTTCTCGCCGCGACTTCGCGGATCAAGGCAAGGTCTTCCGGAGACCAGGCACGGACGGCGTCATGGTTGACAAAAAGGACGGCCACCAAGCGTCCGTATTCGAGGGTGGGAACGTTCACGAAAGACCGGGCGCTCCGCGACTTCAAGGCGTCGGCGGCGTCGGCCGTCCGCCCGTCTTGCTCGACATCGTTGATGGCGATGAACTCGCCGCGTTTCAGGCTGTCAATGAACGAACCATAGGCGCGTAGAGGAACAACGCCGGCAAGTGTCTCGACCCCGGGAGCGGTCCAGTCACGGACGACCTCGAGAGTTTCCGCGTCGGGGTCAATCGCGCCATAGCCGACCCGACTGACCTTAAGCGCTTGACCGAGTATTTCGGAAGCAGCGAACGCGATGTCGTTTGGATCGGTTAAATCGTGGATCTTGTCGGTAAGGCGCACCAATGTTTCGCGCCGCGCCTCGGCTCTCACTCGATCGGTTACATCATAGCCGCCAACGAAAATCCCAGTAACCTTACGACCGTCATCTCGGAGGGGCTCATAGACAAAGTCGATGTAGCGGTCGTCATTCTCCGCCACGAGGCGGATCGGCATGGCCTGCGCAGTAAATGATTTTCCAGTCGCATAAACCTTATCGAGCAGTTCGTAGAAGCCTTGCCCCTCGAGTTCCGGAAACACCTCGCGCACGGTTCTTCCGACGAACGCTCGTCGACCCGAAATGGCGACATAGGCGTCATTGACGTACTCGAAAATATGATCAGGGCCGGTGAACACGCCGACGAAGCCGGGCATTTGCTGAAAGATCGCACGTTGCCGCTCGCGCTCGGCAGCCTGCCTTCGTTCCGCGAGGACCCGTGCGGTGGTCTCGACCACAATAGCGATGACGCCGACCGGGTTGCCCCGCTCGTCGGGGACCGGAGAATAGTCGAGATTCATCCAGACTTGTTCGGCCCGCCCCGTTCGATAGAGCGTCAATTCCTGGTCTTGGTAGGCAAGGGTGCCGCCCGCCAAGCCGACTTTCATCACGTTGTCGTTGAAGTCAGCGACCTCAGGCCAGCCCTCTCGCACCTTGGACCCGAACAGAGCTGGATGTCGGCCCCCGGCAAATATCGAATACGCATCGTTATAAATCATTATGCCGTCCTCGCCCCAGAGAAGGACGATCGGCACAACCGAGTGGAGGATCAGCCCGACGGTCGTTCTCAGACTTTGAGGCCAGGTTTCGAGCGGACCCAGCGCCGTTCTCGACCAATCGTGCTCGCGCAGAAGGGCGCCCATCTTGCCGCCGCCAGCGGCAAATGAGGGGGCCTCGACCATTAATGCTCCTCCAGCACGGGCATCGGACATCGGTCGCATTTATAACGATCCAACGGGCAAGTCGTTCCAGCTCGTTTGCGACCGGGCGATGGCTCTGGCGAATTGCTCCTCGCTACGGCCAGAGGTTCGCGAGAACTTGGCGCGCGAGCCGCCTGAACGGCGGGCGGTTCCCGTCGCCTCAACAACCGTTGCAGATGCTGTTGTCGATCTTGTTATCCTGCTGCCGGATCGCGCGGTCGAGCGGGGTCGGACCCGCCGACTGCGAAGCGCCGGGCCGGGGGACGGTCTCGCCGGTCGAGGTCAGGTAATCCTGATCGAGAAGCTGCCCCCGCGTCGGTTTGCTGAGCTCAGGGGCGACGAGACCGCCGCCGTTGTCCTGGCCATGGGCGGCGACGGCCGCCATCGACGCGGCGAGGATGACGGCGATGAATTTCAATTTACCCATGGTCCGTCCTCCGATGCATCCCGGCTGCAGCAAGAGCCTCACACGACTCAGATGTCGCCGAATCCTCTTGATGGCAAGAGCAGGCTTTCGTTTTTCCGCCGCCAGGGGTCGCGCAAGTCGAGGTTTGTGGCGCGCTCAGCGCGCTACGAGAATGCTTGGGCCCTTCGCCGAGGCCTCTCGCCTGATAATTTGATTTTAGATCAGAGACTTACCGCGATGAACAAGCGCCCGGGACAAATTTTCTCTTTCTGATAATCTAAATTCTTGCTACTCTGTCCTCAATTTCCAGAAACGGCCGGAAGAGACCGGCGAGAGCGAGGCGGATATGGACGGCGGGACGGCTCCTGCAAAGCGGCCAAAACTCAACCCCCACGGCAAGGCTTTGCGGCGGGAGCGCATCTTCGAGCGCGTGCGCGGCGGNNGGGTGACGCCGCGGCGCATCCGCCAGATCATCAGCGAGGCCTTGCGCCGGCGAGAAGTCGATGGCGGGCCGGAGCAGGCGATGCTGCAGCTTGTCCGGCTCGAAGGCGCGCTTCGCCTTGGGGCGGAGGCCGTCGCCGCTGGCGACATCGGCGCGATCGGGCCCTATCTCAACGTGCTCGATCGAATCGACCGCTACCGGCGCGGGGCGGCGCCCCTTCAGGTTTACGACAAGGCGTCGCGCGACCGGCTGTTCGCCAAGCTGAACCAGATCGCCGCCCGCTTGCTGGCGGAGACGGAACCGAAGCCGCCGGCGGCCGAAGGCGGAAGCCATGGCGCGGCGGCGCCCGAGAAGAGCAAGCCGCGTCCCTTGGATTCGGCNNGAAAATTTGGATTCCGCTTCCGCGGGCTTTGAATTTCCTTCCCTACGGATTTGGATTTTCCTTCCGTCCGCTTTTGAAATTGTTTCAAGCCGTACCCTTGCCGCAATCCTGCGCTAGCGGCCGGGGGATCCTGTCGATAAAGTGAGGCTGATGACCCAAGCGCGGCGATTGCTGATCGTGGATGATGACGC
>PLUH01000020.1 GCA_003164825.1 Hyphomicrobiales bacterium
AAAGGAAGGAGACGACCATGGCCAAGCCAGCGCACTACACTTCGAAAGTCGCGATCCCGCTGCCTTCCGACGAGGCTGTTCGGCGGATCATCGGAAATTCATACAACCCGGAGAAAACGCTCAACGTCATCAAAATGTTTGCGGGAACCGAGGACATGTTCGAAGCGACGATTGGCCTTGTGAAGGCGATCTTTCAGACGCAAGGCATCGATCCGAGGATACGCGAGATGATCATCCTGCGCGCCGCCGCCGTTTTGAACGCGCCTTACGAATGGCAAGCCAACACTCAGATGGCCAAGAACGCAGGTCTGTCTTCCAAGGAGATCGACGCCGCGGGAAGCGACGGCCCGGTGGCCGGCATAAATCCCGAGTATGTTCTCGTGTGCAAGGCGACTGATGAAATGTCAAAAAGCGGCACTCTGCGTGACGAGACGCTAAGCGAGCTCCTCAACAGATACGGCGACACGATCGCGCGCAAGCTCGTTTTGATGATCGCGTGGTTCAATCTGCTCAGCCGCTTTCTGAACGGGTGCCGGGTGCCGCTCGAAACCACCGATAAGATCGGCGCAGGAACCTCGCCGCTCGGATGAACGCCACAACCGGACTCGGGCTCCAATTCACCGTTGCGGCGATGGCGCTTTCACGCGCCCAAGCGGTTCCATCAGATCTGCAACCTGGATGGATTCGAGCGAACGCACGGCGTCCTTGATATCCCGGCGCGATTTCGCTGTCGTGTGTTCAGTTGCCAGCTTATCGAACTTTGCCTCGATCTCGTCCCAGGTAAATGGCCGGCTGGAGAATCCTGGGTAGGCCGAGACCTCGTGAGTGAACGACTCGCCNNTACGGTCACCCGGCTCGGGACCTCGGCCGGGTAGCGTGCTGTGAAGCCTGCGTCCGGCCCTATTGTGACCTTTTGGAGCAGGTCCTGGACGTCCGGCTTCGCAATCCGGCTAGGCTCGAGCTGCGCAGGCTGGACATCGCCGTCGAGGAGCGCGACCGCCAGGAGGTAAGGAAGGCTGTGGTCGGCGTCCTCCTTTGTGTGGACATTCTTCTTTGGACCGAAGCGTCCACCCCCCATGAAATCGTAAGCGTCCTGGAACACATCAGCCTCGACGCTCACGACTGCGGCCGGATCGAACGGATGACCCTTATGCAGCTCGATCGTACAGAAGACGGCGGCTTGTCCAGGAACCGCAGTGTTATAGCTCTTCAGGGCAAGCCGGTCGAAGCAATCCAGTTTCATGTTGTCCCAGTCGACCCGGATCGGCTTATCGAGGGCCTGCGCCAGACCGTTTGGTCCCTCAATGACATACTTTGGACCGGTAACCCCGCGTGACGCAAGGAAGACCCCGTGAACCGACCCCAGGGCTGCCTGCGACGAGTTCAAGCCTTTCCATTGCGAGATTGGCGTAGTGCGCACGACCAGAAGCGGAATGACGTCGCCGCAAATTCCGACGGCCGCCAAAGCTTTTGCTTCGTCGAGTTGAAGCGCTTTGGATGCCCCGGCGGCTATAGAGAATGAGAGCTGCGTCGTGAGATCAAACCCGTCGGCCATAAATGGAGCATTGGCCGTCAGCGCCGACTCGACCTGGTAGGCGACCGCCAGGGCGGTCAGGAATTCCTTACCCGATCGTCCGGCGTGCTCGCAGACGGCGAGGATCGATCCGACGTTGTCCGATGGGTGGCAGACCTCTTCCCCACCCAGATAACTGTCCATGTAGTCGACGTACCGCACAACTGCCGTGTTGTACTGAGCTGCGTAGACCACGTTGGCTTGTCCGCCGCCGATCAGAGTGCAACGGCCGTCCGAGCCGCCGAACTCTTTAGCCTGTTCCAGGCACGCCACGATCGGCGGCGCCTCGAGGGCGTTGATGGCGCACGCCAGAGAATCGAGTACGCTTACCTTGAGCCGTTCCCGGCGCTCGGGAGTAAGATCCTCATAGTTCGCCCTGATCGCGAACTTCGCAATACCCTCGGCTTGACTCACGCCCGTGATGATCGGCGCAGGTCTCTCTGCAGAGTTGCTGCTGTGACTTAGTTTCATATCACTCCCCTCCTGAGCCAGAGCGGCGTTCGCGGTCACGACAGACGCCGCTAAGGTCGCGGCTCCTTTCAAGAATGCTCGACGAATGTGTTCCATACCATCTCGCTCCTTGGTTGACGTTTCGCTTCGAGCTAGATCAAATGCATCGACTTCGCCGCGGCGTTAAGTTCGTCCCGAAAGGCTGGACTCGCGAGTCCAATCAGAGCCCTCCTTCAGACGAGATGCAGCTTCTTCGCCGATGCAAGGAGTTCGTCGCGGAATTCGGGATGGGCGNNATGGGCGCGCTCAGTCGAGGACAGGCCCTTGAGGTTTGCAGATCCGAACTCGGTGACGAGGTAATGCGTGTCGATGCGCGGAGTCGTGGCAGACAGTTGTGATGGGCTGGCGATCAGTTCGAGTCACAAGGCTGCCCTTGCCGACCTACAGCCCGAGGTAAGCGGTCTCTTGCGCGGTCAGATAGCTGCGTGCGGTGAAAAAATTTTGGGAAGGTGTGCGTGGAGGCCGGCTGAGTGTCGCACCGCTCTCCAATCCTGCCCCCCGGGGGGTCGAAAACATCGCGAAACGGGTAGGGACGAAAGCGGACAACTCAGAAGTGTCGTCGTAGGCCCACTGTTGGGTTTCAAGGCGGTCGCTTCCTTGGTTCTTCGCGTTTGGGAAATGGCCGGAATGCGCAAATACCGGTCATTCGC
>PLUH01000382.1 GCA_003164825.1 Hyphomicrobiales bacterium
TTTCTCAGTCTCTAATGCCGTGTGTATCCGCACGCCTTCCATTGTTTCCCCCTTTGTGGTATCGATTTGGTATCGGTACTCCCTCGGGGACGCAAGGTCAATGTCTGCACTCACATCAAAAATCACGAAGCGCACGGTTGACGCCGCGCGCGTACCGATTGCAGGCGAAACGAGGATTTGGGACACCGAAGTCAGGGGATTCGTTCTGCGCGTCTACCCAAGCGGGCGGAAAGTGTATGCGCTAAAATGCAGGGTTGGCGGGCGACAGCACATCCACACCGTTGGCGTTCACGGCTCGCCCTGGACACCCGATCAAGCCAGAGCTGCAGCGGCTGAGGCTCTCCGTCGGGCGAAGAATGGGGAGGACCCGAACGCGGCAAGAAAAGCCGCGAGAGAAGCTCTTACGGTCGGAGTCCTCATTGATCGATACCTCGCGGACGGACCCGCCGCAAAGCTTGCCAAACGCGCGAGCACTTGGAAAATCGACGCGGCTAACCTCAACCGGCATGTGCGACCGATTCTCGGCGGCCAAGTCGCGAATGCGGTGACGAAAGCGGATGCGACGCGCGCGGTTAGGGACATAGGGTCGGGCAAGACCGCCATCGATGAAAGGACGAGGCCGCGCGGGCGAGCACGCGTCACGGGGGGCCAAGCAACAGCAAGAAGGACGGCGGCCGTCGCCTCCGCGATGTTTGCCTGGGCTACGGAACATGGCTTAGTTGGGATAAATCCGTTCCGCGGCATCAAACTCAGTCGTGCGCCGGTCCGCGAGCGCTTCCTGTCGAGGGACGAGGCGGTGAGGTTTCTTGACGCGATCGCGGACCTTCAACACAAATCCTTGTTGTCAGAGACGTTCGGCGACGCCCTCCGCCTCTTGCTTTTGACCGGAGCCCGCAAGACGGAAATTCTTGGGTTGCGATGGTCGGAGGTTGACGAGCTTCGAAAAGTTCTGGTTCTCCCTAANNTCGAAAAGTTCTGGTTCTCCCGCCGGAAAGGACGAAGGCGGGTGGGAAGACCGGCGAGCGTCGCATTTCGCTATCCGCGCCCGCCCTCGAAATCCTTTCTAAGCGGATCGCGACGTCGAGTGGGGAAACGCAGGCAACGGAAAGCTTGTTCGTCTTTCCTGCGGCGCGGGGCGAAGGGCACGCTATCGGGCTGCGGCGGGCGTTCACCAAGGTACGCGCCAACGCGAGTCTCGAGGGATTGAGAATTCACGACTTGCGACATTCGTTCGCCAGTTTCGCTGTCGCAGAAGGGGCCAGCTTATTCCTCATTGGCAAGCTGCTTGGGCACGCGAATGCCCGCACAACCGAACGGTACGCGCATCTGGCCAACGATCCTCTTCAGGACGCAGCGAACCAAGTTGGCCGGAGGATAATGGGAGACACGAAACACGGCGGGGAGGTCATTCCACTGGCGACGGCCGGCCCCCCGCAACGGACGACAGTATGAAGGCCTACCAACCTGACGCGCCCTCGAGGCAGGTAATGGCGCTCGTCGCGGAAGATCGTGAGCGTGTCGGCCGGCCTCACAGCCACCAAATCGATGATCCGTGGGAAGCTGGCCTGATCCGATCGGCGCGGTCGCGCCGGCGCACCATCGCCATGGCAGAATAGAAATGCGGGCGGTATCTTGCGGGCCTCCAGTTGTCGGCGGCAATGCCCCAGATTATGCGGTCCCGCTGGGCTCATTCGCGTTCATGACCCCGGAGGCCTTCTTCCGGCTCTTATGCAAAGTCGTGTGCTCACCGAGGCCCCCGCAGTCCACGCCAGCGTGATCGTGGCGGATGCGCATCGGCGTCGAGAAAGTCGAAGATCTCGATCCGACCCCCAGTCGCACGGTCGCGGAATATTTATCGGTTCTCGATGACGCGGCCTTCGGCGGAGCGACGACGGTCGAGCCAAAGGCGATCTCGCCGATCGATCCGGCGGCCTGCTGCACCGCTTCGGCCAACTCCGTCGCCGGTTATGCCTATTCCGACAACTACCTCATCGATCTGAAGCATGCGGTGATCATGGACGTCGAGGCGACGACGACCATTCGACAGGCCGAAGTCGGCGCGGCCAAGACGATGCTCGACCGCACGGCTGAACAGTTCGGCGTCACGCCGTCACGCCTGGTCGCTGATGCGGGCTACGGCTCGGCCGAGATGGTCGAGTGGCTGGTGGACGAGCGCGGGATCGAGCCGCACGTGGCGATCAACGGGGCGGTCAGCAAAACCGGCAAGGCGCGCAAGACCGCCGTCCCGCCCGAGGTCGCAGCGAGCCTTCGTTATGCGATCAGCCAGCGGCTGCGCAAACGCATCGAGGAATGCTTCGGCTGGAGCAAGACTGTCGGCGGGCTCACACAAGTGAAGGTGCGCGGCCTCGCCAAGGTCCGCGCCGTCTTTGTCTTCGCCATTGCAGCCTACAATATCGTCCGCCTGCCCAAGCTTCTGGCTCCAAGCGGCAAAGCGTGTCTGGCGGCGTGAAGAAGCAGATAACAATGAACCAAGGCCGAGGATGTCTTCCGCCGATGAACCATATTCAGGCGAAAAATTTCGCACCCAACCTCCTTCCTGCCGAAACGCAGTGACTTTTTCAGCAGCCTGCTAGCAGGCTGTTGAAGAAGGGTCTCGTTTCGC
>PLUH01000154.1:0-2623 GCA_003164825.1 Hyphomicrobiales bacterium
GTGCTCGACGACGCCGGGAATCATCGACAGACTCTCCCCCAACCGCTCGGGCTGATCGATGGCGCCGAGCGAGCAGTCAAGAATATAGTGTCCCCCGTCAGTGATGAACGGTTCGGACCCGCCGCGCAGGCGGATCGGGCCGGCGAGACCGAGGCCGGCGAGGGCGCGTTCGATATGGCCGCGCGTCGCCGCGAGGCCGAAAGGAACGACTTCGATGGGCAACGGAAAGGCCCCGAGCANNGCGCAGCAGCGCGCCGCCGCCCCCTTTGATCAGTCGCAGCTGCGGATCGACTTCGTCCGCTCCGTCGACCGTCAGGTCGAGATCCAAGAGATCGTCGAGGGTGGAAAGCGGAATGCCGAGAGCCTTCGCCTGCTCTTCGGTCGCCTTGGAGGTGCCGACGCAGACGACCTGAAGACCGCCCTTAACCCGCTCCCCGACGAGATCGACGAAGTGGCGGGCAGTCGTGCCAGTGCCGAGGCCGAGCTTCATCCCGGGCCTCACCAGTTCCAGCGCCCGCCGGGCCGCCTCCCGCTTTCGCCGATCTTGGTCCGCCGCTGCGGTCATGACCCTCAATGATTCTCGTTCGCCCGCGCTTCAGGCCCGGCGCCCGGATACGGCGTGAGACCCGCACGCAAACATGTCGGGAATGGCGCCGCGCGTCGCCGGTTCGCCCGGCGGCCCGGGGCCGAGACGTCGCTTTACCGGGTGGCGCGAACGAACGCAAACGCCTCGGGCTGGCGCGTGGCCGCGCGGGCCTACTTTCGTCTGGCGTCGAGCACGTCCTCTAACGTGCGCAAACCGGTGGTCGGGGCGTTGACGAGCACCGCCATGTTGCCGGGCTTGTGTTGGTTCTTCCACATCTTGGTGTGGGCCGCCGGTATCTCCGTCCACGGCAGGGCTTCGGACATGCACGGGTCGATGCGGCGGTCGATCACGAATTTGTTGGCCGCCGAAGCTTGCTTGAGGTTGGCGAAATGGGAGCCTTGGATGCGCTTCTGGCGCATCCAGACGAAGCGGGCGTCGAAGGTGATGTTGAACCCCGTCGTCCCGGCGCAGAACACCACCATCCCGCCGCGCTTGACGACAAAGCACGAGACCGGGAACGTCTGCTCGCCGGGATGCTCGAACACCGTGTCGACGTCCTGCTTGCCGGTGATGTTCCAGATCGCCTTGCCGAACTTGCGGGCCTCGCCCATGAATGCGTTGTACTCAGGCGAATTGACCTTCGGCAGCTGCCCCCAGCAATTATAGTCCTTGCGATTGAGCACGCCCTTGGCGCCGAGCGACATCACATAGTCGCGCTTCGTCTCGTCGGAGATGACGCCGATCGCGTTGGCGCCGGCCGCCGCGCAGAGCTGGACGCCGAACACGCCCAGCCCCCCTGAAGCGCCCCAGACGAGAACATTGTCGCTGGGCTTCAGCCGATGGGGCTCGTGGCCGAACAGCATGCGGTAAGCAGTGGCGAGGGTTAGCGTATAGGAGGCGGCTTCCTCCCAGGTGAGATGCTTCGGGCGCGCCATCAGCTGCCGGTCCTGCACCCGGCAGAACTGGGCAAAGGAGCCGTCCGGCGTCTCATAGCCCCAGATGCGCTGGGAGGCCGAGAACATCGGGTCGCCGCCGTTGCATTCCTCGTCGTCGCCGTCGTCCTGGTTGCAGTGAACGACCACCTCGTCGCCGACTTTCCACCGCTTCACCTTGGACCCCACAGCCCAAACGATGCCCGAGGCGTCGGAGCCAGCGATGTGATAGGGCAGCTTGTGCACGTCGAGCGTCGACACCGGCTCGCCGAGCGCGGCCCAGACGCCGTTGTAATTGACGCCCGCCGCCATCACGAGGACGAGCACGTCGTGGCTGTCGAGCGGCCAGGTCGGCACGACCTCGATCTGCATGGCTTTCTCGGGCGGCCCATGCCGCTCCTTGCGCACGACCCAGGCGTACATCGACGCGGGCACGTGACCCAACGGCGGGATCTCGCCGATTTCGTAGAGATCCTTATTCTGCGCCGCCTGAAGCGGCTCGGCGCCGACGGGGCGAGTGTTCATGGCTTCCTCAACGGGCAGCGTCCTGGGTGCGGCTGAAGTCGAATTGACCCTATTATTGCGCCGCACAATCAACCATTGCGCCTGAGCGGGTGAAAATCAATCCGACTTTCGCCAATTCGCGGCGATTCGCTTGCCGGCAATGGAGTTTACGCCATAGCAGGAAATCGCGCGTAGGCAAGATCGATCGCGGCTGCGGAATTCCGGCGGCCGCAGCGGGCCAAGGACCTGCGGCGATGTCGGACTGGCCGTTACTCAATTTGATTCTCAATCTCGAGGGTTTCGACTTTGCGGCTTTCCTCTTGAGCGCCGTCGTGGCGTTTTTTTCTGTTGGTTTTGCTGTGGATTACGCCCTCGGGCGGCAGGGAATGGGGCCATACTGGAATTCCTTCTACGCAACGCTCGGCGCGTACGCCGGGCTTTGCGCCCACGATTGGTGGCTCAGGCCCTATGGCGCATACGAGCCCTATCTGACGATTATCGTGGTTGTCGGCGGCCTGCTGGCGACGGTTCTCTCCGTGAGCGCGGTCGCGCTGCGGTGACCCGCGAAGGCGCGCTGCGGCAGGGTTCCAGCTGTCTCGAG
>PLUH01000154.1:2635-10503 GCA_003164825.1 Hyphomicrobiales bacterium
GCGCCAACGGCGCGCCGCGACAAGCCCTGGATCTTCCGCACCTATGCCGGGCATTCGACCGCGCGCGAATCCAATCGGCTCTACCGGCAGAACCTGGCCAAGGGACAGACCGGCCTCTCGATCGCTTTCGACTTGCCGACCCAGACCGGTTTCGACAGCGATCACATCCTGGCGCGCGGCGAGGTCGGTAAGGTCGGCGTCGCGATCTCCCACATCGGCGACATGCGGGCCCTGTTCGAGGACATTCCACTCGCGTCGATGAATACCTCTATGACCATCAACGCCACCGCGCCCTGGTTGATGGCGCTCTATATCGCGGTCGCCGACGAACAAGGCGCGCCGCGCCCCGAACTCCAGGGTACGACCCAGAACGACATCATCAAGGAATATCTGGCCCGCGGCGCCTATGTGTTCCCGCCCGACGCCTCGCTCCGGCTGACCAAGGACCTGATCCTGTTCTGCGCCCGCGAGACGCCGAAGTGGAACCCGATGAACGTGTGCTCCTACCATCTGCAAGAAGCTGGGGCGACGCCAGTCCAGGAGCTTTCCTACGCGCTCGCCACAGCGATCGCCGTGCTCGATCGGGTCCGCCAATCGGGCGAGGTCGACGAGAAGGGTTTCGCCGAGGTGGTCGCGCGTATCTCGTTCTTCGTCAACGCCGGCATGCGCTTCGTGACCGAGCTCGCCAAGATGCGTGCGTTCGTCGAATTGTGGGACGAGATCACCCGCGACCGGTTCGGCGTGCAGGATCCTTCCAAGCGCCGCTTCCGCTACGGCGTCCAGGTCAANNTGGAACGAGGCGCTCGGCCTGCCGCGGCCGTTCGACCAACAATGGTCGCTGCGCCTGCAGCAGATCATGGCCTATGAAACCGACCTGCTCGAGTTCGGCGACATTATCGACGGCAGCAAGGAGGTCGCAGCGCTGGTCGCCAAGCTGAAGAGCGAGGCGGTCGCGGAAATCGCCGCCATCGACGCGATGGGCGGCGCGGTCAAGGCAATCGAGACGGGCGTGCTGAAAGCGAAACTCGTCGAATCCAACACCCGCCGGCTCGAGGCGATCGAGCGCGGCGAGCAGATCGTCGTCGGCGTGAACGCCTTCGTCAATTCCGAGCCCTCGCCGCTGACTGCCGGCGAGAACTCGATCATGGTTCCTTCAGCCGAGGCCGAGGCGGAGCAGGTGGCCCGGCTCGAGGCGTGGCGAGCGCAGCGCGGCGAAAAGCGCGTCCGCGAGGCGCTCAGAGCGCTGAGGTCCGCGGCCGCGAGCGGCGCGAACATCATGCCCGCCTCGATCGAGGCGGCCAAGGCCGGCGCCACGACGGGCGAATGGGGCGACACGCTGCGGGCGGAGTTTGGCGTCTTTCGCGCCCCGACCGGGGTTTCGCCGAAGGCCCGCCAAGAATCGGCCGGTCTTGATGCGCTGCGCGGAGAGGTCGAACGCGTCTCGCTCAAGCTNNAACGGCGCGGAGCAGATCGCGGCCCGCGCCACCGACGCCGGCATGGACGTCCTTTACGACGGCATCCGGCTCACTCCGGCCGAAATCGTCGAGGCGGCCAAGTCGGGCGTCCACTGCGTCGGCCTGTCGATCCTGTCGGGTTCGCATATCGCCCTCACCGAGGAGGTGCTCAAGCTCTTGCGCGCGGCCGGACTCGAACGAGTGCCGGTGATTGTGGGCGGCATCATCCCGCCCCCTGACGCGGAGCGGTTGAGGGCCGCCGGCGTTGCGGCGGTCTTCACGCCGAAGGATTTCGAGATCAACGGCATCCTTGCGGCGATCGTCGCCGAGGTGGAGGCCCGGCACGACCAGGAGATGCGCGTCGCGCAATCCTGAGGCGCGAGGCGAGCCACGTCCTGCGGCGCGTCAGACCATGATCTGTCCGCCGTTGGCGGACAAAGTCGCGCCGGTGATGAAGCCGGAGTCGTCGGAGGCGAGGAAGACGACGCAGCGGGCAACCTCCTCCGGCTGGCCGAGGCGGCGCACCGGAATCTGCGGCAGAATCGCTTTTTCGAGCACGTCCTTCGGCACGGCCAGGACCATTTCCGTTGCGATATAGCCGGGACAGATCGCGTTGACCGTAATTCCCTTGTTGGCGTTCTCCTGCGCCAGCGCCTTGGTGAAGCCAAGATCGCCGGCCTTGGCGGCCGAATAATTGGCCTGGCCCATTTGGCCCTTCTGGCCGTTGATCGACGAGATGTTGATGATGCGGCCGAACCCGCGCTCGCGCATCCCCTCGATGACCGGCCGGCACATGTTGAAGAGGGAATTGAGGTTGGTGTTGATGACGCCGTACCATTGGTCCGGGGTCATCTTGTGGAACATCCCGTCCTTGGTGATGCCCGCATTGTTGACGAGGATGTCGACCGGACCGATGTCAGCGGCGATCTTGCCAAGGCCAGACACGCATTCATTGTAGTCGGCGACGTTCCACTTGTAGACGTGAACGCCGGTCTCGGCCTTGAACTTCGCCGCCGCCTCATCGTTGGAATGATAGGTCGCCGCAACTTGGCGCCCCTCGGCCTTCAGCGCCTTCGAGACGGCCGCGCCGATGCCGCGCGTGCCGCCGGTGACTACCGCAACTCTCGCCATATTTCCTCCCCAAGATTGTTTGCGACCCGGGCCGTTAAGTCGGCCCGCGTCCGGTCTCTTTTTTAGACCGATTTTTTCTACCGTTCGACCGCCATGGCAATGCCCATGCCGCCGCCGATGCAGAGCGTCGCCAGGCCCTTTTTCGCGTTCCGGCGCGCCATTTCGTGCAAGAGCGTGGTCAGCACCCGGGCGCCCGAAGCGCCGATCGGATGGCCGAGCGCGATCGCGCCGCCGTTAACGTTGACGATCGCCGGATCCCAGCCGAGGTCCTTGTTGACCGCCAGCGCCTGGGCGGCGAAGGCCTCGTTGGCTTCGACCAGTTCGAGGTCCTTGACCGACCAGCCGGCCTTTTCCAACGCCTTGCGGCTGGCCGGAATCGGCCCGGTCCCCATGATCGCCGGATCGACGCCCGCGGTCGCCCAGGACACGATGCGCGCCATCGGCGTCAGCCCGCGCTTCTTGGCCTCGGCGGCGCTCATGACCACCAGCGCGGCCGCCCCGTCGTTGAGGCCCGAGGCGTTGGCGGCGGTCACCGTTCCGTCCTTGGAAAAGGCTGGCTTCAGTTTCGCCATCGCCTCGATGGTGGCGCCGTGGCGCGGATATTCGTCGGCGTCGACGATGACGTCGCCCTTGCGCGACGAGATCGTCACCGGCACAATTTCATCCTTGAACCGGCCGGCCTTCTGCGCCGCCTCCGCCTTGTTCTGGGAGCCGACGGCGAAGCGATCCTGGTCCTCGCGGCTGATCTGCCACTTCCGGGCGATGTTCTCCGCCGTGTTGCCCATGTGATAGCCGTGAAAGGCGTCGATGAGGCCGTCCTGCAGCATGGTGTCGACGAGCTTCAATTCCCCCATCTTGACCCCGCTCCTGAGATAGGCCGCGTGGGGGGCGAGCGACATCGACTCCTGGCCGCCGGCGACGATGATGTGGGCGTCGCCGTTGGCGATCTGTTGCAGTCCGAGCGCAACGGCGCGCAAGCCGCTGCCGCACAGCTGGTTGACGCCGAACGCCGTCTTCTCCTGTGGAACGCCAGCTTTCATCGCCGCTTGGCGGGCCGGATTCTGGCCCTCCGCGGCGGAAAGAACCTGCCCGAGGATCACTTCGTCCACTTCGCCCGCGTCGACCTTCGCCGCTTCGAGAGCGCCCTTGATCGCAATTGCGCCGAGCTCGTGGGCGGGCGTCGAACCGAATGCGCCGTTGAACGAGCCGACGGGGGTTCTCTTTGCGCTTGCGATGACGATCTCAGAGGCTGGCATGTCAATCTCCCTGTCGAGCAATGTTGGCGTGGACGCCTTGATCGGATGGCTTCTACACGATCTCCCACGAACGGCGCCACTATCATATAGGCGCGGCGCGCCCGCGCGAGTGGGCCGAAAATGAGCCTACGGCGCTCGTTGCGGCGCAAAAAGAAGTTTCTCGCGCAGCAAAAAACGCTTATCTTGTGTTGACCCGAAAGGGCCCACGTCACTCTGGGACCCATAAACCTCATGGCCAATTCCACTCCGACCACGATCAAAAAATACGCCAACCGCCGGCTCTACAATACCGCGTCGAGCGCCTACGTGACCTTGGCCGACCTGGCGAAGATGGTGAAAGGCGGGGAGGACTTCATCGTTTACGACGCCAAGACCAACGAAGACATCACCCGTTCGGTGCTGACCCAGATCATTTTCGAGCAGGAGGGAATCGAGGGCCAATCGCTGCTGCCGACGACATTCCTGCGCCAGCTGATCCGCTTCTATGGCGACAGCATGCAGGCGATCCTGCCGAGCTACCTCGAATTCTCGATCGACCGCTTTTCCGGCGAGCAACAGTCGATGCGCGAAGCCGCGAGCCGCATGTTTGGTCCGGAGGCGTTTTCCACCGGCTCCTTCGCCGCCATGCAGGAACTGACCAAGAAGAATTTCGCCGCGTTCAATCAGGCGCTGGCGATGTTCGTGCCGTTCGCGGGCGCAAAGTCGGCGGCGGAACTGCCGGCCAAGAAGGCCAATTCCGAGGACGACATCGACGAACTGCGCACTCAGCTCTCGGACATGCAGAAGCGGCTCGAGTCGCTCGCGACCAAGAAGAGCTGAAAGGCTTCAGAAGCGGTCCTTGCGGGCGCGAACTTCCGCGAACACCGCCGCGGGATCCGCTCCGGTCATGCCGACCGCGGCCTGAACCGACGGTTCCTCGGCCCTCAGGAACGGATTGGCGGCGAGCTCGGCCGCGATCGTCGTCGGCAAGGTCGGGCGGCCTTCCGCGCGCAGCCGCGCGATTTCTTCGACCCTGGCCTTCAGAATCGGATTGCCGGGCTCGATGGTGACGGCGAACCGGCCGTTCGCCTGAGTGTATTCATGGCCGCAATAGACCTGCGCCTCGCCGGGAAGCGCGGCAAGCTTCATGAGCGAGCTCCACATGACCAGGTAGGGCGTCTCGAAGACTCGTCCGCACCCGAGCGAGAACAGCGTGTCGCCGCAAAAGGCGATCCGGTCTTCGTCGAAATAATAGGCGATGTGCCCGAGCGTATGCCCCGGCGTCTCGATCACTTTCGCCGCCAGCGAGCCGACGCGCGCCAAGTCGCCTTCGACCACCCGTTGGTCGAGAAACGGAATCCGCGCCGCATCCTTGGCCGGTCCCCACACCCTCGCATTCGGGAACTTCGCCTTCAGCTCCGGAACGCCCTGAATGTGGTCGGCGTGATGATGGGTGAGGAGGACGTCGGACAGAGTCCAGCCGCGCTCGGCGAGCGCCGCGAAGGTCGGCCCTGCTTCCGGCGCATCGACGCACGCGGTCGATCCGGTCGCGGAATCATGCACCAGGGCGCCATAATTGTCGGTGAGGCAGAGATACTGATGAACGCTCATCGTCATGAAGAGAACTCCTGGGGATCGAATAGACTTTTGCAGGCCACCACCTCATCCTGAGGAGCGCCGAAGGCGCGTCTCGAAGGATGCTTCGGAGGGCTCAGCCGGCTCGGCGCAACTGGAACGTCCTTCGAGGCCCCTCCGGGNNTCCGGGGCGCCTCAGGACGAGGCGGAGGGGTGACGCGTTCGCCGCACTATAGCCGCCGTCCGAAGCCTTGTCTTTGGCGGCGACCGTTTGCCCCGAATGCATTGCGAAAGGTCGAACGGTCATTCAAAGTCGCTTGCCCCCGGTCCGGCGGATTTCGATGCCTCTCGACGTCCATAGTTTGCAGAGCTTTTACGGTTCGCCCCTCGGCGCCGTCGCTCGACGCCTGATCGGGCGGGTCTTGCGCGAGCGCTGGGACAACGGCGCCGGCCTGTCCGTCGCCGCCGTGGGTTACGGAACGCCATATCTCGACCGATTCCGCGACGGCGCCAAGCGATGCCTGGCCTTGATGCCGGCGGAGCAGGGCGTCGTAATCTGGCCGGGCAGTGGGCGGTGCTCGGCGGCGCTGGTCGAGGCGCAAATGCTGCCGCTGCCGGACGGCTCGATCGATCGTCTGCTCCTGGCCCATGCTCTGGAGGCGGCCGACCGGCCGGACGCGCTGCTCGAGGAACTGTGGCGCGTCACCGCGCCGGAGGGACGAATCCTGGTGATCGCTCCCTCCCGCCGCGGCGTCTGGGCGCGCGCGGACAGCACGCCTTACGGCCAAGGCCAGCCTTATTCGAAGCCGCAGCTCCGCGATCTCTTGCATCGCGCCGAGTTCTCGCCAGTCTTCTGGGGCGAAGCGCTTTACGCGCCGCCGGTCACGCGTCCGTTCATGATCCGCGCCGCGCCGACGATCGAGCGGGTCGGCGCCGCGCTCGGACTTCCCTTCGCCGGCGTCCATATCGTCGAGGCGATCAAACAGGTCTATCGTCCGGTCGGCGTCCGGGCGATCGCCCGCGCGCGGCTGCCTCCGCTCAAGCCTGTCCTCGCGCCGAGCGCTCACCGGCAATGTTTCGAATGATCGCAGTCGGTTTTCCGGTTGGCGCCGTCGCTCACGCGTGCTTCTAGAGTGGCCGCACGGCCCCTCGAACAAGGTGAACCGCCAATGCCCGCCAACGATCGTCTGCTTGTTCTGTTGCGCCATGGTCAGAGCGAATGGAACCTGAAGAACCTGTTCACCGGTTGGCGCGACGTGGATTTGACGCCGGCCGGCGTCGAAGAGGCCAAGGAGGCCGGACGCCGCCTGAAGGCGCACGGGATCACATTCGACCTTGCCTTCACCTCGGCGCTCATCCGCGCCCAGCACACGCTCGATTTGACCCTCGCCGAACTGGGCCAGACCGGCCTGCCCGAAAGCCGGGATCAGGCGCTCAATGAGCGCGATTACGGCGATCTTGTTGGCCTCAACAAGGACGATGCGCGCAAGAAATGGGGCGAGGAGCAGGTTCACAAATGGCGGCGCAGCTATGACGTCGAGCCGCCCGGCGGCGAAAGCCTCAAGGACACCGTCGCCCGCGCGCTCCCCTATTATTGTCAGAATATTCTCCCGGCGGTGCTTGGCGGCAAGCGGGTGCTGGTGGCGGCTCACGGCAACTCCCTCCGGGCGCTGGTGATGGTGCTCGACCGCCTCACGCCTGAAACCATTCCCAGCATGGAGCTGGCGACCGGCGTCCCGCTCGTCTATCGGCTCAAGCCCGATTCGACCGTGGCCTCCAAGGAGATCCTGACCGCGTGACGACGATTTGGCTCGATCTTAACCATTTGTCAGGAGGCTCGGTTACACTTGACCGCGGGTGATTCGCTGTTCGCGGAGCTGAGCAATGGTGGCGAAGACTTCGGTAATCGCGATGGCGGCATGCCTCCTGGCGCCGCCGGCCGACGCGGCCCAGCCGCAATACGAATTTCTCGCCGCGCCGCAGATCAATCTGTCGTTGGTCTATCGACTGGATAAATTGACCGGCGATGTCATCGCGTGCCAATTCGCTCACAATCCGGGCCGAACCGACGTCGGACCGGGCGCGTTCGGGGTCACGTCCTGCTATCGCGGCGGCGATGGCGCGACGAAGCAGGAGCCCAGCGACTATGGCCTCATCGCCACCCGGCACGAGCAGGAAGGCGGCGTGTTCCGGGTCGATTACCGCACCGGCGCCCTCAGCGTCTGCTATCTTTATTTCCAGCGCGAAAAGCAAGGCGACCACGAAGCGATCGCGGACCAATATGTCGTCTGCACGCCTCAGTGGAACCAACCCGCGCCCGCACGGCAAAGTGGCGCGGTCGGCCAGGCGCCAGAAGCGGGCGGCGGAGCGGCGCACGATTAGAGCGCGTTATGGTTCGGTGGAATCACACAACCTCCTCGTCCTGAGGAGCGCCGAAGGCGCGTCTCAGATTCCATGGGGGTGGATAGCGGCC
>PLUH01000106.1 GCA_003164825.1 Hyphomicrobiales bacterium
TGCCGGTCCGCCGCATTGGCGTCGTTGAACGCGTACAGCATGCTGACGCCCTCGATCGGCTTCTGCTGCACGCCGTTCACTGAGATTGGCTCGGGAAGCCCCGCCGCCTCCAGGATCGTCGGGGCGACGTCGATCACGTGGTGGAATTGTGGGCGTATCTCCCCTTTGGCCTGAATTCCCTTCGGCCAGTGAACGATCGTACCGTTGCGGGTCCCGCCCCAATGGGACGCGACCTGCTTCGTCCACTGGTAGGGCGTGTCCATCGCGTGCGCCCAGCCGACGGCGAAATGGTTATAGGATTCCGGGCCGCCGAACTGGTCGATGTGAGCGGTGAGGAATTCCGGCGTCTCGAGCGCCGCCATCCCGTTGAAGTTCAGCATCTCATTGAAGGTGCCGTTCAAGGTGCCCTCGGCCGAGGCGCCGTTGTCGCCGATGATGTAGTAAACGAGGGTGTCGTCGAGGATATTGAGCTTGTTCAGCGAGTCGAGGAGCCGCCCGACGTGGTGGTCGGTATACTCCATGAAGCCCGCATAGACCTCCATCTGCCGCCGAAGCACTGGCTTCAGCGCCTCCGGCATTTCATCCCATGCCGGAATCTCCTTATGGCGGGCGGTGAGCTGACAGTCGGCCGGAATGACTCCAAGCGCCTTCTGCCGGGCGAAGGTTTCCTCGCGCAGCTTGTCCCATCCGGCGTCGAATTTGCCCTTGTACTTGTCGGCCCATTCTTTGGGCACGTGGTGCGGGGCGTGAGTGGCGCCGGGCGCGAAATAGACGAAGAACGGCTTGTCCGATGCGAGCGCCTTTTGCTGCCCGATCCAATTCATGGCTTTGTCGGTCATGTCCTCCATGAGGTGATAGCCCTCTTCGGGCGTCTTCTTGGGCTCGACCGGCGTCGTGCCGTCGTACAACGTCGGATACCACTGGTTCGCCTCGCCGCCGATGAAGCCGTAGAAGTACTCGAAGCCGCCGCCGCCCGTCGGCCAGGCGTCGAACGGCCCGACGGGGCTCGTCTCCCAAACCGGAACTTCGTGACATTTGCCGAACTGCGCCGCGGAGTAGCCGTTGAGCTTCAGCGTCCGCGCCAGCGGCGACATNNCCGGCGGAATGGTGGTTGCGTCCCGTCAGCAGCGCTTGTCGAGTCGGCGAGCATAGCGCCGTCGTATGGAAACGGTTGAACTTCAGGCCGCCCGCGGCGAGGCGTTCGGCGTTCGGCGTCTGGCACGGCCCGCCGAAGGCGCTCGACGCGCCAAACCCCGCGTCATCGATGAGGACGATCAGAACGTTCGGCGCCCCCTTGGGCGGGCGCAATTGCTCGATGGCCGGGTTCTTGGCGTCAGAATCTTTCGCGTCGTAAGCGATTGGGCCGGTTCGCTGCGGGCTCGGCATTGGAAGATGGGAACGGTCTTTCTTGTCTTCGCTGCTCATGCCCTCGTCCCTCTCCGGGATGTCCCGGCTCATGTTGAATTTTCGCGATGCGGCGCTTCTGGTGGCAACATCGATGGCGTGGAGTGGCGCTGCAAGAGAGGATTGAACTCTCGACCTCTCCCTTACCAGGGCCGGACGGCCCTTGAACTAGTTGTGATTTTTACCCCCCGCACGCTTTTCACCCGAGTGGCGTCGGCAACATGTGGGACTTGCGCGCCTCCTCGGTCACGTCAAGGCGCTCATAGCGCGCCGCTGCGGTTCTCGATCGCCACAAGCGAGTCTCTACCAGCGCCGCCGTATCAGCGCCAGCGTACAGGCGCCGCCGCGTCGCGCGTGCGTGTCGCAAGATATGGAACGCGGCGCGAGGCGGGAGTGCGAGGCCAGCGCTACGCTCGGCGTCGGCGTTCAGGTGATAGAGCCGACCCGACTGGGTGAGGCGGAATACGCGCCCCTTGTCACCGGGCAACGGCGCCAGCGCGGCGATGATTTGCGGGGGAAGGTGAACCGTCAGGCACAATCGCTCCAGACCAGGCGGAAGCGGAGCCCCAGTGTCGTTGCTACTCATGATCGGCGGCTCGGTACGCGCAGGAATCGCGCCCCCAGCGCCGCTCACGTAGCGGCGACGGCGTGCTTCTTCGGGGCGCCGTACGTATCCGGGATCTTATCGGCGAAGGCCGCGACGAGTTCGTCGTTCTCCATCTCATCGATGGACACCGGGCGTGTCGCGTCGTCGACATAGGTCTTGCTCGCCGGATCCTCAATGACGCGCTTCTTGATCCGGTGATAGCGCCATCCGACGTTCAGCCATTGCGCGACTACGGACACGAATTCGACCGCGCGCACTGGGTAGAAGATGAGCGGATTGACGATCGGCATGCCGTGCCGGCGGCTCGTCCTCACCTTGCGCCGCACGATGCCGCATTGCAGCGGGTGGACGCCCTCGATGCGCGCGGCGGAGGAGAAGGCCGTCATTACGTCGGCAACCTTGTTCATCCGGAGCCCGGTGGCGGCGGCGCGCTTGAGAATCGTCTCGACATGCTCGTCCGAGTAATAGCGGCTGTAGGCGTCGCGATAGGCCTTTGTCCATTGAGCGGGCGACATCTTGGGGTGCCCGGTGGTGACATGCTCAAGATCGTACTTGTTCATGTCGGGGTCCATCGCAACCCCTTTGTGGTAAAGGACTTTGTGATCCTCGGAGCCGGGCAGCGGCGTCAGGAAGAAGAACTCGAGGATGTCGAGCGGCAGCTCCTTCTTGATGATCTCGATGTCGCGAGCGATCGATTCGGGCGTGTCGGTCGGAAAACCGATGATGAAGCCCGCCCAGGTCATCACCTTCTGCTTTCGCCAGGCCTGCAGCATGACCCGGTACTCCCAGATCTTGTTCTGCCGCTTCTTCGCGCCCTGGAGCGATTCGGGATTGACGCTCTCGAGCCCGACGAAGACCTGGTTGCAGCCGGCCCGGGCCGCCTTCTCGATGAAGCCCGGAATCCTATGGCAGAGCGTGTCGACCTGAAGGATGAGCTTGATCGGGATGCCCTTGTTCTCCCTCAAATCGATAAGCCGGTCGAGGATCGACTCCCAGTTGCGGTTGCGGGCGANNTGATGATCGTGCAGAAGCTGCACTGGAACGGACAGCCGCGCCCGGCGTCGAAGCAGGCGTGATGGCCGACGATCCGCCCGATCACATGCTTCGGCAGCACGGGTATCACCGCGGCCTCCATGCTCGGCATGTCATGGAGGTAATTGTAGAGGGGCTTCGCCTGGCCGGCGTCGATGTCGCGGAGAAGATCGGCCATCCGCCCCTCGCCCTCGCC